>NZ_JMQK01000013.1:0-129127 GCF_000705355.1 Pseudorhizobium marinum
GCACCTGATCCTTGAGCCTGCCGTGGCGGAGAGCTCACGGTCTCTCCGCCACGGTAGGCCAGCATGTCCGCATGCTGCATCGAACGAAGGCCGAACCCGGCCATTTTTCATGCATGGCTCGCCTCGTGATGCCGCAGCGAGGTGCGTCGGGGAAACGCACGACGACGGTTCTCCTGACGGCTGTCTGCAAAAGCGGCGCCGTGATCTGCCAGCCCGCTGCCAATCGACGCCGGTCACGTGCGGGAGGCATGAGCGCGAAAGGCCCGGTCGTCTTCTTCGATCGCATTTCTTGGCAGCCATTGCTCCCATTCGAAGCGGCCGACTCGCGCTCAGTTCGATGAACGCGACGATGCGGCACTTCGGGCCGAAGCGATGATCGACGCGTCCGTCTTTGACGCAACCTGGAGCGACCAGATGAAGACGATGGGCCGCTGCAGGTATCAGAGCTTGCGGGTCAGCAGCGACGTGGGATGACGTCTCCACCTCGTCTGTGGAAATTAAGCGAGCCGGTTCCCTGCCGGATGACTGTGCAGACGACGAACCCGGCTTGGCTGCAGGGATGGGTGAGCGCTCACCTTGATCAAGATGCGCACTGCTTGCCACCGTGTTGTCCAGGGTCGGGGAATCCCTCGGCCACGTCAGCAAGGGTGACATCAGCGAACCTTGTGCGCAGGAGCTCCTCCGCCTCGTTGAAGACATCTTTGAGCGTCGCGTTGACCGCCTGCTCGATCTGGCAACCGGGCATGTCGTATGCAGGTCCGACCGCAAAGATGGAGGGTTCTCCGACGGCGTGGTAGATGTCGAGGAGCGTCAGCTCCTCAAGAGGACGAGAAAGCCTCCAGCCACCGCCGTGCCCTTTCACTGAAACCACATAGCCCTCGTCGCGCAGACCCGCCAGGGTCCGTCGAATCACAACCGGGTTGGCGCCGAGCATGCCGGCGATCATCTCTGAGGTCATGGCCCCATCATATCGCCCCAAGTGGATCAAGACGTGCAGCATGCGTGAAAGCCGGCTGTCTTGCCTCATTATCGTTCCTCTTTGTGAAGTTCCTGGCGCTGCCATAGCACAACCGGCGCTCACGACACAATCGAAGTGCCTTGAGTGTTGACATCCGCCGGTCATGCCACTTATGTTGTTGCGTGAACAGGAGGCGGTCATGCGCGACACCATCTACGACGTCATCATCATCGGCGGAAGCTACGCCGGATTATCAGCAGCCCTTCAACTGGCCCGCGCCCGGCGCCGGGTGCTCATCGTCGACGAGGGTCTCAGGCGCAACCGGTTTGCCTCCCACTCGCATGGCTTCATCACCCAGGACGGCGTCGACCCCGCCGTCATCGCAGCCCAGGCGCGGGCCCAGGTAATGAACTATGCGACGGTGGACTGGCTGGCCGGTCGAGCCGATGGCGTACAGCTGGCCAAGAACCGGGAGCCGGCAAGTCAACATATCGAAGTGACGGGTGGCGCCTGGCGTCACGCTTCGCGCCGGCTGATCCTGGCTCTCGGCGTCACCGACATCCTTCCGGAGATCGAGGGCTTGAAGGAACGGTGGGGCAGACACGTCTTTCATTGCCCCTACTGCCATGGCTACGAGCTGAACCAGGGCAGAATCGGCGTGATCGCCGGCTCCGAACTTTCCCTCCACCAGGCGCTGATGCTGCCTGACTGGGGTCCAACGACCTTGCTCCTCAACCAGGCTTTCGATCCGCACGCCGATCAACTGGCAGCACTCGCAGCCCGTGGCGTCGCCGTTGAACGCAGTCTTGTGAAATCCATCAGGGGTGACGCCGACGCCGATGTCGAGCTTGCCGATGGTCGCACGCTGTCATTCTCGGGGCTGTTCGCGCTCGCTCCATTCAAGACAACGACCTCGCTCCCGCAGCAGCTTGGCCTTGACTTTGATGAAACACCGCTCGGCTCCATCATCAGGACCGATGCGATGAAGGAGACCAGCTTGGCTGGCGTCTTCGCGTGCGGCGATGCCGTACGGGCGACGGCCTCCGTTGCCCTGGCCGTCGCCGATGAAAACCTCGCAGGGGTCGCTGCCCACCGTTCATTGATGTCCGGCGGTATCGCCCATGGCTAGATTCGACGGACGACAGGCAGGTTACATCGAAGCAACCCGGCGTCAGGTTCCCGGTCTGGACGACCTGCATCGGATGACGGGGCTGCTTCTGGCAGAGCGGATTGCAGAGGAGGGACGCGTTCTCGTTGTCGGAGCAGGTGGCGGCCTGGAGCTGAGGGCGCTTGCGCAGCAGCATGCGGGTTGGTCCTTTGACGGTGTCGATCCATCCTCGGACATGCTGGCACTGGCGCAACAGACGACATCCTGCCATTCCAGCCGGATCCGCCTTTGCCAGGGCAATATCCAAGCCGCCCCCAAAGGTCCGTTCGATGGAGCCGTCTGCCTGCTGGTATTTCATCACATCTCTCCGGAGGAGAGGATGGAGACGCTTCGTGGCATTCGTCATCGGCTGTCTCCAGGATCCCCCCTGGTCCTCGCCCATGTCAGCTTTCCCCAAAGGGAGCCGGATCGCTCGCTCTGGATGGAAAGGCACATCGCGTTTGGCGCTGGTCCCGGAATGGACAAGTGGGACGCGGCCCGAATTGGGATGATGAAGAGGCTCTTCATCGACGCGCCCGAGGACGAACAGGCCCATTTGCACGACGCCGGGTTCACGGATGTTGCGCAGTTCTATCAGGCGTTCAGCTTTCGAGGCTGGATCGCTTACGCATGACCAACCCCTGCAAACGTCAGCGGCTCAGGCGGCAATATCGCCTTGCGCCTGGGGCCAGACCTTTTGGTGGGCGACGTGCCCCGCGTAACGGGAACCACCTGATGCTGCTGGGTTGCCAGCAGCATCAATTAAGGCACCTTTAATTAGGCGCCTCTAAGGTGGAAAGAACGACCACGCGGACTTCGCCATGCAAGCTCGGCCCCCGATTCCCTCAACTGTTCAATCCGCGGTGGCCGGCAGGCATGACATGCCCGAGGTGATGAACTGGCTTCCCCTGCCGCTGGCCATTGTCACGGCGGATGGCGAGACGGTCGCCGTCAATCAGGCCTTCCATTCGGCATGGCCCAAGACGGGTTCGAAGGCGGGGCCCAACACGGGATCGGGGCCATCCTTCCTCGATCTGATCGACAATGACGACCGGCAGCGCGTCCTTGTCGGGGTGCGCCGTGTGGCCATGGGCAATCCGTCGCCCGAAGAGCTGGTTGTTAAGGTGAACGGCAAGCTGCGCCATGTGCAGGTCGCGGCGTCTCCCCTGCCGCCCGGCATGGCCCCGGCTGCAGCCGTCCTCCTGCTTCCCCTGGACATCCACCCACGAGCCGATGCCGCCGACGATCTTACCTTCAGTGAAAGCCGGTGGAATCACGCCCTGATCTCCTCCGAGCTTGGGGTCTGGGATCATAACTGGGGCAAGGGAGATAAATATTACTCGCCCACCTGGTACAAGATGCGCGGCCTTGGGCCCGACGATCCCCTGCCGTCAAGCACGGCTGAATGGCTTGAGAACGTCCACCCCCATGACCGCGCCAAGGTCATGGTCGCGATGGACAAACAGGCTGCGGGAGATCCCGCCTATGCCGTCTTCGACTACCGGGAACGGCACAAGGATGGTCACTGGGTGTGGATTGAATGTCGGGGCGCGGCCGTGGCATGGGACGCTGATGGCCGACCCACCCGTGTCGTCGGCACCGATACCGATATCACGGAGCGAAAGGCCTCTGAAGAGGCGGCCTCTCGCAACGCCCGAAGGCTGGAGATGGCGCTCGACATCTCCGGGATCGGCGTGTTCGAAGCCAATTTCACCACGGGAGAGACGGAATGGGACGAGCGGATGTTCACCATCTACGGGGTCCCGGACAGCGGCAGAATTGCCATTGGCGGCCTGTGGGAAAGCAGGGTTCATCCCGATGATCTGCCGCGCGCGACCAGGACAGTGGAGGACCATGCGGGCAGCGTGGAACCCTTCGCCGACGAATATCGCATCCGGCTTGACGATGGCCGTGAACGTATCATCAAAAGCTACAGCAAGCGTTTCGTCGACCACGACGGCCAGTCCAGGATGGTAGGTGCCAATTGGGATGTCACCGAAGAGGTCCTGCTGCGGCGGGAACTGGAGCGTGCAAAGGATCTGGCCGAAGCCAGAAGCGCGGCGCTCGAGGCTGCCCGTCAGGAGATCGAGTACAGCGCCCTGCACGACGACCTGACGGGTCTGCCCAACCGGCGGTATCTGGACGCTGCGCTTCGACGTTGGATGGGACCTGGAGGCGAACAAGGCGACGTCGCCGTTCTTCACGTCGATCTCGACAGGTTCAAGCACATCAATGACACCTTGGGCCATGTAACCGGCGATAGCCTCCTCACCTATGTCGCCGAGGTCCTGAAACATTGTACAGACGCGGTCGATTTCGTGGCGCGCGTCGGGGGTGATGAATTCGTGATCATGCGTCACTTTCGCGGACCGGCAAAAGGGCTGGGCGAACTGGCCGAAAGGATCATTGGCGAACTGAGCAAGCCGGTGGTGCGCAATGGCAACCTTTGCCGCATCGGCGCCAGCATCGGCATTGCCTGCCAACAGCGGGGACAAGGGGATGCGGCACAACTTCTCCTCAACGCCGATATCGCCCTCTACCGCGCCAAGAAGAATGGCCGCAATCGGCACGAGTTCTTCTCCGCCCAGACCTATCGGGAGATTGTCAGCAACAAGAAGACCGCCGACGAAATCCTCGCCGCGCTTGAACAGCGCGAATTCATCCCGTTCTATCAGTTGCAGTTTCGGGCAGACTCGCTGGAGGTGGACGGCGTCGAAACGCTTGCACGCTGGGCCACCCCCGATGGCCGGCTTCTGGGGCCGGACGCGTTCCTGTCTGTGGCAGAAGAGCTTGGAGTCGTTGCCGAGATTGACGCCATGATGTTGAGTGCTGCACTCGACGACTTCAGACGCTGGCAGAGGCTGGGCCTCAACATTCCGAAGGTCTCGGTCAATGTCTCCTACCGCCGCCTGTCCGATCCCGCCCTGATGAAACACCTGCGCACCCTCGACTTCCAACCGGGGACCCTGTCTTTCGAATTGCTCGAATCCATCTTCCTCGACCAGTGCGACGCGCAGATCCTGCAGCGGCTGGCTGACCTGCGTGATCTTGGCATCGCGCTGGAGATTGACGACTTCGGCACCGGCCACGCATCGATCGTGAGCCTTCTGAAAACGGCCCCGGACGCGCTCAAGATCGACCGTGAGCTGGTCAAGGGCATTGTCGACTCCACCGAACAGCGGCAGCTGCTGCGCTCCATCATCGACATCGGTCACTCCCTCGGCATCTGCGTCGTGGCAGAGGGTGTGGAAACCGGTGCCCATGTTGGGATTCTGCGCGACCTGGGCTGTGACGTGCTGCAAGGATATGCGCTGGCAAAACCGATGCCGGCTGCGCATCTGGCTGACTTCATCAACCGCCAACAATGGCGCAGGATCTGACCCGCGGCCGATCAACCGCCAAAGGTCCAGTTGCGCCTGTGGACGCCTCCTCCGCCAACGCTATTGATATCAGTAGTCTTTTATAGATCTCACCGATGCTATACCCGGACATTTGATGTGCGGGATAATTGGACGACGAAAAAGACCGAGCATCGCTATCAAGCAAAGCTCGGCTTCTAGTTCTTGCTGACCAACCCCTGTGCTGGAGTTAGCTGATGCACCTTAGAAGGCGCATGTTGCGAAATCCTTAACCGCCAGCCGAAGGTGCTGGTGTCGTACCCTTGTTGGTAGCGTCGTCCATCTTGCCGGCAACGCCCTTGAAGGCATTGTCCAGCGAGTTTCCGAGAGTGGAGGCGCCAGCAATGAGGGCGACAGAAATGAGGGCGGCAATCAGCCCGTATTCGATTGCAGTTGCGCCCGACTCGTCGCTGCGGAAGCGGGCAAAAAGCTTCATCATGAGTTTTACTCCGTTGAATTAAACAGCATCAACCGAGGTCTCCGCCTCAGCTGTTCACACGCTGCCTGAAGGACTTTGAGAAACAGCTAATGGTTCCAGTTAACCAGAGGTAAACTCCGCTGCTCCCATGCCCGATAATGGAGCTGCCCATTTGATTTTGTTCCTCGCCCAGGCAGAGGGGGATGACGAGCCAATCTCCGCGGCCGCCAGAACCGGATGCGGAGCCGCCCTGGACGCGTGGGGTTGCCGCGATCGCTTGCCGGATGGCTCGCACCTCGAAGCGAGACTCGGCCACAAGGTCGCACAACAATGGCGCCTGGTCTGACCCTCGACCGATCGACCGCCAAAGGCCCAGTTGCGCCTGCGGGCATATGCTCGCGTATGACGGATAACGGCCGCTACCTGGCTGACCATATTACTGGCCTGTCCAGCGGCATGCGCGGACGAGACCGCTAGCCAGCTGGTCGATCAGATCGCGGAGCGCGCCTTTCTCGGGATGGCCGCGTATTCGCCCCAGGTCTTCAGGTCGCCGCGGTAGCATCGCGTCTCATCCGGGTTCCCGTACCCCTAGCTGGGTCCGGCTTACACTGATCGAAAGTGTTTGGGGGCGCGAGTGCAGAACCAAAGGAGGCCAACATTTGATGGGATGGGGCTGTATGTGGTCACCCTTGCCCCTTCATTCTCGCCTGGGATGGCGCCACACGAAAAATTGCGCGTGACCGTCCTTCCGCTTGTTGCTTAAAGGAGGAGCCAACCCGGAGCCCGCCATGTTGAATTTTCTTTTTCTCGGACTTGCTATCGTCGGTGAGGTGGTCGCCACCAGTGCGTTGAAGGCCTCGCAAGGGTTCACACAGCCGGTTCCAAGCCTGATCGTGGTGATCGGCTACGGAGTTGCTTTCTTCTTCCTCTCGCTCACCCTGAAAGTGATCCCGATCGGCATCGCCTACGCTACTTGGTCCGGTGCCGGGGTGGTGTTGGTCGCATTGATCGGCCAACTCTGGTTTCACCAGAAGCTGGATCTGGCGGCTGTCATCGGGATTGGCTTCATCATCGTAGGCGTTCTGCTGATAAACGTCGTGTCGAAGGCTGGCGGGCACTGACAACTTGCTTAAGGTGGCATCATTGCCCTACGGCAACGACTAGCTGTTCATCCCTTTTCTGGACGAGGTCTCCGTGTGCGAGGCGGCTTAGGCTTTGCCATCTGGTTGTCGCTTGGTTACCAAATCCATGCCTCTTTCCCTGGCGATGGATACACCGCCGGTGATGGCGTTGGATAGCTAGTGGTCGATGACCATCTCCTTGGTATTGATACCCTTCAGCCCGCACCCGATGGCCTTCGGTTGTGGAGCCATGGTGCGACAGTAGGCGAGAGCGAACTCCATGTCTTCGGTGTGCATGCTTGCCTCCGGTCCCATGGCGTGGTTGGGTGGATTGTGAGCCACCGGAGCGTTGTCTGCCTCCCTGCCCTTACCGATGACGAGCTTGTCGCAGCCTGGCCACTGGCAGAGGTAGTTGTCCGTGAGGAAGACCCGCTCCCGAAGACCGGGCCCTCGCTTGTCCTTGTAGAGCGTGTTGTGCTGGGGCTTGTAGCGCAGTGCCATGTACAGGCCTTCTCGATGAACCGGATTGCGCCCCACCGGGCAGCAGTGAGCAGTTCGAGCCTCCGCCAGCTGGTGGCGGCCGCGGCAAACCGACATGTCTGCATATCAACATGTTCTCATGTATGTTGTAGATGGTTGCTGGCGACTCGCGAATATTCGATGCATTGGTGGCAAATAGCAGAGGGAAGCGAATGTCAGTCTTCATGGTGTCGTTCCGCATTGCGGACAGAACCACCGTCATCGGCTCTTATGAGGAGCGATACGACTCCGTGAACACCGCAATCCAATCCCTCACGACGGGAATGCGTTGGTCTGAAACCACTTCATTCCACCTCATCGAAAGTGATCTGAACTCGGCAGAACTGGCGACTTCGATTGACCGAGCCTCGCTACTCGACCACGGCGTGGATCTGCTGGTCTGTGTCAATCTTTCGAAGAAGGGCTACAAGGTCGTCGGTGATAACAGGGATCAAGACATCGATGCCATCATGGCGCACCGTTAGCGGCAAGTGCGCTGTGCCGGTTCTACGGAGGACCATTTCTGCATGCGCCAGCCTAAACACCCCTGGCGGCAACTCTCACGCCGGCGATTTGCGGTCAGATTGCCTAGCCAACAATCCCCACCAATCCTGGTGATCGCCCTGCGCTCAAGAGCACCAGGACAATCCTAGCCTTTGCGACGACCTTGGCCGCCTCGGCGAGCATGACCGCGATCAGCTTTCATTGTCAGGCGCCCTTTAAGGCCGGGCAATTCTTACCACGCGGCGCGGTCTTCACCGCGGCACTCGGCCGTGGTCAACCACCTGTGTTCAGGTCGGATCAAATGGAGCTGCGTATTTTGGCGGGAGTTTCACCGAAGGAAGCCGCCAATGACGTTCCTTGGCTCTGCATTTGTTCTTGCGCTGGCGATCTTCATCATGAGCACGCCGCTGATGGCGAAGCACATGGACGACGGAGGCCAGTTTCGCGCGCACGCCGTCGCATCGGTCTACTGACATGTCGCCATGCTTCTAATCCGTGAGAACTGACACCGTGGCAGCCTGGCTGTCCCGTCCAACTGCAGCAGGATGTTCCTCAGGTGCCGACCACGCACGCAGTTCCGATGTAATTGGCTTTCTTGTAGGCCAAAATACCGACAGCGTCACCGATGCCGGCTCCATAGCCATGCGGCATCGACCGGCGGATCTAAAGTGCAAGGCAGGCGCATTCAATGCTTGCCAACCGCTGCAACGGGAGTATGGAATGCTGCTGCGTGCCATCGCCTTCAGGAGATAACCTTGCGAATTCTCGTGCGTGACAACAACGTCGATCAGGCGCTGCGATACCTCAAGAAGAAACTCCAGCAGGAGGGCATTTTGAGGGAAATGCGGCTTCGTGAGCATTATGAAAAGCCATCGGTAAAGCGGGCCCGCGAGAAAGCGGAGGGAATTCGCCGCACTCGCAAGCTCGCGCAGAAAAAACTGAACCGGGAGCTGGGCATCAAAGTCGGCAAAAAGCCACGGCCCGTGTTTCGGCCCGCCCCGTCTGCAACAGCAGACTAGGGCTTGCGACGCCGACGCGATGATTGCTGGGCGGCCGGATCATTCCGGCCACGCGACGCTTCTGGCAGGCGCCACAAGCCGTCGATTGCCATATTCGGACAATCAGTCCCCGTAGTGCCTGGATCCGTCTTGACCAGGCTTGCCACCTGATGGTCCTACCGCGCAATCGACGTCATCTCTGTCTTGCCCGCCTTTGCTGTCGGAGCGCCGTCGAAAAACCCTTTGCGCCTCTTGGGCGTCTCGGCGTCCGCGACACTTCGGTGAAGCGCAGTGGCCCGTTTCGATCGGAGATCTGTCTGCTTCATCTGCGGTTTTCTCGCCATTGTGGAGCAAGCCAGAAATTCGAATGCAAGATGCGCGTTTCGCGAAGTTCCTCGGCTAAGCGCCTACTGCCAAAACATATGCATCACGCAGCTTCCTCCCGCTTTCGGGTGTCTGCTGTTCTCCTCTGAAGCATCTATGAACTCCACACTCCTTGGGCTGCAGGTAGCTGTGAGCCCATCTTTTTGGCCATGAATAACAGGACGCGTCGCTCATCTACGTCCTGTTCGCGATCACAACGTTGGCGGGCGAAGACGCGCTGGAACAAAAACACGCCGATCATGGTGACCATATACATCGCGGGGGGGGGGCTTTCCAGCCTCTGGCAGGACATCTGCAAGATTGCCATTCGATGCAATCCGCGAAGCCCCGGTCAAGCGCTCTGGCGACTACGACAAGTCGTGAAGGTCTTTGCCGAAGGCCTGCCCGAGTTGCCACTCACTGAACTTCACCTCCAACCCAGCACGTTCGGGAGTGCAGCACATGGGGCCGACGAGATAACGATCCGACTTCGGGAAGGGGCAGAGGCGGACCAGTGGCCAAGTCTGTCCATCGCCTGATGCTTGTATCCTCAGAACGCCGTTCTGGACGGTCACCCTTATCCAGAAATCTGATGAATTGCCGACATATCGCCCCGTGGCCCAATCAGAGGCGCCATCCGTCAGCACACTGCCGAGTAAGCCATATCCATCCGAGAACTCGATCCCGGTTTTGATCCACCGACTTTCGTCAAGCCGGACCATGAGTCCTGCCTGATCATAGAGATGTTCGAAACAGGCCTGGACTCGAACCTGAGCGGTGAAATCACCTTCGGCCTGGAGTGCGTAGAAGTGACCGTTGTCGCGGACAAAGCCATAGTGGGTCTCTCGCCAAAAATCGGTGTTGGCGTCAGTCGTTACGGAAAGCTCGCCATCCGATGCTTTTGCTTCCCTGGGCTCATTCAGCCATCGTCCATTTTTAAGACTCTGCAACAGCGGCTCCTATCACAACCGGCAGACCTACCTGCCCGAATCTTTGGTAAATTGGTTACTCGTAGAGAGCCCATCTGCCGGCGACAGGCAAGGACTGATGGGCGTCTTTAGCTTCGCGCCATGTGTGGATTGCGCTGTCCGCTCAAGCACCTCCAGCTTACCAAACCTCTTCAATGTGAGGGTTCCGGATCTCCGGAGCGTGTCGCGGGCACAAGTGCCGGCAAACGTTCAACCCGGCGTCACGGCGAACCGCTTGCGGAGCCGAGGGCGCAGTCAGAAACTTGCCGCTCGCCCACCATCAGTTGGCGCTGCGAATGCTATGACGTCGCAAGCGTCCGCGAACCGACACCCGTGGCGCAGCCCCTGGCGAACCTGGACGGTGAGCAGCCGAGCCCTTTGCAAAATGCAGTGCTGAAGGCGCGCGGACGGTCCGCTTCGATCCTCTCATGATGGCCGCCGGACTGGGAACGAACCTCTCATCGTCGAGCATCTTCGAATCGATGCCCATGGGAAAGTGGCTGCTGATCTCAGCCAGACTTGCGCCCTTGTCGGGTGGAAGGGCCGTTAGCTACCATTGCCTTTGACGCTGGGCGCTACACCGGCCCCAGTGATAACGGCACCACTGTAGCTATCGCCAGCCAGAACGGTATGGCCGCTTCGGACGGCGACAGCCAGTATAGTGGCCACAATATCGTCTTGCAAGGTTACGGCTACAGAGTTGGGGCTTCTCAAGCAGCTAGCAACTCGTCTATTGCGGATACGACGGACGAAGGATCATAGGGTTTGGGAATAAAGCGCCCGACCATCGGAAGCTCACCGCTGGTGAAGCAATGCTTCCCGGATGTTATGATGATCTTGATCGGTGGCCAGCGCCCGCGGACAATTTTGGCGAGGAGTAGGCCATCCATGTCACCTGGCATATCAATGTCCGTAAAAAGCACTTTGATATCCGGGTGCAAAAGAAGTTGGTCCATGGCCGCTCTTGCATTGCTGGCTTCATAAACATGAAATCCAAGGGCCGTCAGCTCATCGCTTATGTTGATGAGGATTATTGCCTCATCCTCGACCACCAGGACCGGAGTTCCGAAACTTGGCAATGTGCAGCTCGATCCAGTATGAGACACGTCAGTATGTGCGATACCGTACATAACTTTCGCCTGCGAGATAAGTTTCGCCACCTGCAAAAGAAGGTTTCATCCACAAGATAGCCGCGGCTCCACATCGGCAACGGCCAGAACACCGTCAGCGCCGCTCAGTCGCCGCTTCAGCAAGACGCGCGGATATTGCAAAGCCGTACGATTTCGTACGCACCCTGAAATGATGAGGCCGGCCTGTTAGGTTAACCGTTGCTTGAAACCAGTGGAGGGAAGCTGATGCCCCTGCATCATACATGGAATTCAATTGCACTCGACAGGACTGATGTGGCGATGCTCCGGGAGGCCGTACAGATAGCGGCGAAAGCCGCCGGAACCACCCGTGAAGATGAACGCCAGCATCTGGCCAGCATCGTCTTCAGCTTCTACAGCCGTGGTCTGATGGATCCGAGACGGCTGGCCGAAATCGCAGTCCTCGCCTCCAGCTCGCGGCTCTTCAGAAGCCAGTACTATGGCGAAGCCGACCAATCGCGCGCGGGCGAGAAGGCCCGGACTGTTCACCTGAAATAACTATCCGGCATAGCTCAGCTGCTCCCGCCCGCAGGCGGTCGCAGGGCTTTCCCCATCAGGTTATGGTAATATTGCTCCGGTTTACCGTAGGCTTCGCCCGCAAACTCCTCCATTGCCTTGCGGTCGCGCATGGTGATCAGGCCACGCTCCGCTCGAATAAAACGGCTTCCTTCCAGGACATGCAGTGCCGTCGTGACGCTGGGGCGGCGGACACCCAGCATGACGGAAATGTACTCATGGGTCAGCCGAAGCTCGCCTCCCTGGATGCGGTCGTCGCACATGAGCAACCAACGCGCCAATCTCTCTTCCACGCTGTGGAGAGCGTTGGAGGCTGCAGTATAGGAAAGCTGCCGTTCTCATGACCATATCCTCCGTAAAGCAACATGGATCGGAGACGCCGCCAGAAGCATCCGTCTCCGGAATTGTCGGCACCTCTCAAGGCTGCCGATGGTATCGATTTGGTTTTTAAAAATTGCGCCTTCAAGATCCTTGCCGCGAAAAAACCGGAGGGATCCGCTCGATCCCTTTCTGGGGCCGACCCGCTCTGATCCGGGTCGCCCATGCCAGGGCTAATGAAAGTTCCGTGATTTCACCTTCAGTGTGTCGATGTGGAGATCTGGAATGTAAATGTCCCTTACCTGCACCACCGGCTTGGCGTTGTCGCGCGGATCAGGGCCACCTCCATGCCTGACCTGGTCGCCCCTGCCATGCGTCAAAGGGAACTGCCCTTCCCGTGCGCCGAGGCTGGAAAGATCGCTCGAGAAATCAAACAGGCGCTGCGCGACGAGATGGACAACATCGCCTTCACGCTGGATGCGGCCGTGGATACCCATCATGCTGGCGGTCATCAGAACCCGGCGTTGCTTCTCGAAAAGACTTGGCCAGACAACGGCGTTGACCACGCCTGTCTCGTCCTCCAGGGTCAGGAACATGACGCCCTTGGCCGATCCCGGCCGCTGTCTCACCAGAACCAGCCCCGCCGTCCATAGCCACCTGCCGTCACGCTCGCCCATCGCCTCGGCACAGGTCACGATCCGCTTCTTCCCGAGGTCGTTCCGGAGGAAGGACATCGGGTGCGCCCGCAAGGTCAACCCGGTGTTTGTGTAGTCCTCGACGACCTTCCTGCCCTCCGTCATCGACTTCAGGACGACATCCGGCTCTTGCACCTCCGCAACCGTTTTTGCTTCACGCTCGGCGGCCGCAGCCCAAAGTTCGAGAGGCTCATCGCGCAAGGCCTTTATGTTCCACAGTGCCTCCCGGCGCTCCAGTCCCAAGGACGGCAAGAAGGCGTCTGCCTTGGCGAGGTTGACCAGGGAGGCTGTCGAAACACCCGAACGTCGCCACACGTCGTGGGCGCTCTGGAACGGCTCACCTGCCCGCGCCAGCACGATTCGTGCCGCATCATTGGCAGCCAGGCCCCTTATCACCCGCAGGCCAAGCCGCACCGCGAAACGGTCCGCATTCTCGATGCGCTCCAGAGTACAGTCCCACCTTGACGCGTTGACGCAGACGGGCCTGACCTCGACCCCGTGCTGCCGCGCGTCGGTGACGATCTGCGCGACGGAATAAAACCCCATCGGCTGGCTGTTGATCAGAGCAGCGCAGAAGATCTCGGGGTGATGGCATTTCATCCAGGACGAGGCATAGGCGACAAGCGCAAAGCTGGCGGCATGGCTTTCAGGAAAGCCGTATGACCCGAAGCCTTCCAGCTGCGTGAACGTTCGCTCGGCGAATTCGGCACTGTAGCCGTTCTTCACCATCCCGCTGACCAGCTTGTCCTTGAACTGGGTGACCCCGCCGGTGAACTTGAAGGTGGCCATGGCCCGCCGCAGCTGGTCGGCCTCGCCGGCGCTGAACCCGGCGCAAACCATCGCGACTTTCATCGCCGATTCCTGAAACAGCGGCACGCCGAGTGTCTTGCCCAGCACCGCCTCGAGTTCAGGCGTCGGGTACTCGACCTTCTCCTTGCCCTCCCGGCGGCGAAGATACGGATGCACCATGTCGCCCTGGATCGGGCCCGGACGGACGATCGCGACCTGAACCACCAGGTCGTAGAACGTCCTGGGCTTCAGCCGCGGCAGCATCGCCATCTGCGCCCGGCTCTCGATCTGGAACGTCCCGAGCGTGTCGGCCCGCCTGATCATCGCATAGGTCTTCTGGTCCTCCTGGGGCACGTCCGCAAGGCTCATCGGCTCGTTCTTGTGCTCGGCCAGGAGCTCGAACGACCGTGCCATGCACGACAGCATGCCCAGTGCCAGCACGTCGACCTTCATGAATTTCAAGGCTTCGATGTCATCCTTGTCCCACTCGACCACCTGCCTGTCCCTCATCGTCGCCGGCTCGATCGGCACCAGGTCATCGAGCCTGTCCTGCGTCAGGACGAACCCGCCCGGATGCTGGCCGAGGTGGCGTGGCGCGCCCATCAGCTGCGTTGCCAGGTCCAACGCCAGGCGCAGGCGGTAGTCCGACGTGTTGACGTTGTTCTCCTTGAGCTGCTTGTCGCCGATGCCGTCTTTCGACCAGCCCCAGACCCCCGAGGAAAGCTGCGAAATGAGGTCTTCCGAAAGGCCCAAAGCCTTGCCGACATCGCGCAGCGCGCCTTTTGTCCGGTAGCGGGTGACGGTGGAACACAGCGCCGAGCGGCTGCGCCCGTAGGTCTCGAAAATCCACTGGATGACCTCCTCGCGGCGGGTGTGCTCGAAATCGACGTCGATGTCCGGCGGCTCGTTGCGCTCCATCGAGACGAAGCGTTCAAACAGCAGGTCTGCGGTTTCGGGGTTGATCGAGGTGATCCCGAGACAGTAGCAGACCGCCGAGTTGGCCGCGCTCCCGCGCCCCTGGCAGAGGATGCCCTTCGACCGGGCGAAGCGGACAATCGAATAGACCGTCAGGAAATAGGGGGCGTAGTTCATCGTCCTGATGAGATCGAGCTCGTGCAGGATCGCCTTTCGAACCTTGTCCGGTACGCCTTCGGGATATCGCTCTTTCGCACCTTGCCAGGCGAACCTGGTCAGCGACTGCTGCGCATCGAGGCCAGGGACGATGGCTTCCTCCGGGTACTGGTACTGCAGCTCGCTCATGTCGAAGCAGCAGCGTTCTACGATCTCCCCCGTCCGCGCCAGCGCCTCCGGGTACTCGCCAAACAGGCGGTGCATTTCTTCGGGTGCCTTGAGGAAGCGGTCCGCATGCCGTTCGCGGTCGAAACCGACGCTGTCGATCGTCGTGCGATTTCGAATGCAGGTTACAATATCCTGAAGCTGTCGGCGTCCTGGATCATGGAACAGGACATCGTTGGTGATGACGGTCTTCACCTTGTGCCTGGCGGCCATGTTCGACAGCGTGTGCAAGCGCAGCCTGTCGTTGGGCCGGCGACGCAGGCACAGGCTGACATAGGCCCTGTCGCCGAAGATTGCGGCCACCTTCCGCAGCTGTCCCGCGTAGATATCGTCAGCTTCGTCGGGAATGAGAATGGCGATCAGCCCGTCGCTGTAGGTGGCGACGTCGGTGATATCGAGGCGGCATTTTCCCTTGCCACCCCGGCCCTTGCCGAGCGACAACAGCCGGGTGAGCCGCGAGTATCCCGGGCGATCGATCGGGTAGACCAGAAGTGACATGCCGTCGGCAAGGTCGAGACGGCAACCGACCACAAGGCGAATGCCCGTGGCCTTGGCAGCCTCCCAGGCGCGGACGATCCCGGCCAGCGAGTTCCTGTCGACGATCCCAAGGGCATGGATGCCAAGAGCCGCGGCCGTGGCGAACAGCTCCGCGGCGGAACTTGCTCCGCGCAGAAAGCTGAAGTGTGTCGTGACCTGGAGCTCGGCATACCTCATCCGAAGACCCCGTGTATGAACCAGCGATGCGAGCCGGTTTCCGGATCGACCCCGTCACCGGCGCGATAGAGCCAGTACCGCTCGCCCTGCTCGTCCTCGACAACGAAATAATCCCGTACCGCCTGCATCTCCCGGGGACGCGTCCACCATTCGCCGAAGATGCGTTCAGGCCCATCTGCCCTTTTGACGCGGCGGCGCTTGCCACGCCAGGTGAACACGGCCGGTGGCTGGTCAGGAAGCAGGGCCATAACCTCGATTGCTTCCGGTCTTGCCATAAGCCGCGACGGACGCGGCCATCTGGCCGCCCAGTCGGCTCCGGTCGCGTCCGCCGTTGGCGCGATCCGGGTTACCGACCGCTCGGGGACGTCCGAGGCAACCGGCGTCATGCGATAGAGGCGCTGCCCCCGGTTGCCCAGGATGTCGATAAGAGGTGTCACGTCGACGACCTGTTCCTCCATCAGAGAGGCCGTCGTCTGCTTCTCTTGCAGCGGTTCGGCCATCACCGCCACGAGCACCATCTTCTCGATACCAAAGCCCGGTTCGATCTTTTCGATGCGGTCGCACAGAAGCTTGGCAAGACGGGCGGGATCGCGAACAGGCTTTGCAAGTCCGGCGCGCAGACACTGCCTCGTGTTGTCGACGCGATGGATGACCAGGTCCGAACGGCGCACGCCAAGGCCCCGTCCTTCAAGCTCGGCACTCAGCTGGCGGGCCAGGCGGTGAACGTATTTCTGGATCGTCTCGGCCGCCCCGATCGGGTCCTGGAAGTCGCGTGAGACCGCGACGGTTTCCGGCGTCCGCAAGGGTTCGATCGGCTCGGCGACGCGGCCAAAAAGCTGGTCGAGCCGTCGTGCGACCTCAGGACCGAAGCGCAATGTCAGCGGCGCCCGCGGCATCGCCGACAATTCGCCGACGGTTTCGACACCCAGGACGCGCAGACCCTGGATCGTATCCGCTGGCAGGCGCAGGCAATCAATCGGCAGTCCGACGACGGCCTTGCTCAACCCACCGACGGGAACCACCGTTGTTTCAGCCGCCGTCAGGCGGGTCAGCGCATGCGCCGCTCCCCAGGTATCCGCCACCGCCGCCCGCGCCGTCAGTCCACGGCCGCGAAGCGAATTCACCAGGCCGGAGACCATCATCATCTCGCCGCCGCGAAGGTGGTCGGCGCCTTCCGTGTCGATGACAATGCCATCGGTCCCGTCCACGGCGACAACAGGGCTGTATTGCCGCAGAACCCAGAGTGCAAGCCTCTCAAGGGCTGCGGCATCCGCGGCCGGATCGGCATCGATCATGGTGAGGTTGGCGATGATCGCCTGCGCCTTGCTGGCGGGCATGCCGACCCGCAGGCCTACGTCACGGGCAGCCCGATCGATGGCAGACACCCAGCGCCTTGTTCCCGACCGGGAGATGACGACGAGCGGTTGGTCAGACGGCATGGTTGCCTCTCCATGCCGTCTGATCCGGTCCGTTGGCAGATACGGGAAGTAGACACACGCGACCCTTGGCATCACAGGCTCCAATTTCGTACTCAGCACACTCGCCTGCTTTCACACGCATCAGTTCGGCCAGCCATCGCGCCCTGCCGACTCCCGCCACCGGCAATGGCTCCGACGGCAGCACGCTCACCCGCCATCGGGTGGAGGACGCCGTGGGATTGCCGTAGTCCGATGCCTCCGTCTGTCGCCGCCACCGACGAACGACCAGACCGATTGTCCCCGTCTTCTCAGCCGCAAGCTGGAGGCGGCGGGAGGCGGTCATGGGCAGACGGACAAGCTCGCCGACGACGGCAGCCAAGCCGCCGAATGACAGTCCCTCTTCCATGGAGGCCAGGACGTCCTCCTCTTTGTCAGCCTGGCAATAAATCACCCGGTCCGGATGCAGCCCTGCCTGCGACAGCGCAGGGGCAAACAGGTCGGGCCTGGTCAGACACCACAACACCTTGCCATTGGCCCTCGCCGCTATTCCCGCGGCAAACAATGCTGCCGCCGCCCCGTCCACCGTGCCGGTGCCGCCGCCTGCGATCTCGTGCAGGGCGCCGTAGGCGAGACCTCCCCCGGGCAGCCGCTCGTCGATCTGGCAAACGCCAAAGGGCAGCACGGCCGCGTTCTTCGACCCGCGCCCCTCAAGACCGGCTATCCGGTCCCTGAGCTCGTCGATGACCCGAGAATTGTGGACACGCGACATCGTTCACGGACCTCCTCAGGTTCGCGGTGTACAGGACTTCCTGCTCCAAAACAGTTGACGTTCCTCTTCTGTTCTCATCGCGGAAAAGAGTCAAGCCGGTCGGGCGCAGGTTTTTTAGACGTCGCTAATCGGCTTCCGATGAAGACCGGCAATCGGCACGGTTGCCCCTGCTGCTCGGCCAGCTCGGCTGCGATCTGACGGCTGACGCGTTCCCCTTGTCAGGAGGTTGTGACCCTGCGCCTGAGGCTGTCGGACCGGGTTGTCGAGTAGCAAGGGAAGCATCTTTGGACGCGAGACTTCAACCGTCGAGGAAGGCCGTAAGCGCGGCGTTGACTGCGCCGCTTTCCTCCCGGTGAACCCAATGCGTCGCCTGGGCGAAAACCTCCAGCTTGCCATCTTCGCAAAGAGCGAGGCTGCGCTGCGCCAGCCCGAACTCGAGAGCTTTGTCCTGCAGCCCCCAGATGACAAGGGTCGGCGTCACAATCCGCGCTTTCAAACTTGGGCGAAAGGGTAAGGCGCGATACCAGTTTAACATACTCGAGAGCGCCTCCGGTTGCTCCCAGGCATGCCGATATTCCACGATATCTTCTTCTTCGAACGCGCCTTGCCGGCTGGAACCCCTGAGCGCTCGGACCAGCAAGGCCGATCGACGAGACCCCAGGACAGCTTCCGGCAACAGGGGGATCTGGAAGAACGCCACGTAGCTGCTGCGCAGGAACTGCGTCGGAGAGTGCACAGCATGGGCAAGCAACACCTCGGGATGGGGCGCATTCAGGATGACAAGCTTGTCCAGGCGATGAGGCAGCGTCGCGCCTGTTGCCCAGGCCACAATGCCTCCCCAGTCATGGCCGACCAGATGAAACCTTTCCACGGCGAGCGCGTCGGCGAGTGCGACGACATCACCGATAAGCCTGGGCAGGGCATATTCGCGCACTCCGCGGGGCTTGTCGCTGGTGTTGTAACCCCTCTGGTCCGGAACGATCACCCGGTAGCCTGCAGATGCGAGCGCATCAATCTGCCGCCTCCAGCCGATCCAGAAGTCCGGGAACCCGTGCAGGAGCATGACCGGCCGCCCGCCGGCAGGTCCAAACTGAACCACATGAAGCCGGAGGCTTCCCACGTTCACGAAACGATGTTCAGGCGCAAATACGGTCATGCCGGTTAACGCAGTGCCTGCTGAAGTGATCCAGCGGCATCCTCAGGTCGTCTGGGTCAGCTGGCTCCGTCGGCCCGTTGATGTCGCAGCAATCGAGGCGGTCGCAATCAGGTGGAGCCGGCAATTGTTGCCTGCATGTCCTGCTGCGGCCATCCTAGCAGTGCTTCGCGCCCGGCAGGGGTCAAGCCATAGACGCCTCTATCGAGCCGTTCAAACCAGCCGTAGACGTTCGCGAGCAAAATCTTGCCCGCATCCGGTATGGTGGATCGGATTTCGCGCACCCGCATCGGCCCTGATGTCAGCACCAGAGCACAACCGAGGGCCTGCTGGCGGTAGGCTGTCATGATCGGCGCGCGGGTGCTTCCACCAAGGGCCGGATCGCCGCGCCGCCGCTGGTGCTCGCGCGTCAGCCGCGACCGGCGCTTCGAGTTGGTACGCGGCATCGGCGATACCGAGGCAACGATCACGCTGACCGCGCCGCTATCGGAGATGCCGAGCATGCCGATCCCGAGCCTGCGGCAGAGATCGCGATAGCGTCTGTCGGCCTCTCGGCCCTTGCCCTTGGCCGATACCCGCCCGGCAATCCAGACCTCGTCTGCGACAGCCGCGCGGTCGACAGCCTGGAGTATCAGCTCCAGATTGAAGCTCAGTTTGAGCTCGCAGATCACCACGACAGGCGGGTCGTCACGGCTCAAGCCGACCAGATCGCAGCCGCCCACTTCACCCTTCACAGTGTAGCCTGCCTCCTCAAGAAAGCCTTTGACGGGAAGATAGAGCGACGTTTCCATGTGCCTGCAGATCGAAGTGGAAAATCCTAGTACATCATAACGCCCGCATGCGATATCCTTGTCATTGCAGTTACAAACTCTCGCCCAAGGAGACCGCCGCCATGACTGCGCGTGGACCAGAGTGCCGTCATGGCGACAGTGCGATGATCGAGCTTGGCCGAACAGAAGAAACACGCCAGGCGCCGACAAGTCGCAGACCCTCTCGGGAGGCGACCGCGGTGTGTTTGAGCCTATAGCGTCACCCCAGGCGTAAGCGGTGTGCCCCGCTCGCAGCCCTCGAACCTCCTTTTCGAGATCCGGGCATTTTCGCGGCATCACTTTCCGGCTTGTGCGAACTGCCCGGGTGTAGCGGTTTTTCAAGGGTCTTCACATGCACTCGGCACGACCAACAGTCGTTTTCATTTTCCGTCGGCACTTTCGATGATGGCCTCAGGCCAACAGCCGTGGTCCGCTAGATGCGCCACTCACCGTCATTGACGGATTGCGCAAAAGCGATCACGGCGGCGCTGACCTCATGGGGCCTCTCCTGCGGTGCCCAGTGTCCGCAATCCGGGATGACCAGGCTCTGCGTCAGCTTGGGAACAAGCTGAGGCATTGCGTCAATGATTTGGCGCATCCCCGGTATGGTCAGGCCAACATCCTGCTCTCCCACCATATAGAGCGCCGGTACCTCTATCTTCATGCCGTTGAGCGAGCGCTGGAGGCTCCAGTTGGCGTCGAGATTGCGGTAGTAGTTGAGACCTCCACCAAACCCGGTCCGGCTAAAGGTCTGGACATAATGGGCAAGGTCGGCCTCACTCAACCACTGAGGAAGCATCTCAGGGGTCGGCAGCGAGGCGAGCAGTCCCCTTGCACACGACACCATGCTGAAAGGATTTGGCGTCCCATCGCCTTCCCGTCGTGCTCCGGCCTCGAACGAGGCGGAGAACAAGATCTTTCGAAGTGTGGAGCCAACATCACGCTCAAATTCCGCTTCCGCTACCCCTGGTTCCTGGAAGTACAGAGTGTAGAAGAGTTCGTCGTCAGTTTGCGGAAACAAGTGCGTGGGCGGCACAGGAGGATTGCCCATCATCGGCACCCCTATTGCGACGACACCTTTGAACCGGTCGGGTCGCATGAGGGCTGCCTGCCACCCCAAGGTGCTTCCCCAGTCGTTGCCGACGATGACAGCGCTTTCGCAGCCAAGCGCATCGAGAAGGCCCACAAGGTCTCCCACCAAGTCAAATGTCGAATAGCGAGCTATATCGGCTGGACTGTCCGTCTCTCCATAACCCCGCATATCAGGTGCGACAGCGTGAAAGCCTGCCGCTGCCAGCGCCTCAAGCTGGTGTCTCCATGCGTAGGACGTCTCCGGAAAGCCGTGGACGAAAAGAACCAGGGGTCCCTCGCCGCTTTCCTTTATGTGCATGTTCAGGCTATTGGCAACCAGCTTGCGGGACGACATGGCGAACTCCTCTGTTGTTTCGCAACATTTTATGTTACGGTAAGAGCCACGTCAAGTTTCCGAAACACGATAAGTTACGCAATGTCTGACACCCGTCTCTCCCGCATGCTCCACGTCCTTGTTCATATGCACCTCCTGGGGGGGAGCGAGACATCGGAGACCATCGCAAAGATGCTGAACACCAATCCGGTCGTGGTTCGGCGCACTATGGCAGCTTTGAGGGACCATGGGATTGTGACGTCAGCAGGGGGACGAAGCGGAGGTTGGCGTTTCGCCAAGGAAGCGGCCGAGATAACGGTGGAGCAGGTCCACGATGCATTGCAGGCCGGATCGGCCTTCTCAATCGCTCTTTCCAGAGACCATAGCGCCTGTCCGGTCGAAAGTGCGGCGAACGCCTTCTTGGCCGAGGCCATGGCAGACGCGGAAACGACCCTCAGGACACGTTTCGCAGGCACCACAATCCGCGACCTGGCGAGCGCCTTCGTCTGATTTCGCTTTGCCTCGATTGCGATAGCCGACATCGAGGAATAGGCCGCTGCTGACGCCTCGGGCCGCTTGGTGTCGCGGAGGCTCCTGGAACTGCGACACCAATCATATCAGCTACAACAGGCGGACCGACATGCCCCCATCAACGATCATGGGACTGCCGGTCATGAACCGAGACCGATCCGAGAGAAGGAAGAGTGCCGCTTGTGCGATCTCCAAAGCCGAAGCCATTCGTTTTATGGGATGCAGGTCAGAGACGAACTTTAAGGCTTCAGGATTACCTTCGCCACCCGCGGGGGTGACTGTCCCTCCGGGCAACAGCGCGTTGATCCGGATGCCCTCGCTGGCATGCTCGGCGGCAAGGGATTGGACGAGCCCGTTCAACCCCGCTTTGGACGCGGCATAGGCTGCCATACCGGGTAGGCCACCGTTGCTGAATCCGACGAATGAGGACGTGAAGACAATAGAGCCGCCGCCTCGTTCCTTCAGAACCGGAACTTGCGCCTTGGCCGCCCAGAAGGCGCTGGTCAGGTTGGTCGAGATGACCCTGTTCCAGTTGTCAATGGACATGTCAGGGACCGCCCGCATGTCACCCACCACGCCTGCATTGTTGAAAGCCCCATGTAGCGTGCCGAACCGGTCCAAGGCCAAATCGGTCAGCACACCTGCATAGGCTTCATCCAGCACGTCACCTGCACGGTACACGGCGCTGCCGCCGCCTCTGGTGATGTCATCGGCAACGGATTGAAGCTCGTCAGATCGTCGCGCCGCCAGAACGACATTTGCCCCCTCGGACGCAAACAGTCTGGCGGCAGCGGCTCCGATACCACTGCTGGCTCCGGTGACAATCAAAGTCTTATTGGCCAGTTCCATTTTCATCTCCTTTTATGATGCAGGAGATGGCTATTGCGCCCTCACGCCAGTCGCCACCCGTTTCCTGCTTCAGCGCAGAGATCCGCAATGGGTCAGCCGACAGACGCCTGCTTCGACGCGTGACAGTTCAAGCGAAGCCAGGAGCTAACAATATCCATGAAGCTTGCGAGGTACCTTGTTGCATTCAAATAATGTGCTATTTAAGTAGCACACACTGGAGTTCATCAGATGAGTAACACAGCAAAGATTCGCCGTCAGGGCGGCGCGACCGTATTTAGCATTCCTCCCGCGCTTTTGAAGATGCTCGGCGTCGAAGTCGGCACAGAATTGACCTTGGTTGTCAGGAATGGGTCTCTTGTGGCGACCCCGAAGCAGGGAAAGAAAAGATATACGCTGGCCGAGCTGCTCGAAGGAGCAGATGAAATGGTTGCGCTCAATAAAGAAGCGGCCTCCTGGAATGTTGGCGCGCCCGTTGGTAACGAAGTGTTCTGATGGTTCGGAGCAACATTCCAAAGCGTGGCGACGTCTTTATCGTCGATCTTAATCCCGTTGTCGGCAATGAAATGAGGGATGACCATCGCTGTGTCGTGATCACCCCTCGTGAAATCAATATGGTCGGCATGTGCCTTGCAGTTCCCATTACGACGGGCGGTGCGTTCACCCGCAAAGCCGGTCTTGCCGTCAATATCTCAGGCCACAAGACGACCGGTGTGGCTCTTTGCAATCAGGTAAGAGCGCTCGATATCCTGGAACGGGTGAAGCAAAGGACTGCCAAACATGTCGACACGCTGGACGCCTCCACCATTGACGAAATTGTCGCCAGAGTGGTTAGCATGATCGACCCTGCTTAGTCGGCCAACGCACGTCGGCCGAGAAACATCACTTTACATCTGCCTATCGCATCCGAAGGGATGCCATGCGCCTTTAATCCGGTTTGTGGCAACTGCTCCATATTGTCGCTTTGATCTCTGAAGGAGATGCAATTCCTCTCATGCGTCAGGCACGCCCGCCATGCGGGCGAAGTATCACCGGGCCGCGAGATTTACCGCTCTCTATAGCCTGATGCGCTGCGGCAGCCTCACGGAGAGGGAACTCCCTCCAGAAGTCAGTCGAGAAGATGCCTTCGCTGGCCGCATCAAGAACGTCGGTGGCTCGCTCTTTGTACTCCTTGACATCGGTCGCATGTGCTGCGAGCCCCGGACGGGTCAGGTATAAGGAGCCCTTGGCGTTAAGAATTGCAACTTCGACGGGTGGAGGCGCACCGGTGGAGGCACCGAAGGAAACCATCAGGCCGCGCGGGCGCAGACTGTTGATGGAGGCTTCGAAAGTCAACTTGCCCACGCCGTCATAGACGACATCCGCTTTTTGTCCGTACGTGAAGGCGGTAACCTTCTCCGCGAGGTCGCCTTCCCCCCAAACCAGGACTTCGTCGCATCCAAGCATCCGGGCCCGGTCGACGCTCGACCCTTTCGAGACCACGCCGATCACTGTCGCGCCGAGGTGCTTCGCCCAGGGTGTCATGATCTGGCCGAGCGCTCCGCCAACGCCATAGAGCAATACGACCGTCCCCTGTTTTACCTGATAGGTGGACTTCAGGAGGTACTGCGCCGTTATGCCCTTGAATAGGACGGTCGCAGCGATGTCAGGTGTCACACCCGGCGGCAACGGGATGACCCTATCGGCCGAAATCGTCCGGCTCTGCGAGTAGGCACCCAAGGGGCCGAGGATGTAGGCGGCACGATCCCCCGCCTTGAGGTCCGTCACAGACGAGCCGACTGCACTGACGATACCAGCACCCTCAAGGCCCAGGCCCGAGGGTAGAGGGACCTTGACCGCGCCGTTCCTCTGGGTGATGTCGAGGTAGTTCACGCCGATGGCTTCGTGTTCGATGACAACATCATTTGCTCCAGGCGCGACGGCATCGACTTCTGTGGCGTGCAGCACTTCGGCCCCCCCGGTCTCGGTGAAGCGGATTGCAACGGGCATGTGGAACCTCCCTGACAGTGAATTTCAGGGGCCTGTGCCCCGGCAGACGCTCAGACACGTGATCGGAACAAGGATGCCCCAACCGTCGGTGATCGTCGAAGGGGGATGCTACATGAACAACGCCCGATTTACATGGCCCCCCGATGTCCGCGTCCAGATTAATCTTCGGACCGCCCGTTCTCTCCAGGAAGGCGGCAACGGCAAGATTGCGTCGCTTAGGCAGACGATCCTTTCCGGTCGCGGCCAACGCACCCCGCATTTCCTACCGTGTTAGATCGGCCGCAAGCTGGAGCCCCCGGGCTGCTGCCGCCAGCCGCCCGGGTGATATCAAATACGCGGCATCGAAGCCCGTATCTTCCCCGCGCATCCTTACAATCTCACAATCCTTGTCTCGGTCTGCCGCGACGGAGATAGCGACGCGGTCTGCGCTACCTGCAGGCTTGCCCTTCCGCGCGAAGGAATCTGGTCCGGTGGCGTTCCATGCCTTCGCGGTCGGGCGACCCGGTTGCTCCGACACCCATACGCAAACGTCATCAGACTGACAGCAGCTTCGACGTCTACAAAGCGAGCCAGCCGCATGAAAATGGCGTGTCGGTCAGCATGGGACATGCATGGGAGCAGGAACGATCGGATCAAAGCGTTTCTCGTGCAGGAAAAGCGTAGACTGCCACAGAACTGTACCATCGGGGTCATCACCTTCTGCACGGTGACCGTGAGCTGGCTTCCAAGGGTCAGGCTTCCACCGGGGGCGATTCATTCTTCGGCACTCAAGGAGGCATGCCTCGACCATCGTCTTCCGACGCCGGCGTCACGTGTGGGAAGGCATGACACCTCGCTGCCTCCCTTGATCGCGGCAATGCCGGGATTGTAGGAGGAGCTTGCATCTGGTGAGACGCCTCGGCTGCAAGTGTTGCTGGCTCAGATGCCTTTCCCCTTCTCTCGGTAAGCGTAGGTTCAGCCGCGCGCCTCCTGCCAATGCGGGTAGGTCACATAGGCGGTCACCGCTCCTTCCTCGTGAGAGCGGATGGTGACAGCCCCGCCCTGCGGCATATAGATCACCTCACCCGGCCCCGCGGTGACTGTGGCGGAGTCGGTCGAGACCGTCAGCCGTCCCTCGAGGACCACCATGGTGTCGTGGACGGTCATGGTTTCCGAAAGGTTCTGGAGCGGGCCGTAGCGACCGAAGCCAATCGTGACAGGGCCGCCGTGGCGCTGATCAATCACATTGCCAGCAAAGATGTCGCCTTCCTGGCCGGGCGAGCGCTCCAGCAAGGCATCGGATACCGAGAACTTCTGGACATTCATGAGAACTCTCCATGTTGCAGATACATGCACGGCGTCAACGCAAAAACCCCCGGGTGGGTTCAGCCGCCACTCAACTTGCCAGAACCAGACCACCGTGGCGGCTGATCTCGCTGCGGATCTCCGCCACCAGCGTATCCAGCGCCGGATTGCGGGCCTTGCGTGCGCGCCGCACCACATAGGCGAGACCGGGCGGCTGCGGCAGGCCCTCGGCGATCACCTGCATGTCGGGCCGCAGGTGGCGCTCGTTGAGGAGCGCCACCCCGAGGCCGGCGGTCACCGCCGACACGATGCCCGCGGCGCTGGAGCATTCGAAGACGGTTTCCAGCACCATGCCGCCGTGCCGGCCACCCTCCCCACTGCCGTTCTGGCCGAACGTGAGGGCCCATTGGCGGTAGAAGCAGCTCTCGTCGAAGGAAAGAAAGGGAACCGCACCTTCCTGGGGCAGCGGCAGATCGGGATGCTTGACCCAGAAGAGGCTTTCGCGAAAGAGCACCACATCGGCCGGACGCACCTCATGGATGAAGAGCTGGACAATCGCGGCATCGAGTTCGCCCTGTTCCAGCATGGCGCGCAGCACGGTACTCATGCGCACCCGGGTGCGCACCGAGACCGCCGGATGCAGGCGGCGGAAGCGGCCGAGGATGCGGGCAAGGTCGCTGCAGGTGGTGTCTTCCGTCAGTCCGAGCATCAGGCGTCCGGTGAGCGCCGTCTTCGACAGGCTGAGAAGCGCTTCGTCATGCAGTCCGAGGATGCGTGACGCGTAGCCCAAGAGGTCCTCCCCCTCGGCCGTGAACAGGGGCGCGCCGGGTCGGCGGCTCAGGAGGTCGCAGCCAAGGCTCGTCTCCAGCCGCCTGATCTTGTGGCTGACTGCCGACTGCGACAACCCCAGCGCTTCGGCGGCGCGGGTGACGCCGCCGTGGTTGCGGATCGCCGACAGGACGCGCAGCGCATCTATCTCCAGGCGTCGGTTGTTCAACTCGCGCATCGGTTCATCGCCATCTCTTGTCGATCGGACTGTGCCGCACGCCGCGCTCGGTTTCAACTTACAATGACGACTGAAAATGCCGGGTCATGCACCGATCGATATTTGTCATGTGATGGCCGCTCACACTTGCCCTAGATGGGGTGTGCATCAGACGCTCGAGGCCGCATGACCGATCAGTTTCTTTCTTCCCCCGCAGAGAAATCCGCTCGCCTGCTGTGGCCGCTGATGGCGGCGCTGCTGATCATCGGCTGGAGCTCCGGCTTCGTGGGCATCCGCTATGCCAGCGAAGAGGCGAACGTGGCGCTGCTGCTCTTCTGGCGCACGCTCATCTCCGGGCTGATCCTGCTGCCGTTCGCGATCGCCTTCGGACCGAAACTGCAGTGGCGCGGCATCCGCGAGCAGATGCTCTTCGGCGTCATGTCGGTTTTCCTCTATCTCGGCGGCTTTGCGCTGGCGATCGAGCAGCGGGTGCCGACAGGTCTCGTGGCGCTGATCTCGGATCTCGTGCCGCTGGCAATCGCGGCGCTGTCACAGCCGGTGCTTGGAGAACCGCTGAGCCGGCGGCAGTGGCTCGGGACCGCGATCGCCGTCTCCGGCGTGCTGATCGTCTCCTTCAATACGTTGAGCTTCGGCACGGCGCCGCTCTGGGCCTATGGCGTGACGGTCGCCTCGATGCTGGTCTTCGCGCTCGCGTCCGTGCTCTACCGGCGCCGGCGGACGCAGCCGATGCCGGTGCACCAGAGCCTTTGCATCCACAGCCTGACCGGCTCGCTGCTCTTCGGCCTCTGCGCGCTGCTTCAGGGCGGGCTTGCGCCGCCGATGACGCCGGACTTCGCCATCGGCATCGCCTGGCTGGTGCTGATCGCGACCTTCATGGCCTACGGCATCTATTACAAGAGTCTGCGGATGTTTCCCGTCGCCAAGGTGAGTGCCGCCATCTATCTCAGCCCGCCCGTCACCATGCTCTGGGCCTGGGCGCTGTTTTCCGAACCGTTGACGGTCGCGATGTTCTTCGGACTTGCAGTGACGCTGGTGGGCGTCTGGATGACGTCGCACAGCTGAGGACCTTCGCCCATCCCCATCCCTTTCCCTTTCTCCGGCGGTTTCTCAGGCCCCTCGGCGGCCAACCGCTTGCCAAGACCCTGGTCTCGGCGCAGGGCGTGGTCGGCGGCCGGCGATCTTCCTCGGGCATCGGCGGCGACGCGGCCATGCCGCAGATGCGCTTCCCGACAGCGGGCGCGCCCTGACTCGACGATTCCGCTCCGCCGCCGCAGCCCAGGTGTTGCTGTTCATGAGATGTTCAGTTGACGTGCCGGATCGCCAGAAGGCCGCGGCCCGCGCTCTCAAAGATCTGACACGCGTGCCGGTGCGCGAGTGTCAGACCTAAGTCCTACGGCGGAACGCGGCGCGTCCAACATCGTTCTATAGCCAGCCACAACCAAAGAGGAGATGGCCATGAAAACGATTATCATTGCAGCGGCATCAGTCGCAATGTTCACCACCGGCGCCATGGCACAGGAAGGCGCCACGAGTGGTATGGTCGGCGGCGCTGCTACTGGCGCAGTTGTGGGCGGCCCGGTCGGCGCGGCCGTCGGCGGCATTGCCGGGGCAGTAATTGGCTCGGCGATCGATCCACCACCAGAACAGGTTGTCACCTATGTCCGCGAACAGCCCGTGCCGGCCCAGCCCATCGTGGTCGAGCAGGAGATCGCCGTTGGCCAGCCCCTGCCACGGACGGTCGTGCTGACGCCCGTTCCTGAGGCCCCCCAGTATGCCTACACTTACGTCAATGAGCGCCGGGTGATCGTAAACCCGCAGGACTACACTGTCGTACAGGTTCTCGAATGAACCTGGCGCTACGAAAGACTGAATGTCCGGGGGTCACCACCCCGGACTTTCTCTGACTGCCAGCAGCGGCGGGTTCGAGCTCGTTGAAGGGCCCGCCACCACTCGCCAACGCAGGCTGCAGCAGAACAAGGACCCAGAAATAAAACTCGGGCTTGGAGGGAGGCTCTCTTGTCGCTTCCGCCAACAGTCCAGGTCTCCTTATCGTCGCCAGTCACCTTGGGCTCACCAAGGACCAGGGAAACGTTGCCAACGACGTTGGAAAATGTCCCCACAGCAGAGGCGACCGTCTTGGCATCAATGGGTGTGCCGGTTGTTGGGAAGAGCGAACTGATTGATGGTTTGGAAATCGGCTCGACCTGATGGTCAGCCGTGCCGCAGTTCCCATCTTGGATCGAGCCTGCCGTAGCAGATACCTCCGGGTTCCCGCCCTTCTGATGACGAGCATCGACCGTCTCATGTGGCCTTCAAGGGGATGACATTGGTGGAGTTGACGGCACCCCGTGCTTTGGCGAATGCGTCGGCGAGTTCCTCCGTCTTGAACGGCTTGGCCACGACCGGACGACCCAGGTCAGATCCTCCCTCCAGTTTGTCACTGTAGCCCGTCATCAACACCACCGGCAGGCGGCGGTCCGTCTGCGCAATATGTGCCGCCAGCTCTATTCCCGACATGCCTGGCATCATGATGTCGCTCAGAACTGCTTCCAGGTCAGGGCGCTGCCGGAGCAGTCTGAGAGCCTGACTGCCGTCCGAAGCACTCACGATCTCAGGTATCAACGTCTCCAGTGACAAACGGACGGATTCCAGTGACGATGGGGTATCATCGACGATCAGGATCGAGCGAGGAAGTTCGTTGGCCGCCGCGTCGACGGCGTCCTGACCGGGTCGTTCCTCGCGCGATCTCGGAAGGAGGATGGTAAAGGCACTCCCGCGGCCAGGAAGACTTACCGCGCTTACAGAGCCTCCACTCCCCTTGGCAAAGCTGTGAACCTGGGTCAGTCCCAGACCGGCGCTGCCCTTCTTCTCGGAGTAGAACGGCTCGAACACCCGCCTGAGCGCATCGGCGGCAATTCCGGTCCCGGTGTCTGCCACAGTGATTGCCACGAATTCGCCCCGCAGCTCCGGGTCTTCCGCCCGGCCATCGGCGACGTTTCTCGTTGATATCCGGAGCTCGCCCCCGCTGGTCATTGCCTCTCTTGCGTTTGTAGCAAGGTTGATGAGCGCGATTTCCAGCGCTGCCGGATCGGCATGCACGGACCATGTCTCAGGCGCCACGTCTGTTACGATTACGATCGAATCGTTCGCCGCTTGCTGGAGAAGAGGGAGGGTTTCGGCAAGCTTAACGTCCAGATCAATGCGTTCGGCGCCTTGGTTCGAACGCCGGGAGAAGGAGAGCAGCCGCTGCGTGATTGTCTTGCCTCTCGCAACTCCGCTCGCCATATGGGTCAAAAGCTGCGTCACTCGCTGCTCGTCGTGCCGCCGTCTCGAAATGCCATCGACGCCGGATTGGAACACCATCAGGAGATTGTTGAAGTCGTGCGCCGCCTGCCCTGTCAACTTTCCAAGTGCGTCCATGCGCTGCCAATTGGCAATTGTCTCACGCTCTCGATTTCTGGCGCGGGCTTCACGCAAGAACAGCAGAGCAGCTGATCCAGACAGCAAAAGGGTGAAGCAACTCGCGCCGGCAAGCAGCAGCGATGCCTTTCGAGAGAGCGCCTGATATTCCGATACCGGCAGACCTACCCTCACCCGCCAAGGAGTCCCTTGAAGAGCGGCCTCTGCAACCCGAAGCTCCACACCGTCATTGAGCCGACCCAGACCGAACCCCGATCCCGAAAACGTGGCAAAGGCTGTGGCCTCACCGCCGGCCAGTGCGGGCGCACCGGTTGAAGTAACGAGACGGCCTCGCCCGTCCAGAACCCAGGCCGCCCACGATGGCGGCAGGCCGTTCCCATAAAGAAGATCGGTAACGATGGTCGGTCGGATGACGGCGGACAGAACCGCCCTCACCCGATCCTCTCTGGAAATCGGCACCCTCACCGCAAAGGCGGCATTGCCGCCCGGGCCAAGGGCAATGTCGCCAACGACAGGCGCACCGTCTCGGACGACTATCTCATGACTAGGGAGGTCGACCACGCGGCGCGCAGTGCCGTCCTTCATCGGTGGCACCGCCAAGAGGACATCGCCCTCCTTATCCGATATGCGAACCTGCTCCCATTCGGGGATCCGCTCTCTCATGCGACGCACGATTTCCGTGAAGGGCCTTCGCGATATCGGTGGGTCCAGGCGGGGCGATTCCGCAACCACCGTCAACAGCTTGACTTGAGAGTCCAGTTCGCGTTGCAGCGCCGCAGCCAGGACGCTCGCCCGCTCGTGCACCTCATTGTCCAGATCTCTCTGTTGTTCCTGGATGAAATATCGCCCAACCGCCGCCGCCAGGACGATAACCGGGATCAGGGACGCGATCAGGAGAAGGAGGGCGGGTCGGGTTCTACTCAATGTGCACCTGCAGGGCTCAAGCCTCCGGGTAGCAAGTATCCTGATATTCAGCCGCTGCAACACCAATTGACATCACGGCTTCGTGAGGACAGAGATCTCTCCGCAAGCCGCTCGATGGGGATTTCTTCCAACCGCGTTCACGGCCGCTGGCGAGAAGATAGCGACACTGATGACGCGCATTTCTTCTGCCCCGATCGCGTTATAGAGAACCTTTTGCAATTTCATCAATCGTCGTCACCGTGCATCTTTCCAATATCGGATCTGACCTTTGTGCACGAGAGCGCGTCGCCGTTGAAGTAGCAAAGGAAGACCTTGCTCCTCCGATACGCTTGCGCGCTTCCATGGCGCGATGATCCAAGGCACGTCGGGCAAGGCGACGCCGGCTCGTGAAGCTCCATTTTGGGTTCGGCACGGCGTGCAGGAGAAAATGGCACCCACGACCCAATGAACGGGCGCGTCTGCGATAGCATGTCAGAAAAACTGCGGATGAGCCCGCTGGATCTCGTCGACCTTAGCCAGCGTACCGGAAAGATGCCGGCGCACCGCCTCCTGTGCGGATGAAAGTTCTTGCGCCTGAAGGTGAGTGACGATCTCTCGGTGCGCGGCCAGAATGGTTGCGGCCTTGCCTGGATCCATGAGATTAAGCTTGCGCAGGCGATCGATATGCCCTGAGCGGGACTGGATAAGCGACCAGAGGTCGGGGACGCCGGCGGCCTCGAACATCAGGCGATGGAACTGCCTGTCGAGAAGAGCGAACCGTTCAAGGTCCTCGTCAATATTGACCGCTGTCTCCTGCAGTTGCACCAGGCGCGCTGCTTGATCTATGGCAGGATGGGCGGGCTCCGTCGACAGCGTCCGCACGACTTCAAGCTCAAGCGACATGCGCAGGAATTGCGTTTCGCGGGCATGGCGCAGGTCGATCCGGGTCACCTCCGTCTTCGATTGCGGATAGACCACCACCAGCCCCTCTTTTTCCAGCATCTGCAGCGCGTCGCGCACAGGCGTCTGGCTCACACCGTAAGCCTCGGCCAGCTCGTTGCGCGACAACTGCAGAGCCGGAGGCAGCTCAAGCGCGATGATACGCTCCCGCAATTGCTCATAAAGCTGATGCGAGGTCGACGTCCTGCGGATCGGGATGTTCGCGACCGGCGCGGCTTCGCGGTGGGGCAATGTCGTCATCTGGTGTCCTTTATTGCCTCAATATAGCGCACCCGTTGACAGTGCGAAACTAATATATTAGTGCATTTGTTACGGGGATGGAGGTCCTCGATCGTTTTCACAGGGAGGATTCCATGCACCTGAAACACGCTCTTCTTGCCGGCATCGCTGTCGCCGGCCTCTCTTCGGCAGCCAATGCCGAGACATACTCGATCCAGTCGTCGTTCAATGCCGGCGATTTTTCGATGCAGTATCTCACCGAGAACTGGCTGCCGAAGATCTCCGAGATGACCGACGGTCGCGTCGAGATCACCTTGACCCCCAATGCATCTGTCGTACCCGCCAAGGATACGATCGAAGCCGTTTCAGCCGGCGTTCTGGACGGCGACTTCACGTCCGTGAACTACTTTTCCGGCATCGAGCCGGCCTTCGCCATCATGGCCGATCTCATTTCAGGTTACGATACTCCCGCGCAGATGCTCGACTTCTGCAAGGAAGACCGCGGCGAGGAAATTCAGCAGAAGATCCTCGATGACGTCACCGGTGGCGAAGTGCACCTCATCGCCTGCGGCCCTTACAGCCGCGAATCGTTGCCGGCGCGAACGGCCATCCGGACGTTCGAAGATCTCAAAGGCAAGAAGATCAGGGCACCGGAAGGTCTGGCCTCGGCCGTGTTCGCCGCGGCGGGCGCCAGCCCCGTCTCCATTCCGTTCTCGGAAGTCTATGGCGCCCTAGAAAAGGGCATCGTCGATGCCGCCGATGCGTCCGCCTATGTCAACAATGTCGCTACCGGCCTGCATGACGTCGCGCCCTTCCCGCTTTATCCCGGCATCCACTCGATGCCGCTGATGCAGTTCACCATGAACACGGAGACGTGGGAGGATCTTTCCGCCGAAGATCAGACGGCCTTGCGTGACTGGTGGTACGCCGCCATGCAGGACCTGACCAAGGTGGTCGATCAGCAGGACCAGGAGAAGGCGAAGGCCGATGGCGCCGGCGGCAAGATCGAAGTCATCGACTGGGCTCAGGAAGATCGCGACCAGTTGCGCGAAGTCGCCCGCGCCGAATGGCTGAAATTTGCCGAGAAAAGCGACCTGGCTCAGGAGGCTCTGGATGCCAACCTCGCCTACATGAAGAAGATCGGCCTCCTCAAAAACTGATCACGCACCCGGCCGAACTCGGCCGGGCCCTTCACCTGTCGCAATCGAGGGGACCATGAAAGATCTTCTTGCGCGCTACGCCTCATCCATGGACCGCGTCAGCGTCTTTGTCGGGCATAGCTGCTCTGTCTTGTTCTTTGCCTGCATCGTCGCATCGGCCCTCGAAGTGGTCATGCGATATGGCTTCGACCGGCCCACGAGTTGGTCCACCGAGCTTTCGATGACGCTTTGTGCCACCGCATGGGTGCTGGCGGTCGGCTATGTCACCGAGCGCAACCGCCACATCTCCATCACCATGCTGGAGCTGCTGGTCGGCCCGCGTGTCTGGCGTCTCTTTCGTCTTCTTCAGCTGCTGGCCGCACTCGTTGCCGTCTCTCTCCTCGCACGCGCCGTCTGGGGGCCTGCGATGAAGGTCCTTTCGCGTCCGGAATTTTCCGGCACGGCCATGAACTCCCTGCAGCCAAGCTATCTCAAGGTCCTGCTCCTTACCGGTTGCGTGCTCTACCTGCTGCAGCTCCTCGCCAACATCATTCGCTGGTTCCAGCGTACGGAAAAGGACAGCTTCGGTGGGCATTGAATACATCACCCTCCTGATCGTCGGATCGCTGCTGGCCCTGATGGCCATCGGCATCCCGCTTGGCATCACGACGCTGCTCGTCTCGCTTGGTACCGCCCTTCTCTACTTCGGGGAACGAGCCGGCTTCTTCATCGTCTCGGCCAATGTCACCGAAGTCCTGCACAAATACGAGCTGATCTCGGTGCCGTTCTTCGTGTTCATGGCCAATATCCTCGAACGTTCCGGGATAGCGCACTCGCTCTTCGAGTCGATGGCGATCATCGGCGGCCGGTTCCGCGGCTCCGTTGGTGTTCAGACCTGCATCGTCGCCGTCATCCTCGCGGCCATGTCGGGCATCATGGGCGGCGAGATCGTCATGCTGGGCCTCATCGCGCTGCCGCAGATGCTCCGCCTGGGGTACGACAAGAAACTCGCGATCGGGATCATCTGCGCCGCCGGGGCCCTTGCAACCCTCATCCCGCCATCTGTCGTGCTGATCGTCTACGGTCTTGCGGCACAGGTTTCCATCACGGCGCTTTTCGCCGCTTCGCTTGGCCCGGGGCTGCTGCTCGCCTCGCTCTACATCATCTATATCCTCATCCGGGTGCGGCTTAACCCGGCGATGGCGCCGATCTACGACATCCCCGAGACCCGTCTCCCCTTCGTCAAGCGGCTGCCGTTCCTGAAGGGCGTCATCCTTCCCGGCCTCCTGATCGGCGCCGTTCTCGGAATCATCTACTCCGGCATCGCAACCGTCACCGAGGCTGCGGCCGTCGGCGCGGTCGGCGCCATCGTCGTGGCCGCAGCGCGCCGGGAGCTCTCCTGGGTGATGATGCGCGATGCGATGCGACAGACGGTCCTGACTGTCGGCTCGATCATCTGGCTCGTGCTCGGTGCCGTCGCCCTGATTGGCATCTACAACCGCATCGGCGGAGGAGAATTCCTGCGCGGCATCCTGACCTCGCTCGACGTCCCCCCGCTTGCCGTCATCATTGTCATGATGCTGATCGTGATGGTGCTCGGGACCTTCCTCGAGTGGATTGCGATCCTGTTCATCACGGTGCCGATCTTTGCGCCGGTCGTCATCGACCTCGGTTTCGATCCGATCTGGTTCGGCGTGCTCTTCGCCATGAATATCCAGATCTATTATCTCTCGCCACCCTTCGGGCCTGCCTGCTTCTTCCTGAAGTCGGTCGCTCCGAAAGAGGTCAGCCTGCAGGATATCTTTGCCGCCGTCCTTCCGTTCATCGCCCTGCAGGTGGTCGGGCTGACGCTGGTGCTGTTCTTTCCGCAGATCGCCCTCTTCATTCCGAGCCTGTTGAACTGAGGAGCCGACGATGAGCGATCACGACGACACCAACCGCAATCTCATGAGGGGCGACGAAGACATCGCGCCGACGGAGTTCTCGGTCGACGAAACTGCGGAGGCGGACTTCGGCAACTGGCCCGAAGTCATCGGAGCTGCCGCCACCGTCCTCCTCATCTGGTTTACCTTTGCATTCACTGGATAACGCCATGACCCGCCGCAAGACCTATGACCAATTGCGTTCAGCCCGCTGGATGGTGCCGGACGACCAGCGCTCCTTCGGGCACCGCTCACGGACCATGCAGATGGGCTATGACCCGCACGATTGGGAGGGCAAGCCAATCATCGCGATCATCAACACCTGGTCCGATGCGCAGCCTTGCCACATGCACTTCAAGGATCGCGTCGAGTGGGTGAAGCGCGGCGTCCTGCAGGCGGGCGGGTTCCCGATGGAACTCCCGGCGCTCTCGCTGTCGGAAAACTTCGTCAAGCCGACGACCATGCTCTACCGCAATATGCTGGCGATGGAGACGGAGGAACTGCTGCGCTCGCATCCGATCGACGGCGCGGTCCTCATGGGCGGATGTGACAAGACCACGCCAGGTCTCGTCATGGGAGCGCTCAGCATGGGGCTTCCCTTCGTCTACCTGCCGGCGGGCCCCATGCTGCGTGGCAACTGGGCCGGCAAGCACCTCGGCTCCGGCACTGACGGGTTCAAGTTCTGGGACGAGCGTCGTGCCGGGACGATCTCGAAGGAGGAATGGCAGGGCATCGAAGGCGGCATCGCACGATCCTACGGGCACTGCATGACAATGGGCACGGCCAGCACGATGACGGCGATTGCCGAAGCCATGGGCCTGACGCTGCCCGGCGCCTCCTCCATTCCCGCAGCCGATGCCGGACACCAGCGCATGTCGACCCAGTGCGGGCGCCGGATCGTCGACATGGTCTGGGAGGACCTGACGCCGGACCAGATCGTGACCCCTGCCGCCGTCACCAACGCCGTGACTGTCGCCATGGCGACAGGCTGCTCGACCAACGCCATCATCCACCTGATCGCCATGGCACGCCGTGGCGGCGTGCCGCTGGAGCTGGACGATCTCGACCGCGTCGGCCGCACGACGCCCGTCATCGCCAACATCCGGCCCTCCGGGACAACCTACTTGATGGAGGACTTCTATTACGCGGGCGGCCTGCGGGCATTGATGAAGCAGCTCGGCGACAAGCTGGATTCCAGCGCGATCACCGTGACGGGACAGCCGCTGACCGAAGGGCTCGAACTGGTCAAGGTGTGGAACGACGATGTCATCCGCCCACTTTCCAACCCAGTCTATCATGAGGGTTCGCTGGCCGTCCTGAAAGGCAATCTCTGCCCCGACGGCGCGGTAATCAAACCGGCCGCCTGCGACCGCAAGTTCCACCACCACCGTGGCCCCGCACTGGTGGCCGACAGCTATGCGGAGCTGAAGACGATCATCGACGATCCGGACTATCCGATGACGCCGGATACGGTTCTAGTGCTGCGCAATGCCGGTCCGCAGGGCGGGCCGGGCATGCCGGAATGGGGCATGATCCCGATGCCGAAGGCACTTCTGAAGCTCGGGCTGCGTGACATGGTACGCATCTCCGACGCCCGGATGTCCGGCACCTCGTTCGGCGCCTGTGTCCTCCATGCAGCCCCGGAGGCCTATGTCGGCGGCCCGCTTGCCTTGCTGGAGACGGGCGACATGGTCGAGCTGGATATTCCAAATCGGAGCTTGAACATGCTTGTCTGCGATGCCGAACTGGAGGTCCGCCGTGCGGCCTGGGTCGCCCCTGAGCCTCGCTACGGCCGCGGCTACGGCCTGATGTTTACCAAGCACATCGAGCAGGCCGACAAGGGCTGCGACTTCGATTTCCTCAAAACCGACTTCGGCCCCAAGGTCGAGGAGCCAGCGATCAACTGACGTTCCAGATCCGGAGAACAAGATGTCCGACTACGTGCTTTCCGACGACACCCGCAACAAGCTGATGAGGATCTCAACCGCATCGGTCGCGACCGCGCTCTACAAGCGGGGCCTTCGCAACCAGTTCATTCAGGGCGTCCAGCCGGTGTCCTGGAAGGGGCGCAACATGGTCGGTCAGGCCTTCACGCTGCGCTACATTCCGGCGCGGGAGGACCGCAACCCGATCACCGTCTTCCGCAATGCCGACCACCCGCAGCGCGTCGCCGTCGACACCTGTCCCGAAGGCTGGGTGCTGGTCATGGACAGCCGCAAGGACGCCCGTGCGGCCTCGGCAGGCTCCATCCTGGTCACCCGCCTCGCGATGCGCGGCTGCGCCGGCGTCGTCTCGGATGGAGGATTTCGAGACGCAGACGGGATCGGAAAGCTGGACATGCCGGCCTATCACCAGCGTCCGTCGGCTCCCACCAACCTCACCCTGCATGAGGCGCTCGACATCAACGTCCCCATATCCTGTGGCGATGCCCCCGTCTTCCCAGGCGACGTGCTCCTGGGCGATGGTGATGGGGTCATGGTGATCCCAGCCCATCTTGCCGAAGAAATCGCAGACGAATGCAGCGGGATGGAAAGCTTCGAAGACTTTGTCCTTGAACAGGTCAACAACGGTGCCTCGATCATTGGTCTCTATCCCGCGACAAACGCCAAGGTGCAGGCAGACTTTGTAGAGTGGCAAAGGCGGGAGGGACGCTGAGCCAAATCAGGACTGGTCATCTACAAATGCAAGGACGGGCAAATTGGTGAGACAGTCCCTCTCCTTGCAACAGGAAGAAGCAAGAGATGCAGGTGGCAGCTTCCGGATAAGGTGAGCTGCCAGTTCAGCGTCTAACATGGGGCGCAAAGCCGTGGTTCAGGTTGAGAAACTTGGCATTCCCAGTGCGGCAGGACGAGCTCTTTGCCTTGGCGGGAACCGCACTGCAGGCCGGCCGCGGAAACGGGGGAATTCATGTATCGGTTGCATTCATCAGACGCGCAACAAAGCTTCGTCTGCATCGTCTCCGTGATCGGCAGTCTCTTTGTCGCTGACCGCTTCGAGCGCTCCATCGTCAACCCAACCGCTACGCCGTTGCAGCGATGGGCGATTGGAAAAGCGAAACTCTGGGCATCGGCCTGATCAGGCGCAAGCGTCGGGGAGAGTGCTTCACCAGATCCTCATACATCACTACGAAGGATCTTTGACGTGAACGTGGCAGTTCAAAGAGAGGTTGATGCCAACAATTCGCGCGAATATGCGGCGTGGACCGTTCCCGACCGCAGGTCGTTTTGCGTCAGTTCGTCTACGAACACGCCCTCCTGCATGACAAGAACCCGATCGCACATGTGCCCGATGACAGCCATGTCGTGGCTGACCAGGACATAGGTTAGGTTACCCTCGTCCCGCTGGTCGGCCAGAAGATTGAGCAGTTCAGCCTGGATAGAAACGTCGAGCGCCGAGGTCGGTTCGTCCAGCAGCAGGACGGGCGGCGCCAGCATCAGTGCACGCGCAGATCGAAATCGCTACCGGAGCGAACGCTATCGGCGTGATGCCTTTCCATCGCCACCTCAAGCTCTCATCCGTTTGGTCAACAAAAAAGACGTCTACAGGTATCATTCCTTAAAAAATGATCTGTCTGTTTATCATCCTTGCCCAGCCGCAAAACGGCCGTGCCATATTCAAATGCGGCGCGTCACCACCATGCTTTGTTAGAGGCAGGCCCATACTTCCGCTCGCCTTTGGTACTCGTGCCAGAGAAAACCGCGCCTTTGCCCTGCTACCCAAATAAGCCACGACAATGCGCTTCGGTTACCGAAAATCATGAACTCCCGATATTTGGCATCATTCTTCATTGGAAGTGATCGTTTTTCATGCAATCTAAGTATCCGTCACTGATTATTCACAAAAAGGCGCTGAATTTATGCCTCGCGCACCGCAGAAGTCCTTTTCAGGCCCCGTAGCTGTTTTTCTCGAGCGGTGGCTTCCTGAGGAAGCAATCCCTGCGGGATATGCCGCCTTGATCAATGCCTATGAACTTGCTGTGCCGGTACCGCGTACGCTGGCGGCGATTGGCCCGCGCCATAAGGTCTATGAAACCGACGGCTGGCGTATCTTTACGCCCCGACACCAGCCCGCCAGCGCGCTCGATGCCCAGCTTATATTTGCCCTGCGCTATGAAGGGCTCGACCTCGCTGTTCTGAAGTCCCTGTTCCGCACTACCGGACCCGGCCCTATCGCGGAGATCGTCCGCGCGGCTCCGACGGGATCTTACGCGCGCCGCATCTGGTTTCTCTATGAATGGCTCCTGCAGGAGCAGCTAGACCTGCCCGACGCGGCCGCGGGTGTTTATGCGAGCGTCGTTGATCCCGAGCGCCAATGGGCTGTCGCGGGATCGAGCTCGACCCGCCATCGCGTGAAGAACAATCTGCCGGGTACTCCTGATTTTTGCCCGATGATCTTCAAGACGCCGGATCTGAATGCGTACGTTGCCCGCAATCTTGCCGCGCAGGCGCGCGCGCTCGTCGCGAATGTCCCGGCCGACTTGCTGGCGCGCACCGCAGCTTTCCTTCTGTTGAAGGATTCGCGATCCAGCTTCGAGATCGAAGGGGAAGATCCGCCGCAGGATCGCATCCTGCGATGGGGGCAAGTTATCGGGGAAGCCGGACGGCGTTCCATCGATCTGGATGAGCTGTTGCGCCTGCAGCGTATCGTAATCGGCGATGCGCGTTTCGTGCAGCTGGGCTTGCGCACCGAAGGCGGGTTTGTCGGCGAGCATGACCGCAATACCGGTACGCCAATCCCTGATCATATCAGTGCCAAGCACCAGGACCTCGAAGAGCTGATGAATGGCCTGACCGCCTTCGACCGCCTGACAGCTCCAGAGCTTGATCCGGTTATTGCTGCCGCGGTGCTGGCCTTTGGCTTTGTCTATATTCATCCGTTTGAAGACGGTAATGGACGTCTTCATCGTTTCCTGATCCATCACGTGCTGGCTGCATGTGGGTTCAACCCGCCCGGGATTGTGTTCCCAGTATCGGCGGTGATCCTTGATCGCATAGGCGATTATCGGCGCACGTTAGAAAGCTACTCGCGCAGATTGCTGCCTTTGATCCGCTGGGTGGCGACCGAGCGTGGGAATGTCGAAGTGCTCAGTGAGACTGCTGACTTTTATCGCTTTTTCGATGCCACACCGCATGCGGAATTCCTATTCTCGTGCGTGGCACGGACGGTCGATCTCGATCTGCCTGCGGAGACGGCTTTCCTCGCTGGCTACGACACCTTCAGGAAGCGCGTGTCTGCCTTGGTGGATATGCCTGACAGGATTATGGATCTGCTATTTCGCTTTCTGCGGCAAAACGATGGAACGCTTTCCAAGCGCGCACGCGAGCGAGAATTTGCTCAGCTCACGGATGCAGAGGCCGCAGAGATAGAGTCCATATACAGGGGGATTTTACCTAACCTTGGCGGGGCCAACAACGGCATCAGCTGAACTATGGATCAATGCGAGGGCCCTAAAGCGGCCTTTGACATCAACAAGGCGGTGAAGGACGTCCTGCAACGTTTCACGGATGAACTGACAGCCCGTTTTCTGCAAATCTCGCACATGTTGCAGATCATTCCTGCAGTGAGCGGCTTGGGCCAAGACTGTGTAACACACCATCCTGATGTCGTGGAATCAAGTTCATCGATCCGAGAACCGGAGGAGCTCGCAGGACACGTCCATGCCTGACCAAAGGCATTGGGTCGATGGCGTGCGGATTGACGTGTCGGGCTTTCTGCGATGTCGGTGTCCGGTATGTCTGACTGTAGATCATGGAATGAGAATGGCTCTCAGATCATTGACGTTGACACCTGTGGGGCCGCAAACGAACAGATCACCGACGGCGGAGAAGGCACAATAGCTGTCGTTCGCTTGTAGTCGGGCGCAACCGTTGACCTGTTGTGCCATGAAGCGCTCCACACTGGTGCCATCTGCAAATGCGCCGGCGTTGTCTCCCGATCCGTCTATGCCATCGGTATCAGCCGCGAGCGCGAACACATCGAGACCATCAACGGCGAGCGCAAACGACAGCGCAAACTCGCCGTTGCGCCCGCCTTTTCCGTCTCGTGTTCGGAGAGTCACAGTCGTCTCGCCGCCGGAGAGCAGCACGCAGGGGCGATTGAACGGGCTGTTTTGCATCGCGATCTCGCGCGCGATGGCCGCGTGCACGCGGCCAACTTCCCGTGCCTCGCCCTCCATGCAATCGGACAAGACCACAGCCGCAACTCCTGAACCGCGTGCGAAATCGGCTGCCGCTTCAAGCGAGATCCGAGCGGAGGAAACGAGGTGATGGTCGTGGGTGGCAAAGACCCGGCTGGCGGGGTGCGGTGCGTCGGCTGCGTCCGTGCCGATGAACTCCAGCATTCGCTGCGGAAGCTTGAGCCGATACCGGGTTATGATCTCGAGGGCGTCGCGGCGGGTGCTGCGGTCGGGAATTGTGGGGCCGGAAGATACCAATGCCGGATCATCCCCGGGGATATCGGAAACCACGAAACTGACCACCTTGGCCTTCGTCGACGCCGCCAGCCTGCCCCCCTTTATTGTTGAAAAATGCTTGCGAACGACATTCATGGCTGAAATCGGAGCACCCGAAGCTAGCAGCTCCTCGTTCAAGGCAACCTCGTCTGCGAGAGCAAAGCCGGCCGGAGGTGCCGGAAGCAATGCCGAACCCCCGCCACAGATCAGCGCAATCACAAGATCATCGCGGGACAGGTCGGACACGCTCGCCTTGAGCGCCTCGGCGGCCACCATGCCCGCCTTGTCCGGCACCGGATGCGCCGCACTGATCACATCTATCCGCAGCGTTTCACACTCATAGCCATAGGGTGTCACCACAACACCGCTCAGGGGACCATCCCAAAGGCTCTCGAGCGAACGCGCCATCTGGGCGGCGCCCTTTCCGGCGCCGACAACGACGACGCGACCGCTGGGGGGAAGAACCGGCAGCAGCTCCTTGATCCTGTGGAGCGGGTCGGCAGCTTGTACGGCCGCCTCATACAATGCTGTCAGAAACAGACGGGGGTTCTCTATCATCGACAATCGCTCCCGTCGGCCTCCCATCCGTCAGGGCGCCTATAGCGCATGGATAAGCGCCGCATGATCTTTCTCACCCAACCCCTTAGCCAAGGCTCCGTTCATCAGCTGGTGGACGATGGCCGTATTCGGCAACATCAGCTGCAACAGACGCGCCGACTCCAGGGCCAGCGACAAGTCCTTATGGTGCAGGCGAATGCGAAAGCCGGGCTCGAACGTCTCATTGATCATCCGCTCCCCATGAACTTCCAGGACACGAGATGCTGCAAACCCTCCCATCAGCGCCTTGCGGACGACGGCAGGATCGGCTCCCGCCCCGATGGTAAACCTGAGCGCTTCCGAGACGGCCTGAATATTGAGTGCGACAACGATCTGGTTGGCGACCTTGGCGATCTGTCCGTCACCCACCCCGCCAATCAGCGTGATGTTCTTGCCCATCCTTTCAAACAGCGGCCTGGCCCGCTCGAAGATCTCCGGCTTGCCGCCCACCATGATGGTCAAAGAGGCAGCCTGTGCGCCGACCTCTCCACCCGACACCGGCGCATCTAGGTAATCGCACCCGCGCGACGCGACCCGGGCGGCGAATTCCTTCGTCGCAAGCGGCGAAATGGAACTCATGTCGATGATCAGCTTGCCAGGCTCAACGCCGCTCACCACGCCGTCTTCGCCGAAGAGAACCTGCTCGACATCCTGTGTATCGGGAAGCATGAGGATGATGATGTCTGCCGAGCGTGCCACCTCCGATGCGGACGCGCAGGCCGTTGCACCGCCTTCGACAAGATGGGCCGACGCAGGCTTCACCCGATGCAGGTAAAGCTCATGACCCGCCTCGATCAGATGCTGTGCCATCGGGCGTCCCATAACACCCAGTCCGATAAATCCGATTTTCAATGGTCAGCTCCCTTTCTGATATGTCTTGAGCCAGCCCAGGCCCGCGCTTGTGCCGGCTGCCGGCCTGTATTCGCAACCCACCCAGCCCTCGTAGCCGAGTGCGTCCAGCCGCTCGAAGATGAAGTCGTGGTTGATCTCGCCGGTACCCGGCTCGTGGCGGCCGGGATTGTCGGCGATCTGGACATGGCCGATCCGGCTCTGCAGTCTCTCGAAGGTGGCGACGAGATCGCCCTGCATGATCTGCATGTGATAGAAGTCGTACTGGATCAGCAGGTTGGCGTGACCGACTTGCTCCATGAGCCGCTCCGCCTGATCGGTCGTCGTCAGGAAGTAATCGGGGATGTCGCGGGTATTGATCGGCTCGAAGACCAGCGATATCCCGGCATCGGCCAGCCGCTGTGCGGCATGCCGCAGATTGCCCACCAGCGTGGCTTGCGCCACATCCGGCTGCACACCGGCAGGCATGATACCGGCGAGGCAATTAATCTTGCCGCAGTCAAGCGCGCGGGCGTACGCGATCGCCTTGTCGACCGAGGCTTGAAATTCGGCAACCCGGTCCGGCAGGCAGGCGATCCCGCGCTCGCCCGCCGCCCAATCGCCGGCCGGAAGGTTGAACAGGGCCTGCACCAGATCGTATCGCTTCAGTTCAGCGGCGATCACTTCCGGGGGCGCCTCGTAGGGGCTGACATATTCCACCGCCTTGAAGCCATCGGCGGCGGCGGCGGCAAACCGTTCGATGAACGGATGCTCCGTGTAGAGCATGGAGAGATTGGCTGCGAACTTCGGCATGCTGAAGGGCCCTTTAGAGTTGGTCTGCGCGCAGGCGGTGAAGCATGCGCTTGTGGCGGGGATCCGGATTAGGAACGGAGGAAATCAGCCGCCTCGTGTAGGGCTGCGATGGGTTGGTGCAGATGGTCTGCGCATCGCCGACTTCGACGATTCTGCCCTTGTGCATGACGGCGACACGATCGCAGAAATAGCGGACAACCGAGATATCGTGCGAGATGAAGATGAAGCTGAGCTGCAACTGCTTCTGGATGTCGATGAGGAGATCGAGGATCTGGCTGCGGATCGACACATCGAGAGCGGAGGTCGCCTCGTCCGCGACGATGACCTTGGGGTTGAGGGCGAGCGCCCGGGCAATACCGATGCGCTGGCGCTGGCCGCCCGAAAAGGCATGCGGGTAGCGCTCCATCGCAAGCGGATCCAGGCCCACCTTGCCCAGAAGCTCGGCAACCCGCGCCTCCACGGCCTTGCCCGACATGGCCTTGGAGATGACGAGGGGATCGCCGATGATCTGCTTGACGGTCATGCGCGGATTAAGCGACGCGAACGGATCCTGGAAGATGAGCCGCACATCCTGATGGTAACGCCGCAGGTCCGCCTTGCCGAGCGAGGTGACGTCGACAGGTGCGGCAGCGGCATCCGCGCGGTACGACACCGTCCCGCAGGTCGGCTCGACGATGCGCAGGATCATGCGCCCGAGCGTCGTCTTGCCGGAGCCGCTTTCGCCGACGATCCCGAGGTTTTCGCCCGGGAAGAGGTCGAGACTGGCCTTGTCGACGGCCACCAGTCCGCGGCCGCTGCTGCGCGCGAACATGCGTGAGGGTGCGCCATAGATCTTGCTGAGGCCTCGCACGGAAAGCACCGGCTCGACGGAGGGCGCAAGCGAAGCCGGCAAGCCGCGCGCTGTCGCTCCGCTTTCGAGCTTCACCGTCGCCTCTAGAAGCTGGCGCGTGTACGGGTGCTGGCTGGCGTGGAAGATGTCATCGACCGGCCCCTGCTCGACGATCTTGCCGAAGCGCATGACGGCGACTTCATCGGCGACCTCGGCGACGATGCCCATGTCGTGGGTGATCAGCAGCATCGCCATCCCGCGTTCGTCCTGCAGCCGCTTGATGAGGTCCAGGATCTCCGCCTGGGTGGTGACGTCGAGCGCCGTCGTCGGCTCGTCGGCGATCAACACCTCGGGATCGCAGGCAAGCGCCATCGCAATCATCGCCCTCTGTCGCATTCCGCCGGAAAACTCGAAGGTGTAGCGGTCGGCCATCAGTTCCGGCTGGGGGATCTCGACCTGGCGCAACAGGTCGACGCATCGCGCCTTGGCCTCCGCTTTCGACACCCGCCCGTGCAAGCGCACGGCCTCGACGATCTGCGACCCGATGGTATGGACCGGCGACAGGGAGCTCATCGGCTCCTGGAAGATCAACCCGATCCGCCCACCGCGGATGGCGAGCACCTCGCGGCTGCCCTCCTTAAATGTCGCCACATCCACAGGCCCGTTCGGGCCGTCGAGCAGGATCTGGCCGCCAATCATCCGGCCGGGCTTGTCGATGATCCGCATCAGGGCGCGTGCCGTCACCGATTTTCCCGAGCCGCTTTCGCCCACCAGAGCCAGGGTCTTGCCGCGCTTCAGGTCGAAGCTGACGTCGCGTACCGCGTGCAGCACATGCGTTCGCAGGTTGAAATCGATGGAGAGACTGCGGACCGAAAGCAGCGTGTCGGGCTTCATCATCTAACCTTCCTCTCACGCATCATAGGGATCGGCTGCATCGCGCAGACCGTCGCCGAAGAAATTGAAGGACAGCACAGCGAGCACGACGGCGCAGCTGGGCCAGATGAGCAACCACGGCGCGGTTGCGACGGTTCGCACGTTCTGGGCATCCTGCAGCAGCACGCCCCAGCTGACGACCGGCGGCTTGAGACCGACGCCGAGGAATGACAGCGAGGTTTCGGCAACGATCATTGTCGGGATGGCGAGTGTCACCACCGCAAGGATGTGGCTGGTGAGCGACGGCAGGATATGGCGGAAGATGATCCGGCGCTCGCCGGCTCCGTCGAGCCTCGCGGCGGTGACGAAATCATCACCGCGCAGCGCGAAGAATCGTCCCCGAACCTCTCGCGCCAGTCCCGTCCAGCTCAGCAGCGAAACGATGAGCGTGACCATGAAATAGACCGAGAGGGGCGACCAGCTGAGCGGGATGGCAGCCGCCAGGCCGAGCCACAGGGGAATGGTTGGCATGGCGCTGACGATCTCGATGATCCTCTGGATCAGGGTGTCGACCCATCCACCGTAATAGCCCGAAACCGCTCCCATGATCACGCCGAGCGTCAGCGAGATGGCGACCCCCACCAGGCCGATCGACATGGACACGCGGGTTCCGTAGATCAGGCGGCTCATGAGATCCCGCCCGAGGCGATCGGACCCCAGCAGATACATCGGGTCGCGCGCCTCCAGCGGCCCGATCAGATGGGTTTCCATCGGGATGACGCCCCACAGCTTGTAGGCCGCGCCTTTGACGAAAAAACCGATCGGAATGATTTTCGTTTCATCGACGACAAAGCTGCGACGCAGTGCCTGGGGCTCGATCTCGATCTTGTAGCCCTTGACGTGCGGGAGAAAACGGGTGCCGCCATCCGCCGCGGGAGCAAACAGGGCAATCCTCTGGGGCGGCGCGAAGGTATATTGCGGCCTCGACGCGTTCGGCAGGCCGGGCGCCAGGAACTCGGCGAAAGCGCCGATCAGATAAAGGACCAGGATGACGCCTGCGGCAACGGCGGCAATCTTGTGGCGCAAGAAGCGTTGGCGGATGAGTGTCCATTGGCCGGCGGCTTCCAGGGTCACCACCTTGCCGCCCGATTTCAGCGGGCTGACGGCTGGACCGGTCTCCATGACGGCGGCAGAATTCGTGTCTATCAGCATGGCAAGCCCTCAGTTGAACCGGATCCGGGGATCCAGCACGGCCAGAAGGAGGTCGGAAATCAGCATCCCGACCAGCGTCAGCACCCCCATGAGGAGAATGAAGCTGCCGGCCAGATACATGTCCTGACCGACGAGGGCCCGCAGGAGCAGAGGTCCCGCAGTGGGCAGATTGAGGACGATGGCGGTAATGGTGACGCCGGAGACGAGGTCGGGCAGCACCCAGCCGATCGAGCTGACGAACGGGTTGAGAGCAATGCGGACCGGATATTTGAGGATCACCTTCCGCTCGGGCAGCCCCTTGGCGCGGGCGGTGACGACATAGGGCTTGCTCAATTCGTCCGAAAGGTTCGCCCGCAAGATCCTGATCATCGCCGCGGTGCCCGACATGGCGATGACGATCACCGGGATCCACATATGGCTGAGCATGTCCTGCAGCTTTGCCAGGCTCCATGGAGCATCGGCGAAGGCCGGCGAAAAGATCCCGCCGACGCTCTGCCCGAGGAATCGGTAGCTCGCATACATCAGGGTGAGCGCCATGATGAAGTTGGGCACCGCCAGCCCAATGAACCCCAGCAGCGTGAAGGCATGGTCGCCGAACGAGTGGCGCCTGACTGCGGAATAGATGCCGATCGGCAGGGAAATCGCCCAGACCAGCAGCAGGCTCGCCAGCGAGATCATGAGCGTCGATCCCATGCGATCCCAGATCAGCGTGGACACCGGCTGGTTCCACTCGAACGAATAGCCGAAATCGCCGCGCGTCAGGATCCCCGTTATCCAGACCAGATACTGGACGTAGACAGGCTGATCGAGACCATACTGGGCCCGCAGCCGTGCAATCGTCGCCGCGTCGAGGTTCTGTCCGCCATCGGCCATGGTTGACAGGAGCGACGTCAGGTAGTCGCCCGGTGGCAATTGGATGATCATGAAGGCGATCAACGACATGCCGAACAATGTCGGGATCATGTAGAGAACGCGCTTTGCCACATAAGCCAGCATGGTTTCCTCCCGCTGCGTATTCCTCGGCTTACGAATGCCAGGTGATATGAACGGTTTCCAGCGCCTCGATGAAAGGCACGCGGATTTCCAGACGATCTGCGACGACGCGGCATGGACGCGGCTCGCCCGTGACCAGCAGCTTGACCGAGGCCGACGTGCGACCCTCCGGCATTTTGATCGATACCGCCTGCTCCCCGATCGGGAAGATCTCCCGCAGCGGCCCCTTCATCATCATCGGGTTGGTCAGGTTGACGAGAAAGATCGCCATGGCGTCGTCGCTCTCGTAGACGGCGATATCGATAATACCCTTGCCTTCGACCCGGACGCGATGATCCTTGCCGATGGCCCAGTTGACAGCATTGGCGATCAGCCGCCCGTGATCGGGAGCAAGGACCTTCCAGAACACCTCGCCGATATTCCATGGAATATAGACAACGCGTCCGCCGTGGCTGGTCTCGTGTGCGATGACGGCAGCGCCCTGTGGTGCCTCGCGGGGGTAAACCTCCTCCATCGGCAGATCGGGAAAATCGGGCACGTAGAGGAAGGGTGTCTGCGCCTTCGCATCCGCATCGACGCCCATGAGGCGTGTCCCGCCGATAATGCGCGCCGCGCCCTCGTAGCCCCGGTTCAACGGATGCGGGTCGGACAGCGCGACATAGGTATTCTTCACCGGTCCGCGTGGAGCCGACGTCAGAGACGCTGCAAACACCCGCGCCAGCCCGAAATCGTCCCGCCTCCTCCCGATCTCGTCGTAAAGCGAGGTCTCGTTGGCGGCGACGACCGAGCCGCCGCGCTGGACGTAGCTTTCGATGGCTGCACACTGCGCGTCGGAGAGATAGGTGGCGTTGGCCAGCACGATCAGCTTGAAGCGGTCCAGCGCCTGCGGCGTCATGACCTGATCGGAGAGGAATTCAAACGGAAGGCGCGCTTCCACCAGCGCGTGATAGAAGCCGAGATCGTTGTGCTCGGCGATATGCCGTTCTTCCGGTGCCCAGTGCCGCAGCGTCGTCGACGGATCGATGATGGCGATCTCGGCGGTTGGCTGCATCGCGTCGATCTGCGGCTCTATCTGCGCATGGAGATTGAATGCGTCGACGACGGGTTGCACCCAGCGATCATCCGGGACACAGGCGTTGAACTTGGTAAACCAGGGAAACAGCCCCTGCGCGAAGCCGTCATGGATCCACAGCTTGATTTCTTCGCCGCTCTGGACGGAATCCTTCCAGCGATATTCCTCCTCCGGTCCGATGGAGGTGATCAGCCCGACCGGGCGGTCGCGGAACGTGCCGCGGATGCGCTTGCCGTTGCGGCCGGCAGACCAGCCAACCTCGACGCCCTGGCGGGCCTGGTGATCGACGAACAGGATCGGGCAATGCTTCTGGATGAGAGACAGGTCGAATTCCATCAGCGAGGAGCCGCTCATGTTGGGGATGAAGCTCGCATGCGACCGGATGGCCTTGACGGTTTCATCCCAGTAGACGACCAGTTCGGTCAGGATCCGCCTGCGCCACGCTGCCCATGCCTGCCAGGCCGGATCGCTGGCGTCGGGTTTTGCAGGCAGATCAAAGCCGGTTTCATCCCGGAACCGGCGCTGGTTGTCCTCGCTATAGGAGACCCCGTGCCCCTGCCACCGGTTGGCGAACACCGCATCGATGTCGTATTTGGTGACGACTTCGCGGATCACCTCGGTGGTGAAGTCGCGGTTGTAGCTTCCCAGCGCATCGGTGACGAAGATACCGGGGAATGCCCAATGCTCGCGCGGGCTGCCATCCCGGTTGATGGCCACCCATTCCGGATGCGCCTCGGCTGCATCCGCATGGATCGCATGCGGATCGACACGCGCCATGACGTGCATGCCGAGTTTGCGCGCGCCCTCGACGATGGTCCCGAACGGGTCGCTGCCGCCGATGAACTTCGATACGTAATGCAGGGGGATTTCACTGGGATAATAGGCGATGTACCCACCGGCCGAGAGGCACACCGCGTTCGACTTCGTGCGCCGAAACACGTCGATCCAGAATTCCGGGTCGTATTTGTCCGGATCGTCTTCCGCGAAGGTCAGTTGCGTCCAGCGGGTGGCCGACTTGTACCATTCTGGGGAGCGAACGGTGGAGCCGATGGTTGTGTTGGGTCGATGCAGCATGTGGATTTCCCATGGCAATAAAGTGCCGGCGCGCCGTGAGGCACGTGCAACAGGTTTGAAGTCCCCGCCCCGGTCCTGTCAGAACCGGGACGGGACGAGGTGATTAGGCCTTGAAGAAAGTCTCGGGATTGGCAGGTCCCGGCGTCGGGTATCCCCAGGAGTTCGGCATCGTCTTGGGAACGTTGTGCATGTCGTTCTTGACCACGCCGTAGCTGTCGCTCGGCAGGCAGACGCCGAAGACGTAGAACTGGTCGGCGGCAATCTCCAGGATCTCGGTCATCAGCTGCCGCTGCACGTTGGGATCAGGCGATCCGAGAACCCGATCATATCGCTCGAGTGCGTCCTTGACCGGCTGGGGAGGCTCGACGGCACCCTTGGACGCCGGATCGCGGTACCACAGCTGCCACCCCTTGGCATACAGCGCCTCGGTCGTGTTGGGGATGAAGTAGCGTGGATCGAGGATGGCCGCGATGCCCCCATTGCCGCCGAAACGGTGGGCGGTGGCATCGAACTCGATGCCCTGGCGAACCCGGACCTCCCAGAGCGACCGGTCCATGCTGCGCATCTGCACATCCACCCCGACCGCCTGAAACATCGGCAACGCCAGCTGGAAGATATCCAGGAAGGTCGCCCTTGCCTGGTCGATCTCGAATATGATCGATACCCGCTTGCCGCTGTCATCCAGCCGGAACCCCTCGCCGTCCTTGTTCGGCAGGATCTTGTCCAGCAGGCCATTGGCAGCATCAGGATCATACTGGGTGAACTGGGTCGCAAGCCTCTCGTTGTAGAGCGGATCGTCGGCCCGCACGGCGGGCTGCGAAATCGTTCCCTGCCCGATGAACACGGTATCGATGATCGCCTGGCGGTCGAGCGCCATCGACAGCGCCGCCCTGAACTCCTTGTTGTTGTAGAGCTTGCGCTTGGCTTCGTCCGGATGGTTGAGATTGAGCTGAAAGACCATCTCATTGGCTTCCGTCGAGGTCAGCGTGTAGAAGCCGAAATTGCCCTGCTCCTGGGAATCATAGAGCACCGCACGATTGGCAGGCGTGGCAATATACTGATCCATCAGATCGATCTCGCCCTGCATTGCCTTCAGCAGCAGGACCTGCGCATCAGCCACCATCTGGTAGACGATGCGATCGAGGTAAGGCAGCTGATTGCCTTCGGTGTCGACCTTCCAGTAATAGGGATTGCGTTCTGCGACAGCACGATCGGTGCTCTGTCCGGGCGCGACGGTCATCTTCCAGGCGTGGATGACGGGGCGCTGCGAGTTCTGGAAGAACTCATTGTCGACGACCAGGCCCGCCTCGCGCTGGAACAACTGGATCCAGCCGGACGCACCCTTGGTCTTGGCTTCCTCCTCGGCATTGGGATTGTACTTGATGTGGAACTGCTTGAGGTAATGCTTTGGCGCCCGTGTCGTCTGGTCGTCGTTGGCCCATGCCAGCCGAAGCGGAAAAAGCCCATTGGGGGCGGCGAAGATCACCTTGAACGTCACGTCGTCGACCACTTCGAAGCGCGCCTTCTGGCCGCCTGCACGCAGGTGGTTCTGGCCCACATCGTTGAGACCTTCGTAGTCGAAGATATCCTCGTACCAGAACATGATGTCTTCGGTGGTGAAGGGCTGGCCATCCGACCACTTCATGCCCTTGCGCAGCCTGAACGTGAACTCCGTGGCATCGGCATTGCTTTCGAAATGTTCTGCGACGTTCGGCACCACGCCCGACCAATCGGGCGCATACCGCACGAGAGGCTCGTAGGCCTGGTATCGGAACAACATGGACAGGGAACCGCCACCGACGATCGCACTGTTCCAGTCGCCCCCATGAGTGCCGACGCGATCGATCGGCGTGACGATCAACGGGTTGAGCGGCAGGCGGTCGGCAACCGCCGGGAGATTGCCTTCCTTGACCAGGGCCTCAAGCACAACAGGCTCCCTGGCGGAGTTGGCCAGCACGACAGCGGGCATTGCAGGCAGCAGGATGGCGGCGGTGCTCGCGGTGAGAAACGCGCGGCGACTGAACCCTTGCATGGTATTTCCTCCTCTCGTCATGTCCTAGCCGAAAGCCGCCCCTCCTCAGGTTCGCTCCCGCCTCGTTCACTGTCACCGATCCGCTTCGGACACTAGCTTACGGCTTTGCATTTGTGATAGCTTGCATTAGGTGATTTGTTAGGTAAAGCGTTATGTTGAGACTTATCTCCGCGAACAGCATCACAAGTGATCGAAGGGGTCTGCCATGAGCCGCGTCACGTTGCAGGACATCGCCAAGGACACCGGCCTGTCAAAATTTGCGGTCTCCTGCTCGCTATCGGGCAAGCCCGGGGTCAGCGACGCCACACGCAAGCGCGTCGAGGATGCCGCCACGCGATTGGGATACCAGCGCCAGAAACCCTCAGGAGAACAGCGCGAGATCACCCTCATTTTCCATGACCTGGTCGACAGCGTCAGCTACGAGCTGCGCACCATGCTGCAGGACGGAATGCAGCAGGAAGCACACCGATTGGGTCAGCCGGTGCGCCTGCAGTGGACTCATGATGCCAATCGGGTGGAAGCTCTGGCCAAGGACAGCGCCGGCATCATTCTGGTTGGCCCCCATGAGCAGAGAACGCTGGATATCGTCAGATCGTCCGGTGTTCCCGCAGTTCGCCTCGGCTGGGTTGCCCCTCTCGAACAGGCCGACCATGTCGGCGGTACCGACCATGAAGCAGGGATTGCCGTCGGCGAATACCTGATCGGCCTTGGACATCGTGACATTGCCTTTCTCCAGGGCGAGGAAGGCTATCGCGGCCGCATGGAACGTTATTACGGCCTGCGTGAAAGCCTTGAGCGATACCCTGACGCGCGACTTCATGACCTTCGCTTCAAGGAGGACGGAGGCTTCATTCCCGCGCTCCGGTCTCTCCACGATACCGGGATTGCACCCACGGCCCTGTTTTGTGCGCACGACGGACTTGCTCTCACTGCCGTTTCCGAGCTTCTCGCGCGCGGCTACAAGATCCCGGAGGATATGTCCGTCGTCGGCTTTGGCGATTTCTCGGCGGCGACGCAGATCTCTCCGCAGCTAACCACCATCAAGGTGCAAGGCCTGGAAATGGGTGCAACAGCCTTGCGGCTGCTGCTGGAACGTATCGAGATGGCAAGCCACCCCGTACCGGCCAGACGGGTGCTGATCGCATCGACGTTCATCGAGCGGCGATCATCGGGCCCGGCCCCTAAGCGAGGCAAGAGCCTCGTCGAGACGACAAGGTGATATCCGATCTCTCAAGCGGATTGCCACCTGCAGGCGCGGTGATGAATCGCCAAGACACGGAAGATCCCTAAGAGCCCCTGGAGCCGGACGAAAACCCGTTCCGGAACAAAGGTGACGGACCCGGTTGCCGCGCTCCCCCGCACGTGCCCAGAGACAGATGCGCCAACCAATGACCCAAGTCTGCCACACGAGCGAAGTCTGCCACGCGAGCGAAGGCTGTCACGCGAACCCCGATCAGGCAAAGTGGCAAGATCAAGATTTCGAGACGACATCCTGCCATTCCGGATGACGATCGATTTGCGCCTTTGCGAACGGACAAAGCGGGACGATCGCAGTGCCATCACGTCGGGCGTCCTCCACCGCCTGCCGTACAAGTCTTTCGCCGACCTTGCGCCCCCGCAGAGCTGGGGGAACATCGGTGTGATCGATGATGATCATGCCATTGCCAACCCGACTATATGTCATCTCGGCCTCGACGCCGTCGACGACCATCACGTACCGTCCCTTGGATCCTGTATCCTCCCGGTCGACATCTGCGTGGGTCGGCGCGGGAGCCGGCCCGGATTGCGCGGCGTCATGGGGTCGCGCCTGCCCCTTCCGTCCCGGCATGCATTCCAGCCCATCCCGGTCCCAACCGCCAAGATCGGCCGCTGCCTCATAGGTCGACACCAGGAACTCAAAAAGGATCGCGGCGGGATCGGCAGACGATTGCACGGCACCGTAGGGGAGTACGAACTCCGAAAGACCCTCCTGCCAGAAGGCGGCTTCGGGCCGGATACGAGCAGCACGGAAGCCTGCGGGTTCAGGATAGGCATAGGCGTAGAAGGCGGGATAGTCGATGCCGCCGCCGCCCGGCCAGAAGCCCGCCGACGAAACTTCGCGGTCATAGGCCTCATGCGTCACGTGATCCGGCAACGTCGGGATGCCGCCGGGATGAAGCGGCGCGCGCCGTCCGGAAAAGCGCGTGACGGCCATATCGAAGCTACCCCAGAACAGGTGTGACGGGCTCGACTTTCCAAGAAAGGACGAGCGGAACGCCTTGAAGACGCCGTCGACCGCCATCAGCACCTGATGAAAACGCTGGACCGCGTCGCCGTCATACGGTCGGTCACGAAGATCTTCCCTGAACGGCACAGGGAACGGAACCTCGTTTGGCATGCCGCTGAAGGTGGGGGTGCCGCCGAGCTCGGCGACCAGTTGCAGAAACTTCTCGTGAAAGGCCGCGACTGTCGTCGGCTCCAGGGGGAAGCTGGCCGTTTTGCCGTCTCCGGCGATCCCGCACACCTGGTGGCCGTGAAGATCGAACTGGATCTCGATGCCCGGACCATCGGGGATCAGGGACGATGTAAGACCGCGCGGCGTCACGTAGAAGGTCGCGTTCCAGGAGTGATTGAGCCACGGGGTATGCGCCAGGCGGTACTTTCCCGCTACCTGCAGATAGAGCTGCAGGGCGGAACATGTCTCACGCCAGCCGAGATAGTCGAGTTGGGGCCAATTACTGCTCATTTGCACGTCCTTCGTCAGCTCACAATGCATTTGGTTTCCAATTTTTTTTTCGCCGGTTTGTCTCAGTCTGGTAGCGGGATGTGTTCTTGGCGGTCGCCAACAGGCAGGTCGAAGCGGCCCTGCCCCCACTTCTGAGCGCGCCATTCGGCCTTGGCTTCCTCGATGCGCTCCCGCGACGAGGCCACGAAGTTCCACCAGATGTAACGGGGACCTGGCAGCGTGGCACCACCGAGGATCATCAACCGGGCTCCTCTCGCGCCCGCCGAGATCGTGATCCTGTCGCCGGGACGGAAGACCATCATCTGACCGGCCTCATAGTCCTGTCCGGCCACCACAATCGATCCTTCGACGATATAGATGCCGCGATCTTCGTGCTCGTCGGGCATCGGCAGGCGGCGTCCTGCCTCAAGCATGACGTCGGCGTAAAAGGTTTCCGAGAGCATCCTTGCCGGCGCCTTCTCCCCATAGGCATTGCCCAGTATAAGCCGCAGCTTCACGCCCTCGTCCTCGACAACCGGCAGCGTGCCCTTGCTGTAATGTTCGAACTGGGGGGCAGCTTCCTCGTCCTTCTCCGGCAGTGCCAGCCAGGTCTGGATGCCGAACAGGCTGTTGGGGCCGCTTCGCGCCTCGGCGCTCGTGCGTTCCGAGTGGGTGACGCCGCGCCCCGCAACCATCCAGTTCAACTCGCCGGGACGGATGATCTGGTCGGCGCCAGTGCTGTCTCGATGGTGAAAATCGCCTTGAAACAGATAAGTTACGGTGCCCAGACCGACATGCGGATGCGGACGGACATCGACGCCCCGGCCCGTCAGGAACTCGGCCGGCCCCGCCTGGTCGAAAAAGATGAAGGGGCCAACCATCTGCCGCTTCGGAGCCGGCAAAGCGCGCCGAACCTCGAAATCGCCGAGATCACGTGAGCGCGGCACGATAAGCGTCTCGATGACGTCTGCGCCCATATCATCAGGGCAGCCGGGAGCCATTGCAGGGATCCAGCTCATGAGGGTACTCCTTCTTGAACCTGTGTCGCATGCGAACAGGCTGGTTCGTTTCAGCAGGCCGCATATTGCTTGTGACAGAGCCGCTGACACGCAGGCTCGCCGATGAAGAGTGGAGGCGCTAGTTGCGCGAACCGCACATCCGTGTCGCGTCGATTGGAACGGTCACGATGTGGTTGTCGAAAGCAGCAGGCCGGCTGAAAAACCTAAAGGAAACGAGCCTCAGGCGCGGCCCCAAAGCTCCGGATTGGCCCTGAAATGTTCGATCAGCATCTCGGTGAGAACCCTGACCTTCTGGGACGGGTGCTGGCCCGAAGGCCTGACGACATATGCCGCTGCCGACAGCGGCGGAAAGCGCGTCATGACGGGAACAAGTCTCCCGGATGATACGAGGTCGTGGATGAGGCAATCGGGAACGCAGCCGATCCCCAATCCGGCAGCGGCCGCGGCGACGAGGGCCACGCCGTTATCGGCCTTGAAACGACCCTGCGGCTGAACCGTGATGATCCGGTCACCATCCGTCATTTTCCAGGATTCGGTGCCCTGCATGAGCGCCTCATGGGTGAGAAGTTCTTCCGGCGTTTCCGGCGCGCCGTGGCGTTTTACATAGTCCGGGCTTGCCACAAAACTTCCGGTAATCGGCCCGATGCGCTTGGCAATCAGGTTTGAGTCCGGAAGGTGCCCGACGCGAATGGCACAATCAAAACCTTCGGCGACGAGATCAACAAAGCGATCGCTATAGGAAGCATGGAGCTGGAGATCCGGATTGCCGTGCGCCATCTCGGCCAGCACCGGTGCGAAATGGGTGGGACCAAGAGACAGCGGCATCGCCACTCTGAGCTGACCGCGCAGCTTGCCGCTCGGAAGCATCGTCTCCCTTGCCATGTCGAGTTCGACTCCGATGCGCGCGGCATGTTCCCGGAACGTCACCCCGGCCTCGGTGAGAGCGGCACCACGGGTCGTGCGAAGAAGAAGCTGGACGCCCAGTTCGGCTTCAAGTTTGAAAAGCCGCCGACTGACGATTGACTTTGAAAGACCAAGCCGGCGCGCCGCGGCAGAGATACCCCCTGCATCGGCAACCTCCACGAATGTCTGCAGATCTTCTGTGTCCACCGTACCGCGTTCCCTTCCTCGCAACGCCGTGCTTCACATCCAGGGACTATCCCATCCGTTTTTGCGACGCCAGTCATAACCGGAAGCGGTGAATGGTGAATGGTGAATGGTGAAAAGGAGACTGCTCGCCATCCAATTTTATAAGCTCGATCTTCGGGAAGTCACCCATGACCAACGAAGACCGGGTTCCCGGTGGGTTCACTTTTCCAGCGATCAGACCGGTGCGGATGTTTGCGCTTTTCGAGAATGGCCGCATTCGCCGGCTCTACGTCTTTGTCGGTCAGCCCGGGACCTGAACCATGATGAATACGCCGCTTCGGATCGGCCACTGCCTGTCGTTCACCGGCCCCCGGGCCAGCAACAGCCAATCGGCCCGCTCGGCGGCCCCCAGCCAAGACCATTCAGCGCCCAAACACCCTCAGTACATTTTACATGTCCACCTTTTCGTTGCTCGTTTCGCGACACAGCTTGCCGCTGGGCGACACTATCGCACCCGATTTAGGAACGGCAATACGAACCCCAGGTATGGCGCCGCCGGCGTTTGCCCTCCTCAGACACCAACGCCGCAAAAGGATGCAATCATGACATTTCGCAACGGCCTCGACTCGCTTCTTCGTCCTGAAGATTCGATCCTCGTGTTGATCGATCACCAGCCCTACCAACTGGCAAACCTGAACAGCCATGAGCCCCAGATGGTGGTCAACAACACGGTTGCCCTCGCCAAGACCGCGAAGGCCTTCAAGGTTCCCACGATCCTCACCTCGGTCATTGCCGATCGAGGCGGTTATCTGTTTCGCCAGCTCACCGAGGTGTTTCCGGGCCAGGAGGTGATCGACCGCACCTTGATCAACACCTGGCAGGACAAGAATGTGGTGGATGCGGTCAAGGCAACCGGCCGCAAGCAGCTGATCATTGCCGGCCTCTGGACCGAAGTTTGCGTGGCGATGCCGACAATTCAGGCCCTCGGCGAAGGCTGGGATGTCACGGTGGTCACCGATGCCTCGGGCGGCACCTCCACCGAAGCCCATGAGATCGCTGTCCAGCGCATGATATCGGCCGGAGCCAACATGATGACCTGGATGGCGGTTGCAGCCGAGTGGCAGCGCGACTGGGCCCGAACCGACACCGCCGGAGACATGGCGGAAATACTGATCCAGCACGCCGGCGGCAGCGGCGTGGCGTTTATGTGGGAACAGCAACTGCTCAATACGCCGGTCCCTAGCCTAGGTTGACCCGGCACGGATGGCGGGGAGACCTCCATCCCGCCATCCCTTCTCCCAATACAGGTGCGAGATGGAACTTTCGTCGTTTATTGCCTTCATCCTCGTCGCAGCCGTTCAGACCGGAACGCCTGGTCCATCGACGCTTTTTCTTGTCAACAACGCGCTGGTCGTCGGCCCAACCCGCGCGCTTGTTGCTCTAAGCGGGGACCTGGCGGCCATAGCCCTTCTTGCGACGCTTTCCGTGTTCGGAATGGGCGCCCTCCTGACTGCCTATCCCGTCGCGTTCCTCGTCCTGCGGATCCTGGGAGCTTCCTACGTCATCTGGCTCGGCTGGACCTATTTCCGGTCCCCGACACCGCAGTCCGATCGATCGGCCACGCCGCAGCAGAGTGGCAGAGCGCTGTGGATGCATTCGTTCGGCGTCGGCATCAGCAATCCGAAAGCCGTCCTCTTCTTTGCAGCGCTGTTTCCCCAATTCCTCCCAGCGGATAGCGGAGCTTCACTGATGGTGGCTCTGGTCGGCACTTTCGTGATCGTGAAATTCGTCATTCTGGGCGGCTACGCCCTGGGAGCCCGGCAGGCCGTCCGGCTGCTGCACAAGCCCGAGCACGCGCGACGCGGGCGCATGCTGACCGGCCTCATCTTTATCGTTTTCGGGACGCTGATGATCTGGGCCGCCCTGCCCACGGTGTGAGGCCCTCTCAGTCGATTTCCGAAACCTGCAACAGACGCAAGAGTGAACCAGAAAGGCAAGTTGATGGCTGAAGCAAGCCTTGGAGAAACAATCGGGCCCGCAATCGTGCTGATGGGGGCGGCCGTGGTTGCCGTTCCCCTGTTCAAGCGGCTCGGCCTCGGCTCGGTGCTCGGCTATTTCGCCGCCGGCATGTTCGTCGGCCCCTCGGTGCTCGGTTTCATCACCGATGCCGGGTCGATCCTGCATTTCTCAGAACTGGGCGTGGTGATGTTCCTGTTCGTGATCGGTCTCGAGTTGCGGCCGCAAAAGCTATGGACGATGCGCGGGCAGATTTTCGGGCTGGGCCTCGTACAGGTCGGGCTGGCGACCGGCGCACTCGCAGTGACCGGCGTGGTGCTTTTCGGCTTTTCCGTTTCAACCGCCTTCGTCGCCGGCGCGGGCTTTGTCCTGTCCTCGACGGCAGTCATCATGTCGCTGCTTCGGGATAGGGGCGAGATTGCCAGCAATGAAGGGCAAAAATCGGTTTCGATCCTGCTGTTCGAAGACCTGATGATCGTCCCGTTGCTGGCCGTCGTCGCATTTCTGTCGCCTCTCGCTCGTGGGGATGCGGGATGGGCGGATATGGTCATCGCTGTCGCTGCCCTGCTGGCGCTGCTGTCTGTGTCGCGCTTCGGGCTGAACCCGCTTTTCGCGCTGCTGGCGCGAAGCCGGGCGCGGGAGGTGTTGACGGCCGGCGCCCTCCTGGTGGTCCTGGGAGCCGCTTTGCTGATGGAAATCACCGGCCTGTCCATGGCGATGGGCGCGTTTCTGGCCGGCGTGATGTTGTCGGGATCGAGCTACAGGCATCAGATCGAAAGCGATATCGAGCCATTTCGGGGTCTGCTGATGGGCCTGTTTTTCCTGGCTGTTGGTATGTCGCTCGACCTGTCGGTGGTCGCTGCCGAATGGCCGCTCCTGCTCGCGCTACTGGCCGCTTTCACTGTCGCAAAGGGGATTGCGGTCTACGTGGTTGCGCGACTTTTCGGCGGAGATAACCATCAGGCGCTTCACCGGACGTCCATGTTTCTGCAGGGCGGTGAATTCGCCTTCGTGCTCTATGCGGCGGCAGTTTCCGCCGGCGTCATCGACGCGCGGGAAAATGCATTGTTTTCCACGATCGTGATCCTTTCCATGGCCCTTACGCCTTTCGTTCTGATCGTGGCCGGCCGCACGCTTCGCCGCAAGACATCGATGGATGGCGTCGACGCAGCGCACGATCTGAAGGGCCGGGTGCTCATCATCGGCTTTGGCCGCTTTGGCCAGATCGCCTCGCAACTGCTGCTTTCTCGAGGCATCGCCCTTTCCGTCATCGATAATGACCCGGACCGGATCCGCGATGCGGGGCGATGGGGGTTCAAGATCTTCTTCGGCGACGGCGCACGCCTCGATGTATTGCGCAATTCCGGCGCAGCGGAGGCAGATGCGATCATGATCTGCATTGACGATCGAACGGCGGCCCTCCAGATCGTAGACATGGCGCAGCATGAATTTCCGCAGGCCCGGCTTCTGGTGCGCAGTTATGATCGCGGCCATTCGATTCAGTTGATCCGCGCCGGCGTCGATTATCAGATCCGGGAGACGGCTGAGTCCGCTTATCTGATGGGCGCGCAAGGACTTCGGACCTTGGGTTTTGCCGAAGCCGAGGTCGACGGCGCGATCGAGGACATTCGAAGGCGCGACAACGAACGTTTGTCTGAGCAGGTGCAGGGGGAATGGATGTCCGGTCGCGACCATCTGCTCACGAAGCCCGTGCCGGAACCCCTTGGCGCAGGAGCCATATCGCATAGACAATCCGCGACGTGATCCTGGGAGCGGCACACCCGCTTGGCCGGGAAGTCCTGATCCAGGCCGTCGCGGCGGGTCGTCGAGACGATCGGGCAGCGCCTCGATCATCCGCATCAAAAATGTTCTGGCCACGCAGCAGCGTGCCATCGACGTCGAAGGCTGCTAACTTGAGATCGCTAATCGCCTATCTCCCGGCGCCAAGACCAACACCATCGTTGCATCCGTGCGATGACCGGTATTGGAGCAAAATCGTCTGAAGCGCGAGCCGATCCCGGGACAACCGTCAGATCATCTGGAAGGTACCCGTTGCCTCGAATCGCTGGAATGCTTCGATGCTCCGCCGCATATTCGGAAGCATGATTGGGAGGTTGTTGGGGTCTACCCAGGCAATCGCCTTTGACTCGTCATCGGCCACGACCGGAACACCTTCGTAGTCGGTCGTGTAAAACATCATGACAAAGAACTGGCAAATGTCGCCGTTCGGGAAAGTCATTGTTTCGAAACCAGGGTCATCGCCAAAGCCAAAAGGACGGAGGTTCCAGATGCGGACGCCTGTCTCCTCCATTGTTTCGCGTGTGGCTGCCGATTGCAGGTCCTCTCCCTCCTCAGCATTGCCGCCAGGAATACCCCAGACATCGAAGTCGCTTCGATGCTGCATCAGGACCCATCCGTCATGTCGCTTGATCACCACACGCGCACCTGGAACCAAAATGCGCGTTGATCCGATCCTGGCCCGCATCCGCCCCAGATAGCTTTCAGCAAAGCTCACTTTCCACTCCATCCGTTGAAGGCTGAGGTTCTGCCACGAACATCATAGTTACAGGAAAAAGTGGAGGGTTTCTACGACGTCCCACTATGCACCAGTGTGTACCGCAACCGACCTACGGCAGCTGTTGGGGGAAACGTCGAAAATCTCGAAAGCTGGCTCGACGCTTGCCCCGTCCGGTCTCCATGCGAGACGTTGGATGGACATATTGCCTGTCGCAACGCTGGTCGAGACCGTCCCGAAGGCCGCCACTCCAACCGGCGGCCCTCAAGATCGGTCAGTTCAGGAAACAGCTGACGATCACAGCGCCAGTTCATGGCGAAGTTTTTCCAGGCGTTCCATTGCGACGACGCCGTCGCGGATGGTCGGTGCAGATGTCTGGGCACCTGCAAGCGCAGGGACAACGTCAGCAAGCAACGAATGATAGCCTTTCGGATCCTCGTTGGCTGCAGCCGTAAAATTCGGCTTCCAGCTCAGCGTGTCTTCACCATCGGCGAGCGCCGCCGCCGGGTCGTCGATTTTGAACGGCGGGTTGCGGTTCCAGCGCACCTCGATGACGTTGTCGACCTCGAGACGCTGATGGTCACCCATGATCTCGATACGTTCGACCGGCGCACCGCGCGATTGTCCCGTGCCCATGGCAATCGTGCCGATCGCGCCGCACTCGAAGTCGAAGTGGACGTGGAACAGCAAAATACCCCGGCCCTTCTCGACCTTGCGCGCCGTCAGTTTCGTGACCGGTGACACCAGGAAGGACACAAGATCCATGTGATGCACGCAATGGTGCAGGAAAAATCCGGTGTAGTCGACGTTCCCGGCAAAATATCCCGGCGCCGTCATATAGTAGCCGGTGAGGCCGTGCACGTCGCCGAAGCGGCCGGACCGGAGAATGTTCGAAGCAATCTTGTTTCCTGCGGAATAGCGCTTCATGAAGCCGACGAGGAGCGGCTTTCCCGCTTTTTCCGAGGCAGCGAGCAGCTCGCGGGCACCTGCGGCGCTGCCGGATGGCGGCTTTTCCATGAACACCGGCAGGCCCCGCTCCAGCGCCATCTTTCCAAACATCAGATGCTGGTCCGGCCCGACCGCCATGCCAACTGCATCGATGTCGGTTCGACGGATCAGCTCCTGAGCATCGTTTGTGAGATGCGTCACGCCGAATTGCCGTCCGGCTGCTGCAAGACGGTTGCCATCGATATCGCAAAGTGCCGTGAGCTGAACGTCGTGGCGGACGAGTTGCGGAAGCAGCATCTGACTTGCGTGAATACCGCAGCCAATCCAACCGATCTTGAGTGTCATCGACGAAATTCCGTAAGCAGGATGTGGGACTTGATGAATTGTGCGCTGGCGGCAAGGCGGTCGCTCTCGTCCTCATGGGGCGGGCGCCACTGGGCAAAGGGAACGCCGAAGCGGTCGTCGTTGCGGCGAAACGGTTCGAGCGAAATCGGGCCCTTGTAGCCGATGTCGTGAAGGGCGCGAAATACCTCCACCCAATCGGTGGCACCGGTGCCTGGAAAGCCCCGATGGTTCTCATTGGCCTGGAAGTGTACCACGCGGCTGCCGCCCAGCCGGACCGCCTCGGCAATGGACGCTTCTTCCATGTGCATATGAAAAGTATCGAGCATCAGTTGAACTGCCGGATGATCCACGGCATCCAGCAGTTCAACTGCCTGCTGCGTGGTGCAAAGCACGTCGCTCTCGAAACGGTTCAGCGGCTCGACCGCAAGGACGATCCCGCGGCCTGCCGCGTGGTCGCCCGCTTCCTTCAGGCCGGCAACAGAGCGTGCCTTGCGGGCAAGGCGCTCCTCCTCCGTCACCGGTTGCGGCGCACGACCGGCAAAGACCAGCGGATTGCCGGTAAGCGGGCCGCCCACGATGGTTGCGCCGAGCGCGGTGGCGCAGTCGGCGGCATACTTCAGATAGTCGATTCCGGCGCGTTGGGCGTTCGGGTCGTCCGATGAGAGGTTGCGCTGCATGTTGACGCGCGCCGCAAGCACGACGGCAAGTTCTGCGGCCTCCAGCGCTTCGCGCGTCCTGGCCAGATCCAGCTCCCCCGGCTCAGGCACCAGAAGCTCGACGAAATCGTAGCCGAGACTTCGCATTTGGGAAAAGAGCGGAAAGTGCTCAGCCGTAAACGGCCGTGCAAATTGCATGGAGATCAATCCGACAGGGTTCATAGTCTGTCCTCGTTCATTTCGTTTCATCCCTTCACCGCACCCTGGGTCAGACCGCCAATCAGGCGACGTTGCACGAGAAGGAAAAGCAAGGTTGCCGGCATCGCGCCGACAACGGCACCGGCTGCCAGCAAGCCCCATTCGATCTGGTACTCGCCGATCAGCGTCTGGATTGCGACGGTCACGGGACGCACGTTCTTGCCGCCCAGCGTCAGCGCGTAGAGGAACTCGTTCCAGGCCGTGATGAAGATATAGATGCCGGTCGAGATGATGCCCGGCATGGTCAGCGGCAGAACGACCCGGCGCAGCGCCGCCAGCCGCGAGCAGCCGTCGATCATGGCTGCCTCGTCGAGACTTTTTGGAATTGCGCCGACATAGCTCGTCAGCATCCAGACGGCAAACGGAATAGCGACCGTCGCATTGGCCAGGATCAGGCCAAAATGCGTGTCAAGAATACCTGCTTTGCGCATCAGCACGAAGAGTGGCAAAATCAGCAGCACGATCGGGAACATGTTGATGAGCAGGAACTGCAGCATCAACAACTTGCGACCGACGAAGCGAAAGCGAGAGAACGCATAGGCAGCCGTCACGGCGACAGCCAGACCGATGACAACCGTGCCGCCAGCGATGATGAGACTGTCCAGCATATTGTCCAGGAATGAGGTCTGGCGGAAGAGGCGAAGATAGTTGTCCATGCTCCAGCCGGCAGGCGACACGGAAACGCCCGTGGCGTTCAGCGTTGCCGTGGGCGTCAGCGAGGTCAGCACCATCCAGGCGAAGGGCGCCATGGCGAAGAGCACAATCAGCAGGACCGGCAGGTCTGTGATGAGGATCCGTCTTACGGTGGAAGGCTTGTTCACGTCTCCACCTCCCGCATGGTTCGAGCGAGATAGACGGCAACGACTGCGCCCAGCAGGATCGTGAAGGTGACGGCGATCGTCGTGCCATAGCCAAAATCGAGGTTCTGGCGTGCGCGAACGAAGGCGTAGAGTGGCAGCGTATAGGTCGAGTAGCCCGGTCCGCCGCCGGTCATGATGAAGATCACGTCCATCGAGTTGGCAACCCAGATCACCCGAAGAAGCCCCGCTGTTGCCAGGACCGGCGCGATACCTGGCAGAGTAATGTGGACGAACTGCCGCCAGGACGATGCGCCGTCAATGGACGCGGCCTCGTAGTGGCTGCGCGGGATCCCCTGGAGACCGGCGAGGATCATCACGGCGAAGAAGGGAAAACCCTGCCAGGTGAGCGTCGCGATGATGGCATAAAGCGCAAGGTCCGGGTCGGCGAGCCACGGCACAGCTGACCGCACGACGGAGAGGTAGAGCAGGAGATCGTTGAGCACGCCGGTATTGGGATCATAGATCCAGCGCCACATCAATGCGATCACCACGCTGGGAAGGGCCCAGGGGATGATGATGAGCGCCCGCGCCAGACCACGCCATGGAAATTCCCGATTGAGCAGCAGCGCCGTGACGAGACCGAGCCCCATCTGCAGCGGCACCGTCAGGCCGATCCAGATGGCCGTATTGCCGAGTGCGGTCCAAAACAGCGGGTCTGCGAACAGCTTTGCATAGTTGCCGAAGCCGACAAATCGGCTGGCGTTCGGCTTCCACAGAACAAGGTCGTAGAGGCTGGTGATGAGCGCCTGCACCATCGGCACAAACACGATGAACAGTGTGACCAGCACCGCCGGCGCCAGCAGCATGTAGGGCATGAACCGCACGCTCAAGGGCGTCGGCACGGTGACAGCGGTCGGGTCTGGGACATTGGTTGGGGTCATTCCGTCGCTCCCCGACGTTGGCAAGAAGGGTCATGTTCGCCTGGTGCCTAATTTGGCGATGGAAGGCTGGAGCGGACCGCAAGATGGCCCGCTCCAGCAAGGATCACTGCTGCGCAAAGAGCGCTTCGAGCTCCTGCATCATCTCTTTCGAGCTGATCTGGCCGGTCAAGGCCCGCTGCATCGCCGTCTGCCAGGCCGTGTTGACGAACTCCGAGGTGGCCGTGCTCTGCGGCAGGACCTCAGCAAACGGCAGCGACTGAACCGTGGCGTCCACGAAGCGGCGCTCGTGCAGTGTCCAGTCTTGCGAGCCGCTCTTGGTCACCGTCATCTGACCCGTGGCCTTGTTGAACTCGACGTTGTTTTGCCCCTCTGCCAGGAAAGAAATCCATTTCCAGGCCGCGTCCTTGACATCCGATGAGGAGAAGATCGCAAGCGACTCGTCGCCGTAGGAGGTCCAGCGACCTCCGCCGCATTCGGGCACCGGCACCGCCGACACCTTGTCCCCCAGCGCCTCCACCATGTCATTGGACGAACCGATATGATGGATTGTCATTGCCGTCGTACCATTCTTGAAGGCACCGATGATCTCCTGAAAGCCGTCGTTCGGCGCCGACGGCGGTATCACCTTGTCCTTCTGGAAGAGGTCGACCAGCCACTGGTTGGCGGCAATCGCTTCCGGCGTCGTCAGGCCACCCGCCTCCAGCTTCGCACCCTGCGACAGCACGAACGCACCCCACTGGTCCCAGCCGCCCTTACCGCCGCGCAGGCCAAAGCCATAGGTCTCCGGCGCCTTCGTGAGCTTGATGGCTGCGTCCCTGAAGTCTTCGCAGGTCGTTGGCGGCTCCAGGCCTGCCTGTTGGAAGAGATCGGCGCGATAATAGAGATAGAGAACCACATACTGGATCGGCAGATAGTACTGCTGCCCGTCCGGCCCCTTGTTGATCTCCAGCAGATTGTCCAGCAGGTCGGCTTTGCCGGCCCAGGCATCGAGACGCGCTCCCAGGGGCTCCAGGACACCCATTTCCACCAACCGTGGCTGCGCAAACAGCTTGACCATGGCGGCATCCGGCGCATTGCCGCCGACGAGGGCGGTGTAGAGATTGTCGTAGTAGCTGTTCCAGGGGACATTCTCGGCTTCGACCTCGATCCCGGGATTGGCCGCCTCGAACTTGGCCACCAGATCGTCCATCGGGTTTTCCGGATTGTCGAAGTGATACCAGAAGCGCACCGTCTCCGCCGAAGCGGTACTTGCCAGAAGCGATGTCGCCAGTGCGGCACCCAATGCCATTGTTTTCCAGATTTTCATTGTCTTCTCCTCCTCCTTAAAGAATCGAATTCAGTCCGGGCTGGCCATCCTTCTGGCCTCGGCCCCTGCTTGCGCCAGCGCCTCCCGCGCGGCGGCCAGATCAAGCGTGTGCTGCAGAAAACCATGGATGACACCCGGCACGACCGTCAGCGTCTCCCTGCGCCCCAAACGCTGCAGGCGCTCGTGCAGCGTGATGCTGTCGGACAGCAGCGGATCAACGCCCGCTGCCATCAGGTAAAGCGGCGGAAGAGCCTTGAGGGCTTCATCCGATGCCAGAAGCGGACAAGCGAGCAGATCGCCCGACACAGCATGGTCGCCGGCATACCAGTGCCAGTAGCGCTGCATCTTCGATGTCGTCAGGCCAGGGCCGTCTCTAAAGATGCGGTAGGACACGGTCGCAAAATCGACGGCATAGGTACCGTAGAAGAGAAGAGCACCGGCGATGGCTGGATACTCACTTGCCTCCCCGTGCAGCAAGGCGGCAAGTGCGAGGTTTGCGCCCGCCGAGTCCCCCGAGAGAACAACAGGTCCGGGTCTAACCCCATGAGGCTGTGATACCGCAAGCGCCTGCTTGATGGATGCCATGACATCCCGAAGGCCAGCCGGATACGGATGTTCAGGGGCAAGACGATAGTCCGGCAAGATTACAGGCAGACCGGATTCCAGCGCCAGTACGCGGGCGCAGCGTTCATGACTTTCGGGGCTGCAAAACGCAAAGCCGCCGCCGTGCACGAACAGGATTGCGCCCTTGCCAGGGTCAGGCGGCACAAGAATCTTGAGGCGCACACGCTCAGAACCGAGCCTGACATCCGCTTCGACGAAGGCTTCGGCGACGGCCGCCATCGGTGGCAGGTCAGCGTTCCAGCGTCGGTTGCCCTCCTCTGTCTGGGCCCGCCCCTCGGCCGCAGGCATGGTCGTCGGGTCCGGTTGCGACCCCGTTTCGGCTGCCATCCGCGCCATCAGCGCCGCCATTTCCGGCGTCAGCCGCCCCATGCCGGGCCGCGCGCTCATTGGCTGGCTTCCGGAAAGACATCGGGGCCGAGATCGACGATCGTCGCGATATGGTGGCGGAGCGCTTCGCTTGCTCGCCCCACATCGCCGCCTTCGATCGCCTCGATGATGACGCTGTGACGCTGTGCCGTGGCGGTGAGGTCGCGCGGCGTCGTGCTTCGCGAAATCTTGAACCGATGGTTGTGAACCAGACAGCGATGCAGGATTGGATCCAGTGCAGGAAGCTGTGCGTCCAGGAAGATGCGACGATGAAAATCACGATCGAAAGAGGCCAGCTCCAGCTCATCTCCGGCGCTTGCTGCTTCAAGCATTTTGGCAAACAGGACCTTCAGGTCGCCGACAAGCATTCGGCTGGGGGTCTGAAGGGCCCGGATGATGCCGTTGCATTCAATTTGCTGGCGCACCCGAAACATCTCGACCGCTTCGGCTTCCGTGCAGACCGAAACCTGCGTCCCACGATGCCCTTGCCGGCGCACCAATCCCTCTTCCTGCAGCTGCAGCAGCGCCTCGCGTACCGTGCCTTGGCTGCAGGAGAATTGCGCCGCCAGATCCAGTTCCGTCAGAGCGGCGCCAGCCGGCAGAACGCCCAGCATGATGTCGCGCTTGAGAGCATCGAATGTGGCCGCGGACCGAGCGGGCCTGCCGACGATACGGGCGCTGGGTGGGGTAAGTGATTCCGTCATCACGCACTCTTGGAGTTGCCAATCATCATCTCTGCGATTATCAATATTGATATCGATAATGGAGGTCAAGGCCTCATCGCCTTGAGGAGGAAACGTTCGTGACGGCAATCGCCTTAAAGCAGATCCGCAAGACCTATGGCGCACTTCAGGTCATTCATGATCTCGACATCGACATCGAAAGTGGAGAGTTCCTGGTGCTTGTCGGGCCATCCGGCTGCGGCAAGTCCACCCTTCTACGCATGATCGCCGGGCTTGAAGACATCTCCGGCGGCATCCTGGAGATCGGTGGAACAGTGGTGAATGCCCTTCCTCCATCACAGCGCGATATCGCCATGGTTTTTCAGGACTACGCGCTGTATCCGCATATGAGTGTGCGCGAGAACATGGCCTTCGGCCTCAAGATGCGCGGCACTGACGAGGCTACGATCGACAGCCGCGTCGACCGGGTTGCCGGCACCCTCCAGATCCAGCCGTTCCTTGACCGCCGCCCCGCTCATCTCTCCGGGGGCCAGCGTCAGCGCGTCGCCATGGGCCGTGCGATCGTACGCGAGCCGTCTGCATTCCTCTTCGACGAACCGCTCTCCAATCTGGATGCGGCGCTGCGCGTTGAAATGCGTCTCGAAATCGCCAAGCTGCACGGACGTATGAAGGCGACGACGGTCTACGTCACACATGATCAGGTCGAGGCGATGACGCTGGCCGATCGGATCGTGGTGCTCAACGCCGGGCGGATCGAGCAGATCGGCGCCCCGCTCGACCTCTACCATCGTCCTGCAAGCCTTTTCGTGGCGCGCTTCATCGGCAGTCCAACGATGAACACCATGCCGGCAGAGGTGGTTTCCGGTCCGGGCGGCGCGGCGATACGCCTAGGCGAGAAACTCCTGCCACTGACCGGATTGTCCGGCGGCGCGGTAACCCAAGGGGCTGCCACCTTCGGCATCCGCCCGGAGGATCTCATCACCTGCTCGAAGGAAGAGGCCTGGTTCAGCGGCGAACTTGCCGTCGCCGAGCGCCTCGGAGGGCAGACCTATGGCTATGTCGAGATCGGCGAGCCGCGTATGCTGAGTGTAGAGTTTGCGCGATCGATGGCTATCCAGGTCGCTGACCCGATCCATGTCCGCCCGAACATGGACGCAATCCACCTCTTTGACACGACTTCCGGCAGGAGGATCAACTGACAGAACGGGCAAGGGCCAGGTGCATAGCTGCCAACCATGATCGTCTGCCGGGCCGGCGCCCTCACCTTTCCCCTTCGCTATCCAATGCGCGGGCCTGCGGGCCGCTCTTTTCGTGCGACACTGGTCCCTGAGGGTGGCGAGACCAAATACCCGGATCTGGCCTATGGAGGGGAGACGTTCCTGAACGCTATCCGACAGACCTCCGTGCGACGGTCGGCTCTGCCGATACCCTTGGTTCCAGGTGCTGTGCGTTTATCAAGCTGAATGACGGACATTCGGCTTCTGCGACAGATCCTCCCGCAGACGGAGGAGATCGCTGCATACAGTCTCCAGATCGCCCACCTCGAAGCCTGCAGCGTGAACAGACCCCTCTTCCTCCAGGAGCTCTCGCAAGCGGCCGTGGTAACGCGCGGCAGTGCCGTCGACTGTCAGTCCGTTGCGCGCCTCGAACGCCGCATTCCAGGCGATCGCATCCGTCAGGCTGCGCCCTTTTGGCAGATCGACCTGCAATTGGCCATCGACCAGTTTCACGGGGTAGCCGCCGGGCAGCCCGTTCGGGCCAGGCGCATGGCCCTCCCAAGCCCGCCCCGAGGCCAGAGCCAGTATCAGCGTCACACCCGATGCGCCGGAAATTTCGATGGCAGGTTCCGGCGTCAGCTGGCAGCCCTCAAAAACCTGGAACGGATCGGCGATCTCTTCGTCGCCGATGAACACCCGCGGCGCCAGCGTGCCGACCCGCTGTTGCGGGGGCAACCGCCAGGGAGCAAGGCACTGATAGTGCGCGAGAACCCGAAGCTTGCCGTCGCCAGCAGCCGGCCGCTCCCCGGCAAAGATATTCGACAGGATGGCCACGTTGCCGGTGCCGCACAGCACATTGTGCCCCATCGCCACCAACATCCCATTGACGACGTCGGGGAACGAGCAGTTGATCAGTTGGATGTCGGGCTGGAGCGCACTGATCGCCGCAGCCATGCGGGCCGAGATCAGCGCCTGGAAGACGGCGGTGGCACTCAGCCCCCCCTGCGCGACCAGGTCGGTCCAGCGAGAGCCACTGTCGGAGATCACCGCCGAGGTCTGGATCGAGGCTGCCTGGACCACCAGCCGCGGACGATGCTCGCCGATGAGCGCCTCACTGGCTCCCGCCTCGAGCAGGTCGATTGGATGAGTGGCAAAATGCGCAGGCGTGCCGAACATCGCGGCGCGCGCATTGCCCGCCGTTCGCAGCCAGTCCAGCCGCATTCGGTTTCGTCCTGCAATCAGGACCCTCACCGGATCCTTGGCGGTGGCGGCAATGTCGAGCGCGATCCGGCCGGCAAACATGCCCGTTCCGGTGATCAGGATATCGCAGGTCATTGTGCGGCCACTCCCCTTGCTGCATGCGTGCGGCTCGACGGCGCTTCCCACCGGCCATTGGCGTCCCGCGGCAGCAGATGTTTTTGGATCCTCTGGCTGGGCGTGCGCGGAAAATCGGCTAACAGGACGATATAGCGCGGGCGTTGATGGGGAGCCAGATGGTCCACCATCCAGCGCCAGATCTCGGCGGGATCCGGATCAGAACCCGGCCGCGGCTGAATAAAAAGCTGGATGTCCTGCTCACCGATCTCCGCCGGGACGCCGATCATGGCCACATCGAAGACGTCGGGATGTCGGCTCGCGACACTCTCGACCTCATAGGCCGAGACATTCTCGCCCTTGCAGCGCACCGAATCGGTCATGCGGCCGTGGAAAAACAGCATGCCATCGTCGTTCCAGGAGCCAAGGTCGCCGGTGTGGAAACCGTCGCTGCGCACGGCTTTCGCGGTCGCCTCCTGATTGCGGTAGTAGCCCTCGGTGATGGCTCCCGGCAGAGAGGTCCGCACGACGATCTCGCCACGCCCCTCGCCTGGTCCCAGAACCCGACCGTCCTCGTCGATGAGGTCGATCTCGAACCAGGGCATCGGCCGCCCAACCGAACCGAGGACGCCCTCGTCGTTCAAGCTGGTGATGCTGGAGCATTCCGTCATGCCGTAGCACTCGCGGATTTGTACCCCGAACCGCTCCTCGAAAGGCGCCCAGGCTTCCGGGGCACAGCCGCCGCCCCAGGCGATCCGGACGCCATGGCGTCGCTCCCACTCGCTCTCGGGTTGCTTGAGAAGGATCTGGATGATGCCGCCCAGGTGATGGATGTGGGTGCAGCCGCTTTCGGTCAGCTGCTGCCAGAAGCGAGAGGCGCTGAAGCGATCGGAGATCGTCAGCCGCACGTCGCGCACCAACGGCAGGAGCAGCACCTGCGCGCCGCCAATGTGGTAGAAGGGTTCCCACATGAACAGGTTGTCGCCAGGCACCAGGGCGGCGCACAGCGACACCGCTTCGGCGGCCAGCTCCAGCATCATATGGCTGACCATGACGCCCTTGGCAGGCCCCGTCGTGCCGGAGGTAAACATGATCGCGGCGAGATCACGGGGCTTGGGAAACGCGCCGTCAAAGGGGCCGCTGGAGGGTGGCAGTCCCCGATCAGAGATAACCTCGACGGGGATGTTCTTTGCCTCCTGGCAGGCGGCCAGAGAGGCCTCCAACCCGGCATCGCAGATCAGCAGGCCCGGCTCGGTCGTGCGGATCACATGCGAAAGCGCCTCACCGACCAGAGCCGGGTTGACAGGCACCCATACGATGCCGGCACACAACAGCCCGTGAATGAGTGCGAGCGAGGCCGGGCTGTTGGCCATCATCACCACGACTCGATCGCCGCGACGAAGTCCCCGGCGGTGTAGGCGATCGGCGACTGCGGATGCGGCGTTGGCAAGTGCACGGAATGTCAGGGGCTGTCCGTCGATCGTGGCGAAGAGACGCTCCGGATTCTCGCTGCCGAGGTCTTGCAGGCGATTTGCCAATCCTTGGATTTGCATGGGTAGAAGAACCTTGATTTTCGCAGACGACCCAGCAGGGGGTCTTTCGCGGTTACTTTTGAAATTTTTGGGCGACAAGCAGGATCAACGTCACGACCAGGAGAACGACGACCGATACCGCCGCCAGGGTCGGGTTGAGTTGCAGGAACATGTCGTCCCACATCTGCTTGGGCAACGTTGTCTTGAGCCCGCCGGAGATGAAGATGGCCAAGGTCAGTTCGTCGAAGGATGTGACGAAGGCAAACAGAGCCGCCGAAATCACGCCGCCGCGCAGGAGGGGCAAGGTGATGCGTCGCATGACCGTCAGACGTCCCGCCCCCAATGTCTCGGCAGCCTCATTGAGCCTCCAGTCGTAGCTCTTCAACACGGCGCCGATGGTGATGAAGCAGTACGGGATCGCAAGCAGTGTGTGACCGATGACCAGTCCCGCATCCGTCGCCACCAGGCCGATTTCGGCCATCAGGTAGAAGAGCCCGACGGCAATCACGATCCGAGGTACGATCATCGGTGCCAGCATCAGCGCAAAGATCGGGCCGTTCCACGCCGAGCGCGAGCGCGCCAGAGCCAAGGCCGCCAGACCGCCGATCACGGTGGCGAAAAACGCCGTTGCAAAACCCACGCCGAAGGACCGGATCGTCGCCGAGATCCAGACCGGCGAGCTCAGATACTGCTCGAACCAACGCAGCGAGTAGCCCGGCGGCGGGAATTGCAGGGAACTTGCAGACGTGAAGGCAATCGGGAAGACGACAAATATCGGCGCGACGAGGAAGGCCAGGGCCAAGATCGGGTAGAGGCTGAATGTCCTGTTGCCGGTTCCGCCAGGTGCGCGCAGCCGATCGAAGGGGCGCGATATCCAGACCATGGCACGCAGCAGCCGTTGACCGGTGGCGCGCAACCACCCACTGCGCCCTGGTCGGTCATCACTGACATCGCCGCCGGAGATCACCGAGAGGCCGAACAGCCTGTTGTAGATCCAGATCGAGATGAGCGCCGTCACCACCAGGAGGCTTGCCAGCACCGCCGCAAACGACCAGTTCACCAGTTCCTGGACCTGGGTGATGATGGCCTGCGCCAGCATCGTCTGCCCACGTCCGCCCAGAAAGGCGGGCACGATGAAAAAGCCAAGCGAGGTGATGAAGGTCAAAAGCCCTGCCGCTGCAGCTCCGGGAACCGACAGGGGAAAGTAGATCAGCCAGAAGTTCTGCGACCGGCTGGCGCCCATCGTGCTGGCCGCCAGCGTCAGGCGCTGGTCGATCCCGTTCATGACCGGGAGCATGGTCAAGACCGCCAGCGGCATCATCGCATGCACCATGCCGATGATGACCCCAAGCTCGTTGTACATCAGCCGGAACGGCTGATCGATCACCCCAGTGTTCATGAGCACGCTGTTGATGACGCCCCGGTGGCCCAGCAGGATCATCCACGCGAAGGTCTTGACAAGGTATGAGGTCCAGAACGGCAAGAGCACCAGAAGCACCAGCATCGCCTGCCGCCGGTTCTGCATCCGCGACAGCCATAGAGCCAGCGGATAGCCAAGCAGCACCGAGAACAGCGCCGTGACGATCGCGATCCGGAAGGTGATGGCCAGGATCTGCCAGTAAACCGGGGTGTCGATGACGCGAGAATAATGCTCTCCCGTCAACGAGCCCGTGGCCGGGTCCTGAATTCCCAAGAGGAACAGGCGCCCCATGGGAAACACGAAGAAGACAGCCAGCAGAGCAACAGCCGGCAAGACCAGCCACAGCGGCCCAAACTGGAACCCGCGCCGCGCGGAAACAGCCTCGCCCACGCTCATGCCACCACCCTCGCCAGCGCTTTTGGCCAATGGGTTGCGACCTCGTCGCCAATCGACGGCAAGCTGCCGGCCGACGGATCGTGGCGCAGCATGATCGTCTCGCCATCGCCAAGCGTGATCAGAAGGCGCCTTTCCGATCCGAGATAGACGAGGTCGGTCAACCGGCCGCGAACCCCCTCGAACTCGCTGGAGGGTGCCTGTCCCAGGCGCATCTGTTCCGGCCGGATCACCAGAGCCACCTCTGTGGTCGCCTGATCGCGTGCGGTATAACGGCCGGTGAAGGTGCCGTTGGCCGTGGTGATCACGGCACTTGCCCCCTCGACGGCCTGTCGCGTGCCTTTCAAGACGTTGGAATGGCCGATGAAGCCGGCAGCGAAAACGGTCTCGGGATCGGAATAGATCTGGTGGGGGGCGCCGAGCTGTTCGATGCGGGCGTGATTCATCACGCAGATCCGGTCGGACATCACCAGCGCTTCCTCCTGGTCGTGGGTCACATAGATGACGGTGGTTCCATATTCCTTGTGCAAGCGCCGGATCTCGAGCTGCATGTGCTCGCGAAGCGCCTTGTCGAGCGCGCCAAGCGGCTCGTCCATCAAGATCACCTTGGGGCGGAACACGAAGCAGCGCGCGAGGGCGACGCGCTGCTGCTGACCACCCGATAGCTCCCTGGGAAAGCGGTGGGCGAAGCTGTCGAGCTGGACCTTTCGCAGCGTCTCTTCGACCTGCGCAGACACGTCCCTGGCGGGCAGCTTGCGCATTTCGAGCGGGAAGGACACGTTTTCTGCGACCGTCATATGCGGAAACAGCGCATAGTGCTGGAACACCATTCCCATGCCGCGCTGATTGACGGGGCGGTGCGTCCAGTCCTCGCCATTGACCAGCAGGCGGCCCGCGGTTGGATCGACGAGCCCGGAGATCATCTGCAGCAAGGTTGTCTTGCCCGATCCCGACGGTCCCAGCAGCGTGAGGAATTCGCCCTCCTCTACTGTGAGACTGATGGGCTCCAGAGCCGTGAAGGTGCCGTAACGTTTGGACAGCCCTTCGAGCACGATCTTGCTCTCACCGGTTCCCGCTTTCATCGTCACTCCTGAAAAACCAAATTGCAGTGCGCCGGCCCATCGGCTGCTTCGGCATGCCATCCCTATGATCTTGCACGCCGCCGGAGGCACGAGGCCCCCGGCGAGCGCAATGGCTCAGCTCAGCAGCCAACCGTTGAAGCGTTCCGTCAACTGCGAACGGTTGGCTTTCCAGAATGGCTCGGACGCCAGCGACATCATGCTCAGGTTCTGGGGCGCGGTCGGCAGGATCGCTGCACGCTCGGGCGAGATATGGTCATAGGCCTTGAGATTGGTGGGACCATAGGCCAGATCGTCGGTGAACTTTGCCTGCATTTCGGGCTGGGCGCAGAAGGCGACAAACTCGCGCGCCAGGTCGGCTTTGGGATTGCCCTTTGGAATACCCCAGCCTTCGATCGAGTAGAGACCACCCGACCAGACAATGCTTGCCGGGGCGCCATTGTCGATTGCCGCCTGAAAACGCGCGTTCCAGCCGGCGATCAGGTCAACTTCACCGCTTTCGAGAAGCTGCGTCGACTGCGCGCCGCCGGTCCACCATACGTCGATGCGGTTCTTGATTTCATCCAGTTTGCGAAACGCCCGGTCGACGTCGAGCGGATACAGATCGGCTGGCGCGACACCATCTGCCATCAGGGCAATCTCCAGGGTGTCGATCGGGTTCTTGCGAAGCGACCGGCGGCCCGGGAAGCGATCGGAGTCCCAGAAGGCGTCCCAGCCGGTGGGAGCTTGCGCGATCGTGTCGGTGTTATAGGCAAGGACGGTCGAATAGACATCCGTGCCCAGCATGTTGGGATGCACGGCTTCCGGCATGACATTGGCGACCTTTGCCGGATCCAGGTTCAGGGGCTCCAGCAGATCCTCTTCCTCCAGGATCAAGCGCGCCGAGAGCGTCAGCGTGCAAACGTCCCAGATATATGAGCCCGTCTCGACGATAGACTTGAACTGAGCGGTGGGTTCGGCGTCGCGGGCGACGCCATTGATGCGGATGCCGGTCGCCGCCTCGAACGGCTCGTAGAAGGCTTTACGATACCCTTCGGTGAAAGGACCACCGGGATCGGCAACCACGAGCGAATCATTGGCCCATGCGCGCCGAGAGACCATCGGCATGGCCAAAGTGACGGCCCCGGCAGCCAGCAGGCTGCGGCGCGACATGGTCATGAATTTGGACTTGCTCATATTCATTCTCCTCTGTTGATTTTTTCATCCGGCGCCGTTGATCGGCGCTCGATAATTGGCGCTGTGGCGAAGCCGCCAAAGCGCAAGTTCTCAGCCTTTGCGTGCCGCGCGCACCGCCAGAAATTTCTCCATCATTGCTTGCGGCTCACCGGAAGCGTAGGCCTCGCGCTGGATCCTGACGCCTGCGGTCATGGCGTCCTCAAAGCCTGCCTGCGTCAGTTCGGCGAAGCGTTGGCGGTTGAGCCGCATGGCAACGGGAGGCTTTTCCGCCAGAAACTCGGCAAGCTTCAAAGCTTCCGACTGAACCTGATCCTGATCGACGAGGCGTGAAATCAGGCCAAAGGAGAAGGCTTCTTGCGCATCCAGCATCCGTCCGGTCAAGGTGAGATCAATGGTCCGGGCCAGGCCGAGAAACTCGCGCATGATCCAGCTGCCGGTCACCGTCGCAATGCCCGAGTTGATCTCCGGCTGCCCCATCTTGACGCCCGCATGGGCAACCCGAAGGTCGCAAAGCAGCGACACCTGGAAGGCAGAGCCCGCCGCCAGGCCGTTCAATGCCGCAACAATCGGCTTGGATCCCAATCGGAAGAGGTTGTAGAGGCGCTTCCACTCCGCCATCCAGCTTTCCGCCCGATCGGCGTCAAAGCCCTTGCTTTCCGACAAATCCTGCCCGGCTCCGAATGCACGGTCGCCGGCGCCCGTCAGCAGGATCGCCCGTACGGAGGCATCGGCTTCTGCAGCTTCCAGCGCAGTGATCAGCTGATCGCGCATGGGCGTGTTCCATGCGTTCAGCTTCTCCGGTCGGTTCAAGGTCAACTTCCGAACCGAGCCAATCGTCTCCACAAGCACAAACTCAGACATATCCACCCTCACACTATTGCATTGCGATAACTATTATTGAATGATGGTGCCCGATTGTGCTTCAGGTCAAGCTGAAATTTGTGTTGGCGATGATTTGCGCCAATCGCAGCGCAAACCTGACACCCCCTGTGCAATCTTGCAGAGGCGGCGGAACTGGTTACAGGTGGCCAAAGAGCCTCGGCCTGAAGGCGACGAAGCGCAGACAGGAACGTTAGTGGTTGAGAAGATGGAAAACGAAAAGCCCCCCGCCAAGCGTGCGGAGCCTTTGATGGTCAATTCTGTCGCGAAGGCCTTCAAGGTCTTGAATGTCTTCGACAAGGGTCGCGGCGCGCTGACGCTGTCACAGATCGCGCAATTGACCGGTATGGACGTGAGTACGGCGCAGCGCTTCACCCATACCCTGACGCAGTTGGGGTACCTGAACAAGGACCCGGTGACGCGCCAGTTCGAGCTTGCGATCAAGACACTGGATCTGGCCTATCACTATACCCGCGGCTCGCGACTGGTCGATCGTGCCATGCCGGTGCTGCAGCATCTGAGCAAGGAAACCGAAGAAGCGGTCAGCCTCACCGTACTCGACGGGACCGAAATCGTCTTCGTGTGCCGCTTTCTCAGCCGGCAGTCCCTCAACACCGACGTGATCACCGGCTCGCGGCTGCCCGCCTACTGCACGTCGCCAGGCCGAGCGATTCTGTCGCGGCTTCCCGAGGGGGACGCGCGCGAAATCCTCGCGCGCTCTGACCTGCGCAGTCACACACCCGCAACGCCCACCGATATCGACGATATCCTCAACCGGCTGAGCCAGGCGCGCGCCTCAGGCTATGCGGCTGCGTTCGAGGAAATCTACCATGGCGATGCGTCTGTGGCGGCCCCGATCCTGGGCCCTGACGGCAAAGTCGCAGCGGCTGTCAGCATTGCCGTGCCGCTGGCCCGGCAGACACGCGATGAGGTGCTGGAAACCTTCCCCAAGCTGATTATCGCCGCTGCGCGGGGAATTTCGTTCAGCTAGCGCCAAGGCGCGCTGGGAGCGCCAAGATTGACAATCCTCCGGATTGCCCTCCTAATATGCAATAGTGATTATTGCATAACGGTAACCCATTGATGCGATCTGATGCTCCGCTGTTTTATCCCGCCGCTGCCCGAAGGCCCGACACGACGATTCACCTCGACGGGATCGCCGTTCCCGCCTGCACTGGCGAGACAGTGATTGCAGCACTGCTTTTGGCGGGGCACATGACCGGACGCTCAGAGTTCGACGGATCCGACCGCTCGGGCTTTTGCCTCATGGGCGCCTGCCAGGACTGCACCCTCTGGACCACCTCGGGACAGAGACTGCGCGCCTGCATGGCGCAGGTTCGCCCGGGCCTCACCCTTTGTCGCCGCGCCCCGATCGAGGACGAAAGCACGTGACCTGCATCCTGCCCCCCGTGATCATCGGCACCGGACCTGCAGGCCTGGCTTGCGCGGCAGCGCTCCTGGAGGCCGGGCTCCGCCCGATCGTTCTCGACGAGAGCTTGCGGCCCGGCGGTCAGGGCACGCGCCGTCTGTCGGCGGCAATGGCGCCGCATGTCCGAACGTTCATGGGCAGGCGCGCAGCCCGTCACACCGTCGCCCGTGAAGCGGTTGAAGACGGCGTCCTTGCCGCCTGCGACTGGCGACCCGGCAGTCTCGTCTGGGGCGTCTTCGCAAACCAGCTGGAGATCCTGCGTGAGGGGGCTCACGAGAGCCTCCGCTATGACCAGTTGATGATCGCGACCGGCGCAACCGACAGCATCCTGGCGATCCCAGGCTGGGAGCTGCCCGGCGTCTTCTCCCTGGGTGGAGCACAGGTGGCGCTCAAGCAGCACTCGTCCTTCATCGGCAGACGTGTTGTCCTGGCAGGCGCGTCGCCGCTTCTTTATCTGGCGGCCGCGCAATATCTGCGCATGGGTGCCCGCGACGTGACGATCGTCGATACGGCACCCCCCGCAGCCAAATGGCGCGCCGCAATCGGAATGGCTCTCTCGTCACCTGCGACCTCGCTCGAGGGGTTGGGGCTCCTGCTGGAGCTTGCACGCCACAAGGTCCGCCGCATCAAGGGGGCAAGGCTCGTTCGCGCCGTCGGCCTCAACCGGCTGGAAGCGATCGAGATCCGTCACCGAGGCGGAAACCTGGAAACGATCGACTGCGACGCGCTGGCCTTCGGCTACGGCCTTCGGCCCGAAACTCAGCTTGCGGAACTGGCCGGCGCCCGCTTCCGGTTCGATGCCGCTTTGCGCAATTGGTTTCCGGTCATCGACAGGGATGGATGCGCCGGTGACGGTCTGTGGCTTGCAGGCGACGGTGCGCTCACGGGCGGACGGCTGGCCGCCGCCCTCAGCGGGCGACTGGCAGCGCTCTCGATGATCGAAAAGCGCCAGAACCACGTCGCCAGGCAACCGTCTTCAGGCCGCGAGGCCGCAAGGCTGCGCCGCAAGGTCGGACGCCTGCGCCAGTTTCAGGCGCACCTGGCGATTGCCTTTCCCATGCCGGAAGATGCCGCCTCGACCCTTCCCGACGATGCGATCGTGTGCCGCTGCGAGCGGATCACTGCAGGAGAGGTTCGCGCCGCCGTTGCAGCTGTTGCCGGTCCGGTCGAGATCAACCGGGTCAAGGCCGTCACGCGCTGCGGCATGGGCCGCTGCCAGGGACGTTTTTGCGGGCCAACGCTGCAGGAGTTGACGGCCGCAACCTGCGGCGCGTCGCTTGCCGATGTCGGCAGGCTGCGCGCCCAGGCGCCCGTGCGTCCCATTCCGGTTGCGAGCGCCGTTGTCGACGGGACCGAAGGATGAGCAGAGGTTTTGACGCGATCATCATCGGCGCCGGCTTATTCGGCAGCTTCACCGCACTCTTTCTGTCCCGCCTGGGCAAGCGTGTCGCCCTGGTGGAACGGGGGCTGGTCGGAGCGCAGTCGAGCGGCGCCAATTTCGGGGGCCTGCGCCTCCAGGGCCGCTCGCGCGAGCAGTATCCGCTTTCGCTGATGGCGCAGCATCATTGGGAGACCTTCGATACGCTGATCGGAGAAACATGCGAATATGATCGCAACGGCATGGTCTATTTCGCCCATAGCGAAGGCGGTCGCGAGCGGCTCCTGAAATATGCGGCCAGTTCGCGCGCCGGCGGCCTTGAGATCGAGGTCTGGCAGGGTGAGGAGATCGGCCTCCATCTGCCTTGGCTCTCGGGCGGGAGTTTGATCGCCTCTTATTCGCCGCGATGCGCCGTGGCCAATCCGAGGATTGCGACCCCAGCCGTGGTGCGCGCCATGATCCGAAGCGGCGGGGTGCTGTTTGAGCGCAGCGAAATCACGGACATCAACCGGAGCCAGACGCACTTCACCGTCAGCGGTCCCTCCCTGCCCCCCATCTCGGCCCCGGTTCTCGTCAACGCGGCAGGTGGCTGGGCAGGCGCCATCAGCGCCCAGTTCGGTGAACCGGTTCCCTTGATGTCCGCCGGGCCCCCGCAGTTTGTCACAGAACCCCTACCCTATGTTTTGCGTCCCTCGGTCTATGCGATCGAGGGTGACATGATCCTGCGCCAGGTCCCGCGGGGAAATTTCATCTTCGCAGGATACCCACGCACGCACGCAAACCAGGATGGGCGGCATACCTTCGTCCCGCCCCACAAGATCCTCAACGGCATGCGGGCCGTGGCAAAGCACGTTCCAGCCTTGCGCAACGCCGAGATCATCAGGGTCTGGTCCGGCGTTGAGGGCTATCTGCCCGACATGCTGCCGGCCGTTGGCGCAAGCCAGACGACAACCGGATTGTTTCATGCCTTCGGCGGCAGCGGCGGTGGCTTCCAGATTGCGCCGGCGGTCGGAGAATGCCTGGCGCTGCAGATCCACGGCCAGGAGGTGCCCGTCGATATGGCGCCTTTCTCGATCGCGCGTTTTACTTCATCCGTCGAAGACAGCGAGAAACTGGCCAGGGAGTTCGACCAGCCCTCAGCCACATCGACCTGATCTCACAGGCACCTGAACAGCCACCTCGGCCTTTTCCAAAGCGCAGCCGTGGCCCAAGGAGCCTGTGCCGCCAACGACAAGATAGCCGGGAGATCAGAAGGCGGAAGCTGGGAAGCGCCGACCGCAGGTCGGGAACGGGAATTGTCGACACGGGCCATCACAGAAAAGAGGACAGTGGCATCGCGGCGGCCATCGGTCGCAACCGGGACCGACCGTCGCTGTGACTGCCCGTCCGCCTCACCGGCTGCACGACTGGCCAGCGTAGCGGCCCTGCATGCTGATGGCACAGATCCATGGGGCCAGGAATGACGACGTTCGATGAAGGTGTGCGACGGCTTCTGCCTCAGAAATAGCACTGCGGGCTGCGTCCCCCTGGCCGGTCATAGGCGGAGCGACCGCCGCAGCGGCGTCCATTCCGCATCAAATCGTAGGGGCAGTCGCAGGTCCCGATATAGGGATCCCGCAGTGGCGACCCTGACGGTCGCGCCGGGACCTGCCGCACGAATGGTGCCGCAGGCGCGTATCGCACCGCAGGCTCTTCCTGGATGGCAGGTCGGCTCCTGCTCAAGAAATCTCCACGGATCCAGCCGTCGTGGGAAAGCGCGCTGACTTCGTGCCATTCTCCATCGCGCCCACGCGATAGCACCGCCTCGCCTTTCGGCACGGTCCAGACGATTGCTGCGCTCGTTGACGGGCCGGCTCTGAGGCGAACGTTGGCGGTGGCGTAGAGGCGTTCTGGCTGCTGCGACGGGAAAGCGGGAACCCGCGGTGTGGGGTCGTGGGCGGGAAGCCGAGCAGGTGGCGGCGCAGGTGGGAAAATTCCTGGCACAGGCTCGGCCGGGTGGCTCATCAATGAAGCTGGAGGAGGCTGAACCTCCGGCACATCGCGTTCCACTCGCGAGCCGAGCCATGCAACAGCCAAGACACCGGCAACAATCCAGCCCAGTCGACCCTGCTTTGACATCCCCCGCTCCCCAAATCATCATGCCACAGCCGATGATGGAGTCGAGATACAACCAGACGTATGGGCAGCCTTTGAATGAGTACCACCACAGACTTTATTACCGAACTGGTCCGCGCGGCAAATGAGGTGGATCGTCTGCATGACCGGGAAAAACGCGGGTTGCTGGAACGCGCAGTCGTCACCATCCGGGACATGCGGGAGGCCGTCGGCATCCCCAGCAGCAGGACGGCGGCCGACGGCCTGGTCGATCTGCAGGCGGTGCAGGGAAGCCTTTGTCGAGGCGAAGCGACAGCCATGCGAGCAAAGGCTGCGCTTCTTGACGCCGCCGACATGATCCGAACACTGCATATCGTGCTCGACAGCGAAACCGAGATCACCATCCGCAAGGAATTTTTTGGTCAACCTGCACCATACGGCCAAGGCTCCCCCATCCCAAAGTAGCCCCGTTTATCTGCCTCTCACAGGCCTTCCAGGAGCAAGGCGTTCCCGAGATGGAGCCGGAATGGACACCTTAGGTGCGGCGGCTTGGCCGCGGTGCCTTGACCAGAGATCCCTCACGCCGTCCGGTCAAAACCACGCGCGCATTGCGGCATCGCGGCAGGAGAAGGCGGCAGCTACGCCCCCCCTTGTCTCGCAATACGTCCAGGATTGGCCGATGGCCTTGCCCCTTCAGCCGTGGCCGCAGGGCTTTTCACGGCGGATCTGGCGCACTGGCCGGCTGTTGCGCCGCATGCGCATCTGCGACGCTTGACTCCGGAAAATAGCCATGGTTGATTGTCGACAATCGATCACCGGCAAAGAGTTTGACGTGGCCGCCCCTGTTTCGCAAAATGTTTTCCGGGTGCCGAAAGCGACCTTTCGGGCACATATTGTCGACGGCTTACGCGGCGCCATCCTCAGCGGTGATATCGCTCCCGGCGCGCAGGTGACCGAATCGAGTCTCGCGGAGCAGTTCGGCGTCAGCCGAGGGCCGCTGCGGGAGGCTATGCGCCAGCTGATCGATGAAGGATTGCTGGTCACCGTGCCCTATACCGGGACCCATGTGGTGGACCTGTCGGTAGATGATATTCGCGAAATCTATTCGATGCGCGTCAACCTCGAGATCTTTGCCTTCGAACTGATCTGGGACCGGCGTGACGCTGCTTTTCACGATGGTCTTCATGTCCGCCATGCCGAACTGACCCGCTGCATCGATCATCAGGATGATGTCGCCAGCATCGAAGCCGAGCTGCAATTGCATGGCTTCGTCTACGAGGCATCCGGTCACAAACTCCTCCTGAAGACCTGGGAAAGCATCCGCGGGCGCCTGCAGCTTTACTGGGCGGCCCACCACCGCGCGCACGGTATTCGCGGCCCCCGCAGAGAGGGGCACGACAGCTATGTGAAGAATGCCCTCGGCGCTGACTTCGAGGCAATGCGCAGCGAGATCCGCAACCACATGGCACGTGGCGGTCAGCAGACGGAAGATTTTCTGCTTGGCCAGGCTTTGACGTCGCGGCAGCCAATGGCCGCGGAGAAGGCACCCGCGCAATGACGCAGGCGGACAATTGCAAACTCTCCGTTCTGATGATCGGGTGCGGCAACATGGGCGCAGCCATTGCAGCCGGCGCCGTCGCACAGATGCCGGATGTCGACATCACGGCTGTCGATCCGAACCTCGATCGGGCACGGGAACTGCTTGGGCCGCAATCACGGGTGCGCGTGGTCGCCGATCTTGCGCAGCTGGGAGCGCGGTCGTTCGACGTCGGCATCCTTGCGGTCAAGCCACAGCACGTCACTGCCGCACTTCGTTCGGCCGAACGCCACCTCGCGGAAGCCCTCATCATCTCGATTGCCGCCGGCATCCCGATCGCCGCCTTGCGCGTCGCAGCGACGTCTGCCGCACGGCTCGTACGCGTCATGCCCAACCTGCCGGCGCTGGCCGCAGCGGCCATGAGTGTCGGCTATGGCGAGCCTGAAACGCTTGCGAGCGAGGACCGGCGGACAGTCCAGCGCATATTCGGCGCCGTCGGGCATTTCTGCTGGCTCGCCAACGAGGCAGAAATCGACATTGCCACCGGCGTGACCGGCAGCGGCCCCGGCTATGTTTTTGCTTTCGCGCAACACCTTCAACGCGCGGGCGAGGCGATGGGCTTTACCAGCGATACCGCAGCGCAATTTGCACGCCAGACCATAATCGGCGCCGCCCGTCTGCTCGAGACGGACCCACGCTCTGCCGAGGAACTGAAGAATGCCGTCACCAGCCCCGGAGGCACGACGGCTGCCGGACTTGCCGTGCTCGACGCCCCCGATGCCCTTCCCCATCTCCTGATCCAAACCACAGCGGCAGCAGCCAACCGCGCCGCGCAACTTGCAAAGTTCCAACAACAATAAGAGCCGCACAGGCCTTGCAATCGGTCCAAGAACCCAGAGGATTAAGACATGACAATCACACGCAGAACCCTTCTCGCCCTGACCGGCCTCGCCTTCGGCGCCGGCGCGATGCCGGTTTTCGCCCAGGATGCGTCCTCGCTCGAGCGCATCAAGCAGAGCAATGAACTTCGTATCGGGGTAACCTCGGCCGAACCCTGGTTCTTCAAGGACCCGATGACGGAAGTCTGGACGGGTGTCGGCGTTGCCATGGGCGAGAAGCTTGCAGAAAGGCTTGGTGTCACCCTGGTGCCCGTCGAGACCACCTGGGCCAATGCCGTGGCTGCGATCCAGGCGAACCAGATCGACCTCATGTTCGTCCTCGACCCGACCGAAGAGCGCAGGAAGGCGATCGATTTCCCCGAGGCGCCTTTGTTCTACTACGCCATGGGCGCACTCGTCTCCGAGGACTCCGACGTCAAGACCTGGGACGATCTCGACAAGAGCGGGACCCGCATCGGCGTAACGCTTGGCACGTCGCTGGACAAGAACATCACCGAGATGGCGAAGAATGCCGAAATCAGCCGCTTCTCCAACAATGACGAGGCGATCGCTGCCTTTGCGGCAAGGCGCGTTGATGCGGTCGTGCAGTTCCACCCTGCGCTGGTGGTCCAGTTTTCGCGCCTGAAGCTCGGCAAGGTCATTCTACCGACACCGGTCAATCCCGTTCCGACCAGCGCTGGCATGCGCAAGGAAGCGGACTCCTCGTTCCGGGACTTTGTCAGCGAACAGTTCGCCGCACTCTACAAGGACGGCGTTCCCAACCAGGTGTTCGAGGCCTATCTGAAGACGAAGACCATCGACCCGACCGGGATTCCGGGCCTCATCAAGGAAGCCTGGCAGTAGGTCTTGCCCTGCGGCCGGAGGCTCATCTGTTTCTCCGGTCGCATCCCTTCGCTGACGAAGTCGAAGGCCATCGGCCAAGGCGTTGCGATCACCCGGTACCGATCGAAGGTATTTCTTTACGATGAATTATCAGTGGGATTTTTCCGGCGTCTGGTCCCGGTGGGATATTCTAGCAGTCGGCCTCGTCAACACCATCAAGATCGCCTGTATCTCAATTGTCCTGGGCGTGGTGATCGGCTTGCTGCTCGCATTCCTGAAACTGTCGCCGCGACGCCTTCTGTCTGTGCCAGCCACCGTCTTCATCGAGTTCTACCGCAACACGCCGCCCATCATCCATTTCTTCTGGTTCTATTATGCCTTGCCTGTACTGGCGAATGTGAGCCTTGATCCTTTCGTCGCCGCAGTCCTTGCCTTGTCCACCCAATCAGGTGCGTTCTATGCGGAAGTGTTTCGCGGCGGCATCGTCTCGATCGAGAAGGGACAGTGGGAAGGTGCCCGCTCGCTTGGCATGCGGCACTCCAAAATGATGCGCCGGATCATCCTGCCCCAGGCGCTGACGCGCATGTTTGCACCTTTCGTGGAGCGTTCCTTCGAGTTGACGAAGACAACGGCGCTCGCCTCGACACTCGCCTATGCCGACCTGTTGTATCAGGCCATGCTGGTCAACAGCGAGACATTCCGCCCGCTCGAGGTCTATACGACAATCGCACTCATGTATGTCGTCCTGCTTGTCACCGCGAGCACGCTGGCGCGGATCGCCGAAGCGCGCCTGACCGCCTATCGCTGACCGTGGAGCTTTGGATCCCGAGCATCCTCATCGGCCTGGCGGCAGGCTTCCTTCTGGCGCTTGCCCGATTGGCGAAGAACCCAATACTGCGCATTGTAAGCCTCACCTACATTGAACTCTTTCGCGACACGCCGGTGCTAATCCAGCTGATCTGGTTTTTCTATGCCTTCCCGATCATCATCGGCCTGCAACTGTCGCCTTTCGCCGCCGCCCTTCTTGGCCTCACGCTCAACACCTCTGCATATTCGGCGGAAATTTTCCGTGGCGGCATTCAGTCGATCGCACCGGGTCAATGGGAAGGTGCGCGTGCTCTGGGCATGCGCCACTCGCGCATTCTGCGTCGCATCATTCTGCCCCAGGTGTTCAAGCGGATGCTGCCAGCCTTTACCAATCGCGCCATCGAGGTGGCAAAGATGTCGTCGCTTGCCTCCGTCCTGTCCGTGCATGAACTCATGTATCAGGGACGTCTGCTGAGCTCGACCTATTATCGCCCGCTCGAAATCCTGACGACAGTCGCCGTCATTTATTTCGTTCTCATCTACCCCGGTACCTGGTTTTCCGCGCGCCTGGAACGGCGCCTTGCGGCGAAAGCTTGAGCCGAACAAAGGAGCTCCCGCAATGAGTGATGCCATCCTTCGCGTCTCGAACCTGCATAAATGGTTCGGTGATCACCATGTCCTCAAGGGCATCGATTTTGCCGTCGAGCCGGGCGAGCGCATCGCCATCATCGGCGGCAGTGGCTCGGGAAAGAGCACATTCCTGCGCTGCATCAATTTCATGGAAATGCCGACTGCGGGCACGGTTTCACTCGACGGCAGGGAAATCGGCAAGCCACGCGCAAAAGAGGGTGAGCGCCGCTATCCCGAGGCCGAGCTCTGCACCGTGCGCGAACGTGTCGGCATGGTGTTCCAGCAGTTCAATCTGTTTCCGCACATGACTGTCCTGGAAAATGTCATGGAAGGGCTGGTCACCGTCAAGGGCATGAAACGCGACATTGCCCGGGTCAGGGCGCAGAAGGAACTCGAAAAGGTCGGCCTGTCGGACAAGCTCGGTGCTTACCCGGGCCATCTTTCCGGTGGACAGCAACAGCGTGTCGCGATCGCGCGTTCGCTTGCCATGGAGCCGGAAATCCTGCTCTTCGATGAGCCCACCTCATCGCTTGATCCGGAGCTCGTGGGCGAGGTTCTGCGGGTTATCGGGCAACTGGCCGAGGAAGGCCGCACCATGTTGCTGGTCACGCACGAACTGGGCTTTGCCTATCATTTTGCGACCAAGGTGATCTTTCTCGCCGATGGCGTGTTCCACGAGGTGGGCACGCCCGACGAAGTCCTGAAGAACCCCAAGCAGCAGCGCACCCGCGCCTTTCTCGACCGGTTCACCGAATTCGCCTTCTGACACGGCGTCCCCCAACAAGTCTTTGAATAAGGAAACCAGGAAAATGAACGCAGTTTCAGCCAGTGAGACGAGCTCTCAGGGATACGTGAAGGACGATCGCAATGACAACGTCCTGATCTATGTGAACGGCGAATTCTTCAAGCGCGACGAGGCCAAGGTTTCCGTCTTCGATGCCGGCTTCGTGCTTGGTGACGGCGTCTGGGAAGGCGTGCGGCTGGTCAACGGCAAGGTGATTGCGCTCGACGAACATCTCGATCGTCTTTTCGAAGGCGCAAATTCGATCCAGCTCGACATCGGAATGAGCCGGGAGGAATTGACGGCTGCCCTCAATCTGACGTTCGAGCGCAATGGCATGACTGATGGCGCCCACGCCCGTCTGATGGTTACCCGCGGCAAGAAGAAGACCCCCAACCAGGATCCACGCTTTGCCCTTGGCACGGCGACAATCGTCATCGTCGCGGAGTTCAAGATCCCGAAGCCGGAATCGAAGACCAGCGGCTTGTCCTTGCTGACCTCGACTATCCGCTGCAGCACACCGGATGTTTTCGATCTGCGGCTCAATTCCCACAGCCGCCTCAACTTCATCCATGCCCTCATCCAGGCGATCAATGCCGGATCGGACGAGGCCCTGATGCTGGATCCCCACGGATTTGTCGCCAGCTGCAACTCCACCAATTTCTTTATCGTTCGCGGGGAAGAACTGTGGACATCGACGGGTCGCTATAATTTCAACGGGATCACCCAAAGGAAGGTCATCAAACTGTATGCCGATGCCGGGCATGTCGTCCGTCAGCTGGATTTCACACTTGCTGAAGTCTATGGCGCGTCGGAGGCCTTCGTCACCGGAACGCTCGGCGGGATCACCCCGGTTACAAGGATCGACGGCCGCCGGATCGGCAATGGCCAGCCCGGCCCCGTTACCCAAAGGGTCGCCGATCTCTACAACGCCTATCTGCTGAGCTGACAACACGACCAGTGTCAATGCAGGTGCAGGGCGGTCCTCAAGGTGCTGATGATCAAGTGGGCGAACAGGTGATGTTCAAGATCCCGCGCCGCCTGCGCGCCCTTGCCCGTGCCGACGAGATCTGGCTGGTCTTTCTGGCCGCTGTCGTCGGCATTCTTGCCGGATGTTTCGTGGCCGCGATGGTCGCAAGCGTCCAGTGGCTGCACCACGTGCTGTTTGCCATCGACGGGCATGAAGTGAGTGGTGCAGCCTTTATCGACCCCTGGCGCGCGGCATTTGTTCCTGCTGTCGGCGGCATGCTGCTCGGCCTGATCGGTTATCTCGCCACGCGTCGACAACGCATTGCCATCATCGACCCGATCGAGGCGAATGCGCTTCACGGTGGCCGCATTCCGATGCAGGGCAGTCTCCTCCTGGTGCTGTACACCATGGTGTCCGATGGTTTTGGTGCCTCCATTGGCATGGAAGCCGGCTACACTCAGATCAGTTCGGCCTTCGCCTCCCGCCTGGGGAAGCTGTTCCACGTCCGGCGTAGCGATCTTCGAACGCTTGTTGGCTGCGGCGCTGCAGGCGCGATCGCCGCCGCTTTCGACGCCCCCCTGACCGGTGCGTTCTATGCCTTCGAACTGATCATCGCCACCTACACGATCGCCACCCTGGCGCCGGTCGTCGTGGCCTCCATCGCGGCCGTCGGCACCATGCGGCTGCTCTATCCGCAGCCATCGTTCCAGGTCGGATTTTCCGGCACCTTGTCTGCCTCCGACTATGTCCTGGTCTTCGTCATGGCCATCCTGAGCGCGCTTGTCGCCATCGCCATGATGAGGACGGTGACGGTTGTTGAGGTGCTGTTCGGCAAGAGCCGGCTGCCCGTATGGCTGAGGCTCACCATCGGCGGCCTGTGCGTGGGCGCCCTGGCTCTGATTACGCCGACGGTTCTGTCTTCCGGACATTCGGCGCTGCATGTGGGTTTCGGCGCCGATTACACCGCATCTGTGCTCTTCACCTTCATTTGTCTGAAGGTGCTGGCGTCGGCGGTCTCCATCGGCTCCGGTTTTCGGGGCGGTCTCTTCTTTGCATCGCTCTTTCTCGGCGCCATGCTGGGCAAGCTGGTAGCGCTTGGCTGGATGCTGGTGTTCGGGCTGCAGATCCCGGCTCTCGTGGTTGCCATCGTCGGCATGTGCGCCATGGCCACGGCCGTTTTGGGCGCTCCGCTGACCATGGCCCTGCTTGCGCTGGAGACAACCGGCAGCCTGGCCCTGACCATTGCCGTGGTTGCGGCAGCCGTCGTCTCGTCGATCGCCGTGCGCCGGCTCTTCGGCTACTCCTTCGCCACCTGGCGCTTCCACCTTCGCGGGGAGTCGATCCGCAGCGCAGCCGATGTCGGCTGGATCCGCGACCTGAGCGTCGGCAGGATGATGCGAAAGGACGTCCGGACGGCCGAGCAGGATACCCCGCTTGGCCGCTTGCGCCGCGACTTTCCTCTAGGCGCCACGCAAAGGGTGACGATCGTCGACCGGGATGGGCGCTATGTCGGCGTCGTCCTGGTCCCCGAGATCCACCGAGACCTGCCTGACGAAACCAAGGCCAGGGATCTCGTCCATTTTGCCGATACTGCTCTGTTGCCGGAGATGAACATTCGCGACGCCATGAAAGCCTTTTCGCGCGCTGAAGCCGACGCCCTTGCCGTGCTCGACAATGCCACTGACCGCAAAGTCATCGGTTTGCTGACAGAGCAGCACGCATTGCGCCGCTACAACGAGGAACTCGATCGACGGCAGAATGACCGTAGCGCATACGCCTAGGCAACTGCCGGTGGTAGCCGCGGGCAGATCAACTACCTTCCGCCTTGGGGGGTGAACGTCTCGGCGTGCGGATGCCGGCTGTTGACACTGACGTCCGGAGGTCACTCCCCGCTCTGCAATGTGGGTGCCGACAGGCTGCCGACCGCAATTTTTCATTTCAGCACGTTGGTTAGTGCAAGGACAGCGCGCTCCGGCGAAGCTCACTCCGTCGTGGCTTCAGTCTCGCCTGAAGCCCTTGTAAAGGCGCCGGAGCGACAGAAGGGAGAAGCGGATGTCCAGATTGATGGTCACCGGGGAGCCTTGGCATTCCATCCTCCTGGCGCTGAGGTCGTTTCGCTTATGCGTTCTCAAACCGCCATCGATCCTTGCCGGCCATCTTCGCCTGATACAGGAGTTGGTCAGCCTTTGCGGTCAGCGCCTCAAGATCGCCTTTTGCTGCCGTCCACACGCCGCCGACGGTCGCTCTTGTTTCAACAGCGGCCGCCCCAATATCGATGCTGCCACGCATGACCTCGACCACCCGCAACGCCACCCCCTCGCCCGTTTTCCGATCTCCCGGAACAACAATCAGGAATTCGTCGCCGCCCGTCCGGCACACCAGATCGGTGTCGCGGACCGTCTTCCTCAGGCGGCTCGACGCCTCGACGAGCACCTTGTCACCGGCGGGATGACCATAGGTGTCGTTCACGCCCTTGAACCCGTCGAGATCCACCAACAGGATCGACCAGCTTAAAGACGACGGCATCTGCTTGAAGCGGTTCATCAGCCCACGCCGGTTGAGCAGGCCCGTCAGGAGGTCTGTTTCGGAACTTCGCTCTGATGCCTCAAGCCGCTGGTGCTCCTCCGTGAAATCAATGGCCACTCCGACGATCCGCCGCGGCGTGCCGTCGGAATTCCGCAGCAGCCGACGGTCGCAGCGCATCCAGCGCTCTCCCGCCACGGTGTCGAGCCGGTACTCTGCCACCGACTGATCGACCGCGCCCTGCAGCAGCGATGTAAGGTCGGCGGCTTCGACATCCTTCGGGTTTACCCTTCCCAGGTAGTTCTGCAGATCGAGGCGCGCCGCTGCAGGGCCGACGATGAACTGCGCCAACCCATCGGAGGTCTCGAACCTGCCGGATCGGACGTCCATGTGCCAGAAGCCGCCGCGCAGAACCTCCATGGCAAGTTCCAGCTGGGCCGCCTTCTCCGCAAGCTGGCGCTCGTGTTGCTTGTGAACGGTAATGTCTTCGATCTGCGAAAGGAACCGTACGACCTTGCCCGACGGATCGCGCATCGCCGCCACGTGAATGACCACGTGTACGATCTGCCCGTCGGGGCGCAGGTAACGTTTCTCGATCGTGTAGCCGTCGCGAACGCCCGCAAGCACGTCCCTGAAGAGCAGGAGGTCGGCCTCCAGATCCTCGGGATGGGTAAAGTCCGCAAAGGGCGTTCATAGACGATCCCGAAGTCGACAGGCTCGCCGACGAGCTTGTCGGTCTCACCAAGACCTCCAAGGTTGATGCCGTCAAGACGGCATTGAAGCGGGAGATCGCCAGCCGCAAAAAGAGCCTGACGATCCGCGACCGGCTGGCAAAGTCGCTCGCCATGGCCCGCGCCGCGGGACCATACGCACCCGGCGACCACAAGCGCGAAACCGATGAAATGTGGGACGAGGACTGATGCTTGTTCATCGACGCATCCGTCATTGTCGCCATTCTCGCTGGCGAAGAGGACCGCGGTCAGCTGCTCGATCACCTCACGCAGAAAGAACGTCCGTTCTACGTCTCCTCGGTCGTTCGCATGGAGGCCTCACTTGCCCAGACGCGGCACCGTGCCAAGGTGATCGGCCGGGACACGCCGGCAATCCCAGACATGCTGCAGGAATCGCGCCGCGTGGTCGATCAGTTCCTTGTCGACCTTCAGGCGAAAGAGGCCATGCTTTCCGGCGACGTGGGATCCAACGGCGCTCGATGCCGCGCAGGGGTTCGACAAGATCGTCAACCACCCTGCGAAGCTCAATGCGGCGGATTGTTTTTCCCACGCCTGTCCTCGGGCCTACCGGACAACGGTTGCCTACAAGGGCAATGACTTTACCTTGACCGATATCGGCTGGTGAAGCCCGAGCGCGCGAGTGCCCTATCGGGCGGTCCTCTGCCAGTCGGCGGGAAATGATGGAGATCCGTTCTTCGTCCTGGCCGAGGTGCTTGCGGGCGGAGAACTAGCAACGAACCGCAAGCGACAGGGATCGCCTCGCCAGATCCCACGTCCTTCGCCACAGGCGACCGGTTTCTGGCCGAGGGCATGGTCTCGAGGTAGACGAAGTAGTGCCGCATCTTCGGTGCCGGCTTCCTCGTCGCGGCGGGATGGGGTTGGAACGAGGGCATGGCGGGTGGTGCGACGGTTGAAAGCCCCGCCCGCTATGCCTTCCACACCGGAAAGGCGGTCATCTCCAACCGCCTTTCGAACAAGGACAGGTTTAAGACTCCCTGCTGGCGGGATTCGGCATTACGCGCGCGCTAAACGTCATTATCCAAAGCGACACAAGCGCTATGGCGTGCCTGAGGTGGATGCGCCCGTAGAAAGCCGATTTTGACGAGGCTGATATCGCATTCATGGAAGGGCTCCCAGCCATCCTCGGAGGGCGGCTCGGGGACTATTCGTGCAAGGGGCGGCAGAGCGGAGGAAAGGCTTCGGCTCAGGGTTGAAGATGAGGACGCGGCTTGCCGCCGACTTTGACCCCGCTGCAACAGGCAGACTGGGCGCCAGGCTCATCCGTCCGTTGAGCCGGCAGCTTGGCGGCGAGCCGGAGTGGACAGGGTCCAAGGATGGGACCAGGTTCTCGCTGAAGTTCCTGAACGCAAGAGAAAAAGCCCAGACGAGCCCCTACAAAACAGCTCCTTCTCGATGTCTCGGCCTTTCGCCACGACGGCTAAAGTGATCGAGAGGCCTCTGTGAGAAGCTACTTAACATTGCTCTAACGTCTTTGCCGGAAGGTAACCTGAAATGGGGAGCAACTTACGTGCGTGACGGAATAGAGCTTGAAACAGACCTGCTTCCCCGTGCGGAGGAGCCGGCCCGGCTAAGTCTTTCTGTGCACCTGGAAGACGCGGCGCGACTGCTGCGCGAAAGCGGCCCGACCCTCGCGGATCGCTACGGCTGGCTTGAGGCCATGATCAACCACGTCCCCGATTACATCTACGCCAAGGACCTTGAGGGACGCTTCCTCTTCGCGAACGAAGCCGTCGTCTCAAACAACGGCCTATCAAACGTCGAAGAGCTGATTGGACTAACGGATTTCGACCTGCACGGACAGGAACTTGCATCATCGATCGCCGAGATCGAGCAGAGGGTAATCCAGTCCGGTGTTGCCGATCTCGGCTTCGAAGAACGTGCTCTGAAGGGCGGCCCCGACCGTTGGCTTATGATGTCACGCGTCCCCTTGAAGGACGCCGACGGCAGGACCGTCGGGGTCGTCGGTGCGTCGCGCGACATCACCGCCCGGAAGAACTCCGAACGCCTGATGTCGATACAGGCGCGGCTCCTCGAGATGATCATTGGTGCAGTACCGGCGGCCGAGTTCTTCGAAAACTTCGCCGTTCTCCTCGATGAATCCTCCGATGGCGTCCAGGCCGCGCTCTTCGTCCCCGACGGAGGCCAAGAACTGAGGCTGGCGGCATGTGCTGCCAACACGTGGCCGAAGAACACAAGAGTGTGTGTCGCCGGCCCGCAAACTGCCGCCCACGAGATTGAGGCTTACGTCCGCAGCATACGGAGCGCCAGCGACTATGTCCGGAGCGTCGAGATCCGGGCCTCAAACGGCAGTATGCACGCCGTTCTAGCCCTTACCATGTTTGGCCGTCGGCCCGATCCCTCATACTGTGAATTCGTGATCTCGGCGGCGCGGCTGGCCGGTATCGCGGTCGATCGCATCCTGGCGGAGGAACGTATCACGTTCTTGGCAGAGCACGACGCCCTTACCGGCTTGCTGAAGCGCGAACGCCTCGACCATGAGCTGACGGAGATGCTGTCGCAGGCTGTTTTGGAGGGCAAGCGGGTGGCGGTGGCCTTCATCGATCTCGACAACTTCAAGCTGATCAACGACACCCTCGGCCATGATGCGGGGGACGAACTCCTGAAGGAAGTCGCCTCGTCCATAAGGGCGGCGATGGCGCCTGATGGTACAGCGGCGCGGATCGGGGGCGACGAGTTCGTGGTCGTTCTTCCCGACTCCAGAGGCGACATCCTCGATCGGGTAGAGCAATTGAGAATAGCGATAGGACAACCGCACCTGGTGAGGGGACACGTGCTGCGGCCGACGGCCAGTATCGGTGTCGCGCTCTTTCCCGACCATGCTGGGCAACCGTCGCAGCTTCTGGCGCGCGCCGATCTTGCCATGTACCGGTCAAAGCGGAACGGCCGCGACGGGACTACGGTCTTTACCTTCGACATGGCTGAGGAGGCGTCAATGAAGCTCCGACGCCTGGAAGAACTGAGGCGAGCGGTGAAGAACGGAGAGCTCATCCTCCACTATCAGCTGCAAAAGGACCTGCGGACGGGCGCATTTACCGGCGTCGAAGCCCTTGTCAGATGGGACCATCCGGTTGAAGGCATGATCTCGCCGTGCAGCTTCATTCCGATTGCGGAGGAAAGCGGCCTGATCCTCGAAGTGGGGGCGGTTGTGCTGGAGATGGCGTGCCGGCAGGGGAGAGCCTGGCAGGACGCTGGACTGGCTCCGATGAAAATTGGGGTCAACATGTCGGCCCGACAGTTCCAGGACGCGCAACTGACCGCCATGGTCGCGGGCGTGCTCGCACGAACCGGGCTTGAGCCTCGGTGGCTCGAAATCGAGATTACCGAGAGCCTGATCATGAAGGACGTCGATGCCGCCGTGCGGCGAATGGACGAACTCACGAAACTGGGGGTGGGACTGGCCCTGGACGACTTTGGGACGGGCTACTCCAGCCTCAGCATGCTGAAGCGCTTTCCATTGTCGAGACTGAAGATCGACCGGTCCTTCATCGCCGAAGCTCCACATGACCCGGACGACGGTGCAATCGTATCTGCGATCATCTCGCTTGCGAACACACTTGGACTGGAAGTGGTGGCGGAAGGTGTGGAGACCGAGGCACAGGCGCGATACCTGCTTGCAGCGGGCTGCCACGAGATCCAGGGGCACCTGCTCGGCCGCCCCGAGGCGCCCGAGGTTGTCGAGGGGCTTCTTCGCTGTGCCCAAGGTTACGTCCCTGTTGAAGGCACCTTAGGGCAGCAGCCAGGCGACCGCGCCGGCTGCGCCGGCCGAGTGGCGGCGAAATCTCGGCGTGGCCAGCGCAATGCCAAGCATCATGGCCCGGACATCGATATTGGCCATGACGACATGGATCCAAGCGAGGCTGCGGCGTGCTAAGATCAGACCGCATAAGAGAACGCTGCGGATAGCCCCATCGACACCCAATCCACCAGTTCAGGTGGGTGGGGACAAGGCCAGCCTGTGATTGCCGGACGCGGCCATGGCAAGGGTGAGCGCCACGACGTAGGGCGTGGCTGAGAGCAAGAGACAATAAGACATGCCGGGCATAGTGGCGGTCCTTTGTGGTGGTGCCCCGCCACGAAGGCGGGGCCGTGGATCAGGCGGCGTGAGCGTCAGCACCCGAGCCGACAAAGCGGATGCCGTAGCGGGCCGAGACTGCTTCCAGACCGGCAGCCCCGGCCTCTTCGACCGCGCCGAAGAAGCCCTCGAAGCCGCCCGGCGTCACGATGATCATCAGCCGGCCGATGCTGGTTCCGATGTTTTGGGACCTGTGCGCAACGCCGCGGGGCAAGAGCACACAGCCGCCCTCCCCAACCTCGGTCCGTGTGTCTCCGCAGACAAACAGGAAGCGGCCCGACAGCACCCGGAAAAACTCTTCCTCGCGCTCGTGGATGTGCAGCGGCGGGCCTTCACCGGCCGGAATGTCGGTTTCGAAGAGGCCGAAGCGGCCCTCGGTCTCCTCGGCGGATATGCGGATCAGGTGCGGACCGAAGCCAAGTGCCATCCGGCCGGCGCCGGGTGGGGAGATGATGGGGTTCTTGAAGGTGTTCATGGGCGTTTCTCCATTTGGACTAATGGACGATCATTTACGATGGGAGAGGACAGGTGATAATCTCACGCATCTGCCCACACTGTTCGGATCCCTTGACGAATGAAGACCTCTGATCCTCTGAATGGTCTCGCCGCGTTCCTGGCGGTCGCCGAACATCTGAGCTTCACAAAGGCGGCAGAGATGCTCGCCATGTCTCGACCGACCGTCAGTGCGCAGGTGGATCAACTCGAGCGCCGATTGGGCGTGCGCCTGCTGCACAGGTCGACCAGGCATCTCTTCTTGACCGAAGCGGGTGCGGCCTTTCATGAACGGCTCAGGGACGTCACCACCATGGTGCATGATGCCGAACGCGCCGCGATCCATCATCAGGAGGCACCCGTCGGCAGGTTGAGGATATCCGCACCGCCGGACCTGGGGTCCAGCCATCTCACGCCGATGATCGCCGGTTTCCTCGCCGATCATCCGGAGATCGAAATTGAGCTCGAGCTGTCGAACACCGCCGTGAACCTCATCGAGCGGAAGTTCGATCTTGCGGTACGCGGGACGATCCGGATCGACGAGACGCTGATCACCCGAAAACTGGGCGAGTCAGCGGTGCTGATCTGTGCTTCACCCGACTATCTGTCGCGCCGTGGCGTTCCCGAGAAGCCCGAGGACCTGGCGGATCACCATTGCCTGCATTTCTCAGGCCTCAGATGGGGCCGGATCTGGAAATGCGGCAAGGCGAGGATGTTCGCCGTATCCCGATCACCCCGAGTTTTGAGGTGAATGACGGGGGCAACCTCTGCACGGCGGCGCTCTGCGGCTTGGGCATCACCCTCTTGCCCACCTTCGTTGTCGGCCCTTCCATCAGGGAAGGACGTCTCGTCCGGATTCTTGCCGACTGGCACATACCGGAAGTGCCAGTTCACGCCGTCTATCCCGACAACCGTCTCATCGCGGCCAAGGTGAAGTCATTCGTCGCCTATCTCGCGGCGGAGTTCCGGCGCGATCCAGATCTCTCGGGAGAGCCCGGCCTCGCGCCCGACCGCCATTCCACTCGCGTCGCTCTCACTTGAGACTTATATCTCGGAGAGAACCGACGGATCGCCCGTCCGCCAGACGTTGTCCACCGTATTGCGTGTGATGACCCAGACATCGTCTGACCGGATCAACTCGACATCGTAACGGTTCTTCATCAGATAACAACGCGAAGGATCGCTGCGGGGAACGTGCTGGGCCTCCACGAGCACATCCATGCGTGCCGTGTCGCCGTTGATGGTTACCCGCGGATTGCTGACGGAATGGCTCGTATCCAGCGCCCGGAGCGACGTCGACAGGGCGGCGACGATGACATCGCGGCCTTCAATAACCGGATATTCGAACCCGGCTTTTGCGGCAGCTGGCCGGAAGTCCGAGACTGCGTTTTCGGCGAGCGACGACGAGAGAAGCTCCTCGTCGCGGAGGTCGATACCAGCCGCGAAGCGGTAAAGCGCTTCGACGACGGCGAGCTTATCAACGACCTCATGGGTGAGAGACCTGGTGGTTGTCATGAACCTACTCCTTCTTGTGCCGGAAGCTTGCGGACGCACGCCTTCCCGGGATCCGCGCCTCAGGCGCAGATGTTCGTTTTGGTGAAGTTGTTTGTGGATTTGCTATGCGAGGTCGGCGTCGATACGCCCGATCAAGCCATCCGAACGGGCTGCAATCTTCAGGATGCCGATCTCGTGGCCGAAATCGCCCCTGAAATCGAGGCGGACGTCTAGGTTGAAGTCGTCCAGCGTCTCAATGGACAGCAGCCTGCTTGCGGTGTTGTAACCAACGAAGAACCGCTGGAGATAGATGCGGATGCCGGCCCTGCCGACGAAGACGTCGCCGACCGAAACATCGTCGATGACCGCATCGGGAGAAAACAGAGACAGCGCGCCCTCGACGTCGAAGGTATTTGCGGTCGCGATGAAGGATTCGACGAGCTTCTGCATGGTGCGTTCCTCACACGTCGACGATCGTGGTATCGGCGATGGTCTGAGCGAAGCCGCTTCCGAACAGACCAGCGGGCGTCTGAAAGCCGGGGCGGACTTCGCCTGCGAGCACACGGCGGCCAGCCTCGGCCGCAGCCATCGCGGTGAAGGTGTAACCATTGACCGTATCGAGCAGCGAGCGGGTCACCTGGCCTTCCGCGTCGGTGACTTCGACGGCCGCCTGATATCGGTTCGCGAGACGATCCTCTTCCCCCGGCCCATCCGCAAGCAGGCAGAGATCACCCTGCGGAAACCCGTCGCCCGGCACATGCACAAAGGTTTCGACATCAGGGACGCCCGTCGACCGCCAGATCGTGATGAGATCGGGAAGCGTCACCGGGAAGCAGTCGACCGTACCCTGGCCGAAGTCGAATTTCCAAATGCCGTCGGCAGCGACGCCCACGAGTCTGCCGCCGATACGAGCCAGAACCTCGGTGGTGACGTTTTCCATCGCACTGATCGCCGACCCCCGCGAGAAAGCACCTGCGACATGCAGCGCAATCCTGATTTTGCGGGGCGCGCGGACCTTTGCGACAGCGTGTCCGGCAAGGCTGCCGAGCATGGCAACGCTGCCACCACCGCCCGGCATCAGCATGATCCCTGCTGCCTTGGCCTGGTCATCCAGGCTTTCGGCGAGACGGTAGCTCACGAGTTCGGCTGCGGTGTCGAGATAGTGTACGCCGCTGCGGATCGACGCTTTCATCAGTGCTTCGGCGGTCCTCGTGAACGGTCCGGCACAGTTGATGAGGACCAAAACTCCGGCAAGGCTGTCGTGGATTGCCGCAGGGTCGTCGAGGCTGAACACCCGGTACTCGACGCCGAGCTCGGCGGCCAACCTGGAGAGGGATTCCCGGCTGCGGCCGGCGAGCACCAGCGGCGTGCCGGCCGCCTTCGCATGCTCTGCCGCCATGCGGCCGGTGTAGCCGGTTGCGCCATAGATCATCAGTTTTGTCATGTCAGTGCTGCCATTCCTTATAGACGAATTCGAGGCTGTAGCCGTCGGGATCGCGAACCTGCGCGGCGTAATAGCGTGGGTCGTAGTGAAGCTGTGGGCCGGGCGGATGGATCTCGGTTGCACCCGCGGTGATCGCAGCGTTGTAGGCGACATCGACCCGGGCGACACCTCCGGCGACGAAACCGATATGGGCCGAGCGCCCCTCGACAACCCCTTCGCGAAGCCAGAAGAACACCCTGCCTTTCGCCCCGAAGCCTTTCAGGTCCGGATGGCCGGGTGGACCGTCCTTTCCGTCGTAGTCATGGGCACGGACGATTTCGAGCGGTGCCAGCGCCGCGGCGTAAAAGGCGATTGAGCGGGTGATGTCGCTGACTGAGATGAAGACATGATCGAGCACGCTGCTTTCCTTTGGCCAGATGGTTTTACGCCCGCGAGTTCACTGTTTGGACGTTGCGTCTTGGTCTGACCTGAAGCTAAACCTGCACGGTCGGTCGTGCTCGCCCATATCTCTCCGAAACTTGCCTATTTCTGCTCCACACTTGCTGTGCCTTGCGCCGTCTGTCACGGTCGCCTTATGGCAAACCAACTTCACGAACTGCGCAGGCTAACCACGTCAGCCGAGAACCGGCGCACGGAAACCGGCATTCCCCGTGTCGCCATGGTCCAGGGGGAGATACCGGAACACCGGCTGTCGGCTGTCTACGAGCCGATGATCAACCTGATCCTGACCGGCTCCAAAACGATGACGGTCGGAGAACGGACCTTCGCCTATGATCCAGCCACCTATTTCGTAATGTCGGTTGATCTTCCTGCCGTCGGCTCGGTCCATCCGTCGGCCGCCGGGGAACCCTATCTCGCGGTCAGCCTGACGCTTCATCCTCCGACGGTCGCGTCGCTGATTGCGGACCTTCCCGTTCAGGTCTGCAGCAAGCTGTTTGGCTCGGGCTTCTCGGTGGCACCCGTCAGCGACGAGTTTCTCGACGCCTGGGTGCGGATGCTCAGGCTGATGGACCGACCGGACGAGGTCGCCGTACTTGCCCCTGCTTACGAACGGGAAATCCTTTTCCGGGTGCTGCAGGGCCCCCTGGGCTGGATGCTTCGCGATATCGCGGCGCCCGACGCGGCGCTCTCACGAATTGGCGTTGCAATTCAATGGATCCGGGAAAACTTCGCCAAGCCCCTGCGGGTGGAGACTCTTGCCGAAATGGCAGCCCTGAGCGTTTCGGCCTTCCATCGCCATTTCAAGGCCGTCACGGCACTCAGCCCGATCCAGTATCAGAAGCAGGTTCGGCTGCTTCATGCCCGGAGGCTTCTGCTGGCAGGAGAAGGGAACGCAACAGCGGTCGCGTATGGAGTCGGGTACGAAAGCCCGAACCAATTCAGCAGGGAATATGCCCGTCACTTCGGGTTGCCGCCGTCCAAGGATGTCGTGCGGCTTCGGGGGCAGGCAGCCAGCCGCCGCTTCGAGATCTAGACGTCGCCGTCGGCGCTCATACAGCGCTGGATCGCAAGCGATTTCGCAAGATTTCTTTGGCCGGACCAATATGCCTTGACCGATTGCGCATCAGAATTCAGTGGCCGAGGCGGCTGCTTAAGGAGATATGCGCCAGCTTGTCCGGATTTCGGGTCTTGTAGATCGCCAGTATTCGGCCGTCCTCGATCTCGAACGATGTCGTCTGCAGGGTGCCGTTGTACAGGCTGATGTATCCCGGAAGACCGTCGATCCAGACTGTGCGCACAAGGATTTCGGCGTCGCCGTACTTCCGGAACAGGCCCCGGTAGAGCCGCAGGGCCTTGTCGATGCCGGCAATGGCGTTCGGGAAGGCCAAAACCTTGCCGCCTCCGTCAGACACGATCCGGACGCCCTCGGCAAGGAGTGTCTGAAGACCTCCGATATTGCCGGTTCGCGTCGCGTCGAGGAAGGCCGTGGCGATCCGCTCGCCTTCGTCGCGCGCCACGGGATAGCGAGGGGTGTCGGCCTGCACGTTGCGCCGGGCACGGGAGGCCAGCTGCCGGACCGCCGCGACGTCACGTTCGAGGATCGAGGCGATCTCGTCCATCGGTGTATCGAAGACATCGTGCAGCAGGAACGCTGCCCGCTCAAGGGGCGAAAGGCGCTCGAGCGCGAGCATCAGTGTCAGCGTGAGGTTGTCGGCCCGCAGGTCGTCGTCAGGTTCTGGAAGGGGATCTGGCAGCCAGCTCCCGATATAGGTCTCGCGACGGACCCGCGCCGATTTCATCGCGTCAAGGCAAAGACGGGTGACGATCCGGCTGAGAAAAGAGGGTGCGTTCTGCACGTCCGACAGGTCGACGCGCCGCCAGCGCAGCCAGGCATCCTGCACGACGTCCTGGGCCTCGGAAACCGAACTCAGCATCCGGTAGGCGAGACGCAGCAACCGTGGCCGCTGCGCCTCGAATATGCGGGTCGCCTCAGGTAGCGTGTCCATTGCTTTCCTCTTGCGGATGGACGGCCCGAAGGCCGATCTGGAGCCTGTTCCACAGGTTGATCGCACCGATCGCGAGCGTCAGGTTCACGCGCTCTGACGCGTCATAGGCAGCCTCCACCAGGGCGTAATCCTCGTCCGGTGCGCCGGTGCGGGCGACGTTGGTGAGGGCCTCGGTCCACGCAAGGGCTGCGCGTTCGCGGGCAGAATAGAGCGAGGATTCACGCCATCCGTCGAGCAGATAGATGCGCATCTCCGTTTCGCCGTCGGCACGGGCGGCCTTGGCGTGCATGTGGAGGCAAAAGGCGCAGCCATTGATCTGCGAGGCGCGCAGCTTCACGAGGTGCAATGTGGTTTTGTCGAGGCTCGCCGCGATGGCGGCTTCGACGGCATACATGGCCTTGATGCCGGCGGCGGCCAATGAGAAGGGTTCGGCGATGCGGGGTATCATGACGGATCTCCTTTGGCAGGTGTATCAGACTTCGGTTCGAACTGGAGCTTCGGCTTGCAGCGCTGCGCGCACGGCGGGGCGTTCAAGCATCTGCCGTTTCAGCTCGACCATCTGTTGCGGGACCTCGACGTTGAAGCGTTCTGCCCAGACCAGCATGACGAACAGGTAGAAGTCGGCACCCGTCGGTTCCTTTCCAAATAGGAACGGGCCCTTCATGGCGTCGCACATCAGCCGAAGGTGCCCTGTTACTGTTTCAGCCGCGTGTGCGCGCTCGCGCTCCGAGCCGCCATGCCACATCGGCTTGAATGCGCGGTGCAACTCGGTCGATATGAAGGCAAGCGCCTCGATCAGCCGGCTGCGACCGAGCGGTCCCGCCGGCGCCAACTGCGGGTAGAGCGACGCCAGATGATCGAGCACCGCGATATTCTCGGTGAGAAGCTGGCCGTCGGGCAGAACGAGAGCGGGGACATAACCCTTGGCGCTCACGGTTCTGAAGTCTATGCCGTGCTCCGTCATGTGCGTGCGGATGTCGACGCGCTCGATGTCGAACGCTTGTCCCGCCTCATGCAGCGCGGTGTGGTCGGCCAGGCTGCAGGCGCCCGGCGCGTAGTAGAGCTTCATCCGGTTCATGTCCTCAGCTCGCCGCGATGGAGGAATGTCTCGAAGGAGGTGGCAGCGATCCTGGCTGGCCCGGATGGCACCAGGGACGTTTCATCGAGCAGGACACCGAAATAGGTCGATGCCGGATCCGTCACGACGACGCGCGGATCATGGGCTGCGGAGAGGAAGCGCGCGACCATGCGGTCGAGCGGCTGACGATCCGGGCCGGCGATTTCGACCAGACCGTTCACGGGCGCCGCCAGGGCGATGTCGGCCACTGCCTCGGCCACATCGTCGGAGATAATCGGCTGGATCAGAGACGACGAGAGCCGCACCTCGTTTCCCTGTGTTGCCCCGCGGGCGATGGCGCCCATGAACTCGAAGAATTGCGTCGAGTGGATGATCGTGTAGGGAATGCCGGAGGCCGCAATCAGATCTTCCTGCGCCTGCTTGGCACGGAAATAGCCGCTGGCCTGCAGTTTCGCCGTCCCGACCACGGACAATGCAACGTGGTGCCCGACGCCGGCCTCCTTCTCGGCAGCCAGCAGGTTGCGGCCCGAGGTCTGGAAGAACTCCATCGCAGCAATGTCCTCGAAGGAGGGCGAGTTGGTGAGATCGATGACGATCGACGCCCCCGCAAGTGCAGCCTCGAGCCCGGCGCCCGTGATTGTGTCGACCCCGGTTGATGGTGCGGCGGCAATGGCCTCATGGCCGCGTTCCCTGAGTTTTGCAACGGTCTTGGATCCGATCAGGCCGGTTCCGCCGATGATGACGATTTTCATGTTCGTGGCTCCTTTGGGATGCTTCACGAACAGGACGAAGCGGAGCGTGCCAATGTGACATCGACCGGAGATTTTCCCGCGATCGAATATTGATCTGCTTTGTTGGGCAGTCCGCGACCATTCCTGCCAGTGTCTGCAACTTGCACGGTGCCACTGCCAAGCCTTACGTTTCGTACCCACCCCACGCGGACGATATCGTTCTGCGATTTTATCTGCTGGCCCCTTGATGCCGATCTCGCGGAAAACAACCGTTAAGAGCCTTTGCCGCCCCTCCTGAGAAGTTGCTGTGACCCCGCTCCTGCTGGCTTCATCACCTTCCCTGCCTTGTTGATTTCCGCGCTCCCGGCAGAGAGGAGGTCCATAAGCATCTGCAACAGCGCGCTGCGAAATCAAAAATGGGCATTCAGAAACGCGCCTTGGATCGTTTTTGTCGCGTTTCATACCACCGATCCGGCGCGAGACCAGATTCTGGCTCTCATCACTGGCCCAATGAGACCGAAAGATGTGCTATCATGGCAGAACTCAACAGGGCGAGGCACAAGATGGTTTCCAGGCGAGACGTCTCCTACACAGAGTGGAACAACCTCGTGGCGCTCTACAGACACGAGAGCGCCAGCTTGTCGCGGGACATCGAAGGAAGGTGTCGGGGGCTTGGCCTCACTGACGGGAACGGCATTACCGACGCTGGGAAGCAGCTTGTCGAGCACGAGCTTCTCATGGAACGAAGGACGAGGCTTCAGGACTGATGATACCCATCCGCCCGGCATGGCGGCTATCAGTGGGCGCGGGGGGATGTTGCTGCTCAAGAACAACCGCCGCCTAGCCGCCTTGATGACCCGAAAAAATCTGACGTCGAACAGCCTCAGACGTTTTCTACACGGCCGCGAATTCGGGGGGCGTAGGGAAGGTCAACTCCGTATTGCGAGAGGGTTTGCTTTTCAATCCTAGGTGCTGCAAATCCACCTGTCGGGAGGCGAGCCGACATTGCGGCCGGACTTGGAGGTTCTCGTCAAGCGCTTGGCCGATCGCGGGATCTATACCAATCTGATCACAGCCGGCGTGGGTGTTGCCGAGGGACGCATGGAAGCCTTGGCGAGAGCCGGGCTCGACCACGTCCAGATCAGCTTCCAGGGTGCCTTTGCGTCGACCACCGAGAAGATAGGCAACCAGCGCGGTGCGCACGAGAAGAAGATCGAGACGGCGAGGCGCGCGCGCTCCGCTGGACTGCCGCTGACGATCAATGCACCCATCCACCGACACAACATCGAAGAAGTGCCGCACTTCATTGAACTGGCGCTTGCTCTCGATGCCGAGCGCCTGGAGATTGCCAACGTCCAGTATGCCGGTTGGGCACTCGTCAACCGCAACGCCCTGATGCCGGATCGCGCCGCCGTGGAACGGCAGGTCGACATCGTCCACCAGGCGCAGGAGGATCTGCTTGGTGTGCTCGCCATCGATTTCGTCACGCCTGATTATTTCGCCATGTATCCAAAGCCTTGCATGGGCGGATGGGCGCGCGACGCCTTCATGGCCGCTCCCGACGGCAGCATTCTTCCCTGCCACGCGGCCGGAACCATCCCAGGCTTCCTCTTCGACCGCTTCGGCGACAAGAGCCTTGCTGAAATCTGGCATCAGTCCACGGCGTTCAACGCCTTTCGCGGGACCGACTGGATGAGCGAGCCCTGCCGCAATTGCGACAGGAAGGAGATCGACTGGGGCGGATGCCGCTGCCAGGCAATGGCCATTGCCGGTAGTGCAGCAGCGACGGACCCAGCCTGCAGCAAATCGCCGTTTCATGCCCGGATGGCGACGCTGATCGATGAGGCAATGGCAGCGAACCATGACGAGTTCCAGTACCGGCGTATCGGTGCTCGGAAGTTCGAGCGCCAGGAATCCCCGTGACCGTGCAGTCATACTTCGAAGTTTCATGCGAAACAGCTTCGCCCGGGGCCAGGAAACCGGCAGCAGGCCGGGTCTGAAACTCCTTGCACATTGCGGATCGCGACACGCCAATTCCCGCCAATCTCACAGACCGGGCCAGCAACCGCAGCCCATCGTCAAATGAGGCGTCGTCAATGATGGTTCTCACACCGAGATCGATTTTAGCCCCTGTTCGCGTGGAGTACTCACCACGAAGCCACCTCAAGGCGTTGTCCTGAAGCGTGGTGTCCCATCCTCATAGCCACGGGCGTCTCCATCCTGCTTTGCGTGGCGCGATTGAAGCGCCTTACCCCAGCATCACGCTAATTAAGATGATGAGCGGCAGGATGGCTCCGATAGCCCGGCATGACGTTATCAAGTTTCAGACAAATGTCGCTCACCGCTTTCTCGGGGATTGACAGCGGCTGTTGCCGTAATGTTATTACGTCTTCAACCGCTGAGGTTACGGTATAACATATTGCGTGCGTGCGCCGATGCGCCGTTTGGGAGACGTCCATGTCACAGCAGAAGAATGCACCGACCCCGGTCACCGTTCTGACCGGGTACCTCGGGGCCGGAAAAACGACGCTTCTCAACCGTATTCTGATGGAGCCGCATGGGAAGAAGTTCGCCGTGATCGTCAATGAGTTCGGCGAGGTCGGCATCGACAACGACCTCATCGTCGAGTCCGACGAGGACGTATTCGAGATGAACAACGGCTGCATCTGCTGCACGGTGCGCGGCGACCTGATCCGCATCATCGACGGCCTGATGCGTCGCCGCGACCGCTTCGACGGCATACTCATCGAGACGACGGGGCTGGCCGATCCGGCGCCGGTGGCACAAACCTTCTTCGTCGACGAGGACCTCCGCGCGAAGACCCGGCTGGACTCCATTATCACGGTCGTCGATGCCAAGCATCTTCTCGGCGAGATCGATCAAGCTCATGAGGCACAGGAACAACTGGCCTTCGCCGACACCATTCTCCTCAACAAGACCGATCTGGTGGACGATGTCGCGCTTGCGGCCGTCACGGACAGAATCCGGCGCATCAACCCGGCCGCCAGCATCATCAGGTCCGAGCGCTGCAACGTCGATATTGCCAGCCTGCTCGACCGCAAGGCCTTCGATCTCGATCGCATTCTGGACGTGGAGCCGGACTTCCTGGATGAAGCCCACGATCACGAACATGACGATCACGTCACGAGCTTTTCGCTCGTCGAGCGTCAGCCCATGGATCCCGAGCGGTTCCTGAACTGGCTGCAGGACACGGTTCGGGTCTTCGGCCTGGATATGTTGCGGATGAAGGGGATCGTCTCCTTCTCCGGAGACGACGAACAGTTCGTCGTCCAGGCCGTCCACATGCTTCTGGAAGGCGACCACCAACGCGCCTGGAAGAAGAGCGAGGAACGCGTCACGCGGCTCGTCTTCATCGGACGCAACCTGCCCAAGGACATCATCAGCGACGGATTCCGCAAATGCCGCGCTGCTCGACAGGCCGCAGAGTAAAGCCACCCGCCGTTCTCAAGTTCCAACATGAAGGAAAGTACCCCATGAGATTGTTTCTCATCCGAAACCGCCTGCTCGCCGCAGTCACCGTTGCCATGGTTTTCGCCGCACCCGGCGCTTTTGCCGATGACGATCTCGAGAGCAACGAAGCATGGCGCCTGTTTGTCGCCGATCATACCAATCCGGTTGTCCACGCCATCGATTTCGAAACCGGCGAAGAACTCGGCCGCTACGACGTCAAGGGCGCCGCGGCCTTGACCGCCAGCGCCTCAGGCCAGACCGTGTTCGCCACCCAGTCGGACGACGACATCGTCCACATCCTCAAGACCGGCATCAACTTCTCCGACCACGGGGAACATCGCGATCTCGATGTTTCAGACGTCGAACTGTTGCCAGTGACCTTCGAAGGCAAGCGCCCGTTCCACGTCGTCCCGCACGACGACCATGCCATCCTCTTCTACGATCGTGGCGGCAAGGCAGACATCATCGATGAGGCGGCATTACTCGAAGGCAAGGCCGAAGTGAAGACGATCGGCACGACCAAGCCGCACCACGGCGTCGCGGTCACGATGGGCCGCCATGTGCTGGTCTCGGTTCCAAACACGGAAATCGTGACGAAGCCGGACGAACTGCCGCCCCGTATCGGACTGCGTGTCATCGACGAGACCGGCGAGCAGGTCGGGGATATGGCGACCTGCACCGACCTGCACGGTGAGGCCACCTCGGCGCGTCTCGTCGCCTTCGGCTGCAAGGAAGGCGTTCTGATCGCTCGCCCCGGCGGGACCGAGGGACCAAAGCTGGAGATGCTTACCTACCCCTCCGACCTGCCGAAAGGATACACGGGGACGCTGCTCGGCGGCAAGGCCATGCAGTTCTTCCTCGGCAACTACGGCGAGGACAAGGTCGTCCTGATCGATCCGGACAGCGACGAACATTTCAAGCTCGTCGCGCTTCCGACCCGCCGCGTCGATTTTGTGCTCGACCCGGCGACACCGCGCAACGCCTATATCCTGACCGAGGACGGCGACCTGCACGTGCTCGACATCATCAAGGGCGAGATTGGTCGCAAGGCGACCGTGACAGAGCCTTACAGCAAGGACGGTCACTGGCGTGATCCTCGCCCGCGTCTGGCCGTAGCTGACGGTCATATCGCCATCACCGATCCCCGGCACTCGCTGGTCCGGATCTTCGATGCCGACAGCCTTGCAGAAGTCCGCACCATCGCCGTCGAAGGCCAGCCCTTCTCGATCGTGGCTGTTGGCGGCTCCGGCGCCTCGCATTGATATGACCGCGGGTCCGGAACCGTTGCGGCGGCTCCGGACCCGCGATCGGCCTGCCGGGAGACGATGATGCAGCATTTCGCCCGTGCGGATAGCCTGAAGCTGCCGACGGACCAGAGCCTGGTGCTGTCCGTGCTGCGGTCGTCTGGCCAGTCGCTCAGTGCCTGTACCATCCTCGACCGATCGCGCGACGAGGATCTCAAGGCACGCTCTAGGTCTACCGGGCGCTGGAAAAGCTGCTGGAGGCAGGGCGGGTGTTTCTCGAACCAAAGCCGATGCGACGGCCCGACGGCGCGCTACCTCACCGGCACCTGATGGCGGATATTGCGCACCTCCATCAGTGCCGAGACGAACGCCCTCACAAGCCTTGCCTTCTGCATGTCCGGCCGAAACAGCAGATAGCTCTTGAAGTAGACGGCCGGCTCGAACGGCCGCAGGATGAGGCCCCGTTCGCCAAAACCGTCCACCGCGAGCGGATTGACGATCCCGACGCCCACCCCCTCCAGCGCCAGCGCACAAGCGGTGATGGCAAACGGCGTCTCGATGACCAGGTTCGGCCTGGCGCCCGCATCCAGACACAGTCGATCCAGTTGCAATCTCGCCCGGTCTTCCGGCGAGAGGGCGACGTAATCAACGCCGTGGAGATCCTCTGGCCGGATCACCTTCTTTGCCGCGAGCGGATGTCCGGGCGGAATGGCGCACAGCGCCGGAAAGCTTCCGAACACCTGGTGCTCGACGCCGGAGAGATCGACCTCGTCCGCGGCAAGGCCGAGATCGAATTCCCCGTCGACGACGTGGTTTCGGACCGAAGCTGAACTCATGATGCTCAGCGTCACAATGGCGGACGGGAACGTTTCCCTGAACCTGCGCACGGCGCGCGGAACGATGGTCGAGCCTGTCGCGGCGAGACTCGCGACCCGAATATGACCGGAGCCAAAGTCGCGGATACGCGCAGCCGACGAACGCAGCCTGTCGAGACCGCGAAAGCTCGTTTCCACGTCGCGGTAAAAGATGTCAGCCTCGGGCGTTGGCACCAGCCTGCCCTTGATTCGGTCGAACAGCGGGAAGCCCACCGTGGCTTCCAGCTCCCCGATCAGCCGACTGACGGCGGGCTGCGTGACGCCCATGAGCTCTGCTGCTCTCGACGCCGTCCCCGTGATGATGACGGCCCGGAAGGCCTCGATCTGCCGGAAGTTCATCTCCCCCTCCCATAAGGTTTACGCATAGATCTAGACGTTCTCGTCAATTGTCCTTCTACCACCCCTATGGCACGTTTTCCGTCGAAATCGAACGAGGACATACGATGCACGACCGGACGCTCTGCGTTAAACGCCCCGAAGTCTCCCATGAAGGCTTCGCCAGCCTCGCCACCCCCACCTACCGGGCTTCCACCATCGTCTTCGACAGTGCCGAAGCCTATGCCAACCGGTCCAAGCGCGGTCCCGACGGCTACACCTATGGCCTCCACGGCACGCCGACGTCGCGGACGCTCGAGGCGTCGATCACCGCTCTGGAACAGGGCCTTCGAACGGTCCTGGTGCCGTCGGGCCAGGCCGCCATCACCGTCGTCTTTCTGTCGGTGCTGATGCCGGGCGATACCGTCCTCGTTCCCGACAGCGCCTACCCGCCGGTGGCGGGCTTTTGCGAGAACTACCTTAAACCCCGCGGCATCTCCTACCGCATCTATGACCCCATGATCGGCTTGGGCATCGCGACCCTCATCGACGAGACCGTCAAGTTGATCTGGACGGAGTCGCCCGGTTCAACGACGATGGAGATCCAGGACATTCCCGCCATCGTCGCGGCCGCGAAATCCCACGGCGTCCTGACCGGCTGCGACAACACCTGGGCGACACCCCTCTATTTCAAGCCGCTTGCCCACGCCATGGACTTCTCGTCGATGGCGCTGACGAAATATGTCGGCGGTCATTCCGATCTCTTGATGGGATCGATCGCCGTCAAGGACATCGCGCTGCACAAGCAGCTGAAGGACACCATGCGGATGATCGGCATGGGGGTTTCGCCGGACGACTGCGCGCTGGCACTGCGCGGGTTGGAAACCATGGGCGTGCGCCTGGCCCATTCCGGGCGGGTTGCCTTGGACTTTGCCAGGAAAATCGCACACCGCGTTGCGCCGGAACTGGTACTGCATCCCGCCCTCCCCGGAGCCGCCGGACATGCATTCTTCCAGCGCGATTTCACCGGTGCGAGCGGCGTGTTCAGTCTCGTCATTCCCCCTCACGCCGAGGCAGCCCTTCCCGACCTTTTGACGGCGGCGCAGACCTTTGCGATCGGTGCCTCCTGGGGCGGAACCCATAGCCTGCTTGCGCCGATGACCATCACCCGCGCGACCGGCGCCGACGCCCATTCAGGCACGATTCTGAGGATCAACATCGGCCTTGAGGACGAAAACGACCTCTGGGCGGACCTCGAGCCGATCGTGGCGGCCATCGCGACAACGCCTGCTGTGGCAAAGACGGCCTGAACGACACCACCAACCAATCAATAACAAAGGGAACAACGGACATGATGAACTGGAAACTCGGTATCGCGGCGCTCGCCACCGCACTCTCCGCTACGGCTGCCACCGCGGGCCCGACGCTCGACAAGGTGAAGGAGAGAGGCCGTATCGTCTGCGGCGCCAGTCAGGGCACCGTCGGCTTTGGCTCGCCGGACGACAAGGGCTATTGGACCGGCCTCGATGTCGAGACCTGCCGTGCCGTTGCCGTCGCCATCTTCGGTGACAAGGACAAGGTCGAGTTTGTCCCCTTGAGCGGTCAGCAGCGCATTCCCGCGCTGCAGACCGGCGAGATCGACATCCTGCCGCGGACCCTCACATGGACGCTGCAGCGTGACGCGAACGGCATCAATTTCACCACCCCGACCTACTACGAGTTCACGGGCTTCATGGTCGCCAAGGCATCCGGCGTGACCAAGGTGGAGGACATGACGGGGGCGTCCGTCTGCGTACAGACAGGGTCCACCACAGAGGTCGTCGTCAACGACGTTTCCACCAAGCTCAACCTCCAGCTGAACCCGGTCGTGTTCGACAACGTCGCGGCCACCCGGCAGGCGTTCTTCTCCGGCCGATGCGACGCCCTCATCACCGATGCGGCCGCCCTTGCGTCCGTTCGCGCCACGCAGTCCGACAACCCCGACGACTACGTGATCTTCCCGGCGACGAAATACATGGATGCCCTGACGCCGGCGGTACGCCACGGCGACGACAACTGGATGGACATCGTCAACTGGTCGATCCAGGCGCTGCTCAATGCCGAACTCTACGGCATCACCCAGGCCAACATCGACGAGATGATGACCTCGGACGACCCGCGGGTGAAGCGCTTCCTCGGCGTCGAACCCGGCAACGGCAAGGCGCTCGGACTTGGTGACAAGTTCGCCTACAATATCGTCAAGCAGCTCGGCAACTACGGCGAAATGTTCGACCGCAACCTGGGTGCCGGCAGTGCGCTCAAGATCGAACGCGGCCCCAACAGACTGTTTTCCGATGGCGGACTGATGTTCCCGATGGCCTTCCAGTAGCCCCTGGAGCCCATCATGTTTTCCGCTGTTCTCGATAACAGACGGTTCAGGAGCTGGAGCGGGCAGATCCTTCTGCTGGGCGGTTTTGCCGCCCTCCTCCTCTGGCTTGTGAACAACACCGTCACGAACCTCGATGCCCGCGGGATCAGGGTGGGTTTCGACTTCCTGTGGCGCCCGGCCAATTTCCCGATCTCCGAAAGCGTCCTGCCCTACAATCCTTCTGACAATTTTCTCTGGGCCTATGTCACGGGCGTCGGCAACACGCTGGCGATATCGGTGCTCGCGATATTTCTGTCGACGGCGCTCGGACTGCTCGTCGGACTGGCGCGGCGGTCGAAGCACCCTCTAACATCCGGCGTCGCCGGCGTGTTCGTCACGACGATGCGCAACATGCCGCTGATCGTCCATTTGCTGTTCTGGTATGCGCTGGCGACCACCGCGCTGCCGGCGCCGCGCGAGGCCTACAACCCCGTGCCCGGCGTCTTCCTGTCGCTGAGAGGCTTCTACATTCCCGCGCTGGAACTGGATGCGTTAGCCTGGGCCATTGTCGGCCTCGTCATCCCCGTAACCTGGGTCGCCTGGCGCCTGCGCCACCATCTGGTCGGAACCGGCCGATGGCATGACCGCCATCCCCTCCCTGCGCTCTTGGGGCTGGCAACCGCCGTTGCCCTCGGCGCGGCGCTGCTGCTCCAGCCAGGTGCCGTGGTCAGCTTTCCGGAAATGCGCGGCTTCAACTTCACCGGCGGGCTCCGCCTTTCGCCGGAATTTGCCGCCCTCATGCTCGGCCTGGTGATCTACACCTCCGCCTTCATCGGCGAGATCATCCGCGGCGGCATCGACGCGGTCGCGATCGGGCAATGGGAGGCGGGCCGTGCGATCGGGCTGTCGGAACGGCATACGCTCACCAAGATCATCATCCCGCAGGCACTGCGGATCATCATTCCCCCGATGACGTCGCAGTATCTGTCGACCGTCAAGAACACCACCCTCGCGCTTGCCGTCGGATATCCAGAGCTCGGCCTCGTCGTCGGCACGGTCATCAACCAGACCGGCCAGGCGATCGAGAGCATCGGGCTGCTGCTCGGCATCTTCCTAACCATCAGCATCGCCGTTTCGCTGTTCATGAACTGGTACAATGCGCATGTCGCATTGGTGGAGGCACGATGACCGTGATCGACATCCACCCAACGGTTGCCCACATCGCCCCGTCCGCTCCGCCAAAGCCACCGCGCAAGCCGATCCTGCAGCTCTTCTTCGGCGACCTTGTGGCGTCAGTCCTGACCGTTGCCACCGGCTTCCTGCTGATCCTGATGATCCCGGCTCTGAACTGGGCTGTTCTGGACGCGGTGTGGGCCACCGACGACCCCTCCACCTGCCGCGACGGCGGTGCCTGCTGGGCCTTCATCGCGGCAAAATTCCGCTTCATCATCTTCGGCGTCTACCCGCCTGACGAGCAATGGCGCCCGCTTCTGGTCATGGGCCTGATCCTGGCGATGATCCTCGCCTCGCTGTCCCCGAAGCTCTGGGGCCAGAGACTGATTATGGCCTGGATCGCATCCGTCGCCGTCATGCTCACCCTGATGTGGGGCGGCGTCCTCGGAATGACGCCGGTACCGACCTCGAGCTGGGGCGGACTGCCGGTGACGCTGCTGCTTGCCTTGCTGTCCCTCGGCCTCGGCTTTCCCTTCGCGGTTTTCCTTGCGCTCGGAAGACGCTCGTCGCTGCCGATCCCGCGCATGCTGTCCCTGATGACGATCGAGATGGTGCGCGGCCTGCCGCTGGTGGGGCTGCTGTTCGTCGCCTCCATCCTGTTGCCGCTGCTTCTGCCGGCGGGGTGGTCGATCGACAAGCTCGGCCGAACACTGGCAGCGCTGACAGTGTTTGCTGCCGCCTATCTTGCGGAGGTGGTCCGCGGCGGCCTGCAGGGCGTCGCGGCGGGCCAGATAGAAGCCGCCAAGGCTTTGGGCATACCCGGATGGAAGGCCGTCTGGCACCTCGTCCTCCCGCAGGCACTCCAGAAGGTCATTCCGCCGCTGACCAACACGGCGATCGTGATGGTCAAGAACACCAGCCTTGTCCTGATCGTCGGCGTCTTCGACATGCTGAGCGCTGCCCGCGTGGCAGCCACAGACCCGGTGTGGCCAGCACCCTTTGTCGAGAGCTACGTCTTCGTCGCATTGATCTACTTCCTGATCTGCTTTGGCATATCGAACTACAGCCGCTGGCTCGAAACCCGCGTGCAATCCCGGAGCTACCGATGACCGCACATCAACTCAACGCCATTGAAGTGAGCGCCCTCGACAAATGGTACGGCAGCTTCCATGTGCTGAAGGCGATCGACCTGCGGGTCGCGGCAGGAGAGCGGATCGTTGTCTGCGGCCCCTCAGGCTCCGGCAAGTCGACCCTGATCCGCTGCATCAACCGGCTGGAAGAGCACCAGCGAGGCAGTATCTGCGTCAACGGCATCATGCTCGGCGACAGCGTCAAGAACCTTGATGCGATCCGGCGCGAGGTCGGCATGGTGTTTCAGCACTTCAATCTCTTCCCGCACCTGACGGTCAAGGAGAACTGCGCCCTGCCTCAGATCCTGTCGCGCGGCAGACGGCGACGGGAGGCTGAGGACATGGCCCGGCATTTCCTTGAGAAGGTGCGCATCCCCGAACAGGCAGACAAATACCCGGGTCAATTGTCCGGAGGGCAGCAGCAACGCGTGGCAATCGCCAGGGCGCTCTGCATGACGCCGAAGATCATGTTGTTTGACGAGCCCACCTCGGCGCTCGATCCGGAGATGGTGAAAGAGGTCCTCGACACGATGGTCACACTCGCTGAAGAGGGCATGACCATGATTGTCGTTACCCATGAAATGGGGTTTGCTCGCCGGGTCGCGGACCGCGTCGTCTTCATGGAAGACGGCCAGGTCAAAGAGGTCAATACACCTGCGGCATTCTTCGATGCTCCCGCGCAGGAGAGCACCAAGCGCTTCCTGGCAAACATCATGCACTGACAACGGGCCTACACGCGGTTCACGCTTCTCTCCGCAGCCTGCTGACGTCTCGGGAATGCTGCGGGGTTTTTACGTCCCCGAAGGAGGACATAAACTCCAGGGCTGCGCGCTCGACACCCGTTCCACGGCCGCTCCAACAGAGCACCGCAGTATTGTCTCAATGGTTGATCTGTTCGGGATGGGGGCGGCACTCGAAGTTGTCGACCGCTTCGATGCAGGACACAATACCGAACCATCGTTAGATAGACTCGGCAGGCACTTCGCCGACCAAGACCTGCCTCTTCAATGCGGCTGATCGATCGATCGCATGGATGACCTTTTCGAACTCCAGCGCCGCCTCAAAGTCCGCATAGGCGTGGCCGCCACCGGCGATGGCTTTCAGGAAGTTCCAAGCCTCGATCGTTTTGAGATCATTGAAGCCCAGTTGATGGCCGGGAGCCGGGCAGAAACTGCCATAGGGTGGATGCGCGGGACCTGCGAGGACCGTGCGAAAGCCGTCCATCGCCTTGTCTGCGGTGTTCTGGTAGATCTGCAGCTCGTTCATCCGCTCCTGCTCAAAGCAGATCATGCCGGCCGTGCCATGAACCTCCCAGCCGATACGACTCTTCCTGCCCCAGGCCGAGCGCGACGTGGAAAACAGACCGGTGGTGCCGCTTTCGAAGCGGATCAAGGCACTGGCGATGTCCTCGTTCTCCACCGGCCTGCGTTCGGCTGATCCTTCGACGGCGCGTGTCTTGTGAACCGTGTCGGTGTCGGCAACAACTGTCGCAACCGGCCCCATCAGCCCCTGCATCAGCGAGACGAGGTGGCATCCGAGGTCACCCAAGGCGCCAAGTCCGGCATCTGCCCGGATCGCGCGCCAGGTCCAGGCTGTCTCCGGGTCCGCCTGATAATCTTCATCAACAAAGCCGCGAAAGTGGACAGGCCGGCCGATCGCGCCCTCATGAACCAGCTTCTTGGCATGCTGATAGATGGGATTGGCAAGATAGTTATAGCCAACGATGGTCCGACAGCCGGACCTCCTTGCCGCAGCCTGCATTTGTCTCGCCTCGTCCAGCGTCAGGGCCATCGGCTTTTCGCAGTGGACATGCTTGCCCGCTTCCAAAGCGGCAATGGCAATCTCTGCATGCATCTTGTTCGGCGTGGTCACACAAACGATTGCGAGAGCTGGATCTGCCACGAGCTCCCGCCAGTCTCCGGTCGCCCTTGCGAAACCGAACTGTCTTGCCATTGCGTCGGCCTTGTCTGCAGGCTGGTCGCACAGCAGCTCAAGCCGCACCTCTGGCACGTCTCCAAAAACCGCGTTGACGGATCGGTAGGCGAGCGCGTGTGCCTTGCCCATGAAACCGGTCCCGATCAGACCAATGCCGATCGACTTCATGTCTCATCCTCCCACCCGCCCTTACCGGATTTCGCAACGGATGCCGAAAACGCCGCATCCGTGATGGCAATGCTGTGCACTGGCGCAGGGTAGGTCCCCCTCGCAACCTCGTCAACAATCCCCGGAAACGCCCGCTCTTCCTGCCTTACGATCGGCATGTGCCTGAGAGCCTCTCGCTGATAAGATAACATCATCGCGGCCGATCTGCATTGCGAGGATCGGCGACGACGTCGACCGACCGCTTTCTGCGGCCACGCTCTGTATTGCCAGATATATCGGGAGGGACACCATGAGACTATCCATTCCATTTGCGCTCAATCATGTTTGCGCACCTGGCCTCACCTGCCGGCAGCTCATTGCGCTGGCGGCCGAACTAGACTGCGCCGGAGTGGAGCTTCGCAATGATCTGGCCGCCAAAAACCTTAGCCACCGCCCCTTCTTCGACGGAGAAGATCCGGCGGCAATCGGTGCCTATGCCCGCGACAAAAATGTCCGCCTTCTGGGTCTTTCAGAGATCTATGGTTTCAACGACTGGAGCCCCCAGATGGCTGACAAGGTCCGTGCGCTTGTCGCCCGGGCGGAGCGAAGCGGGGCGCAAAGCATCAGCCTGGTTCCGCGCAACGACGCCCCACTTCAAAGCGCTGGCGAGCGCGCATCACAGCTTCGAACTGCACTTGCTGCCATTTTGCCGATGGTGGTCGAGGCGGAGATCATCGGCCTGATTGAACCGCTCGGATTTGCGACCTCGTCATTGCGCTACAAGCGTGAAGCAGTCGAGGCGATCGAAGCGGTTGGGGGTGAGAGGAGCTTTCGTCTCGTCCACGACACCTTTCATCACCACCTCGCCCAAGAGGAAGATTTCTTCCCGGAATACACCGGGATCGTACACATCTCCGGGGTCAGCGATCCGCAGCCCACGGTCGGTGACATGCGCGATCATCACCGCGTGCTGGTCGACCAGCGAGACCGGCTGCGCAGCGTCGTTCAGATCGAGGAATTGATCAAGGCCGGCTACAACGGGGCTTTTTCGATGGAGGCCTTCTCGCCGCAGGTCCATGGGATTGCCGATCTTGCAGGCTCCCTCGCGCAGTCCCTCGACTACCTCCGCTCTGCAATTCGCTAGTTCCTTCCCGGGGAGAGGGGAGGCTTGACTCCGCCAAGAAATGGAATGATTATTTCATTTGTGAGCAATTCAGGACTAAACCTTCCACGAGGAGGTGAGAGGTTTGGCCGCGCTCACCCATGACGAAAAATCCGGCGGACCGGGGGTGAGCCGGCACCCGAAGTGGAGGAGAAATCATGAAAAAGCTCATTCTGGGCGCCATCACGGCTGCCCTCATGTCGACGGCCGCCCATGCCGAGAATATCGGCGTCTCGATGGCGCTGTTCGACGACAACTTCCTGACCGTGCTGCGCAACGGTATGAACGAGTACGCCAAGACGCAGGATGATGTCACCCTGCAGATCGAGGACGCGCAAAATGATGTCGCCAAGCAACTCGACCAGATCAACAACTTCGTCGCCTCCGGAGTGGATGCAATCATCGTCAACCCGGTCGACACATCGGCCACGGAGGCCATGACCAAGGCTGCCGAAGCCGCCGGCGTGCCTCTGGTCTACGTCAATCGCGAGCCGATCAACGTCGATACGCTACCGGACAACCAGGCCTTCGTTGCCTCCAACGAACAGGAATCCGGAACGCTGGAAACCAAGGAGGTCTGCCGTCTTCTCAGCGACAAGGGCAAGAACCCGGCTCGCATCTACATCATGATGGGGGAGCTATCCAATCAGGCAGCCGTCATGCGCACAAAGGACATCAAGGACGTCATGACGTCCGGCGACTGCCAGGTGGAGCTGCAGGTCATCGATGAGCAGACCGCCAACTGGTCGCGCGACGAGGCGCAGGACCTGATGACCAACTGGCTCTCCACCGGCGAGCCGTTTGACGCTCTGATCTCGAACAACGATGAAATGGCAATCGGCGCAATCCAGGCCATGAAGGCCGCCAGCATTGCCATGGACGAGGTGGTCGTTGCCGGCATCGACGCGACCCAGGATGCCCTTGCCGCAATGGAAGCGGGCGATCTGGACGTTACGGTATTCCAGGATGCCGCAGGTCAGGGCAAGGGTGCCGTTGACGCCGCCTTGAAGCTTGCGCGGGGAGAGAGCGTCGAGCAGAAGGTCTACATTCCCTTCCAGCTGGTGACGCCCGAAACCATGTCAGATTACAAGTCGAGGAACTGAGTTCGGCATCAAACCCGCGAGGGCAGTCCCAGACCGCCCTCGCCCGAACAACTGGCCGCAAGGCTGTTGCTGCTGAACGCGGGAGTTTTTAAGCGATGGCGACCTCTAACCTGCAGGACGTCGGCGGCCTTGCCTTCGACACGTCCAGACGCCGCTGGCCAAACGAGATGAACGTGCTGGTCGCGCTCATCCTGATCATCGGCATGTTTGAACTTTTGGGCCACCTGATGATGGGCCAGAGCTTTCTGTTCGACACCTCGGGCCGAAGCAGCTCGATCTTCAACGAGCAGCGACTGCGCATCATCATCCTGCAGGTTTCCATTGTCGGCATCATCGCCATCGGCGTAACGCAGGTCATTATCTGCGGTGGGATCGACCTTTCGTCCGGTTCGGTGGTGGGCGCGGCTGCCATGGTCGCCATGAGCTTCGCCCAGGTTGCGCAAGTCAACGGCAATGCAAACCCGACGCTGGCGCTTGGGCCATGGGCGGCCGACCTGCCCGTTCTCGTGCCGATCGCCGTTGCGCTGCTGTTTGGCCTCGCGGCCGGGGTGATCAATGGCGCACTGATCGCCTATACCGGCATTCCGCCCTTCATTGCCACCCTGGGGATGATGGTCACCGCCCGCGGAATTGCCAAGTGGTGGACCGTCGGCCGGCCCATCTCCTTCCCGACGGAAAGCTACCGCACAGTCGGCGACGGGCTGATGCCCGTCATTATCTTCGTCACTCTGGCCGTCCTCTTTCATCTCATCCTGCGCCATACCGTCTACGGCAAGCACACCTACGCCATCGGCTCCAACGAAGACGCTGCCCGGATGTCGGGAATCAAGGTCGGTCGGCACAAGGTTCTTGTCTACACCATTGCCGGGATGCTTGCCGGCGTGGCCGCGATCGTGCTTTCGTCGAAGAACCTCACCGCCCAGGCCGGAATGGGGGTGATGTACGAACTCGACGCCATCGCCATGGCCGTGATCGGCGGTGTCTCCCTGTCGGGAGGACGCGGCTCGATCGCCGGCACCGTGCTGGGCGCGCTCATCTTTGGCGTCATCATCTCCGGGTTCACCTTCCTGCGGCTGGATGCCTATTACCAGGAGATGGTGAAGGGCGGAATCATCGTCGCCGCCGTCGTACTCGACCAGTGGCGCCAGCGCCGCGCCGCCTGGGGCCCATGAGGGAGCACGTCATGACCGATAGCAGCATCATCCTCGAGACAGTCGATCTGACAAAGCACTACGGCGGCGTTCACGCCCTCCAAGGCGCTCATTTCTGTATCCGCAAAGGCGAACATGTCGCCATCATGGGTGACAACGGCGCTGGCAAGTCGACGTTCGTCCGGCAGATCACCGGCGTCGAGCGGCCTACCCGCGGTCAGATCATATTCGACGGTGAGAGGGTCACTTTCGACAATCCGATGCAGGCGCGCGAGGCGGGCATCGAGACCGTCTTTCAGTCGCTCGCTCTCGCCGACGAACTGGATGTTCCAGACAACCTCTTCCTTGGCCGTGAACTGGTCCGCTTCCGCTTCGGTCCCTTTTCCATCCTGGACTACAAGGCCATGCGTCAACGGACCCTGGAGGCCCTGGAGAAGACCGCAGTCAAGATCCCCAACCTCAAGAACACGATCCGCAACATGTCCGGCGGCCAACGGCAGTGCGTGGCCATCGCCAGAACCGCGACCTTCCACTCGAAACTGACCATCATGGATGAGCCAACGGCAGCTCTCGGGGTTCAGGAAACGGCACAGGTCGAAAACATTATCCGCACGCTGAAGCAACAGGGAGAACCCCTGATCCTCATCAGCCACAACATGAGGCAGGTCTTCGATCTCGTTGATCGCATCATTGTCTTCCGACGCGGACGCATCGTCGCGGATCTCAAAAAGGAAGAGACCGACGGCCAGGATGTGGTCGCCTATATCACGGGTGCCAAGACGGGTGCCGAATTCCACGATGCCGCCGCCTAGCCCCGGAAACGACCGCTTTTTCAACAAGAGGACACCATGACGCTAAAATTTGCCCTTCTCGGCGCCGGTCGCATCGGCAAGGTCCACGCCCGAGCCATTTCCGGCAATCCGGACGTCGAGCTCAGCGTCGTAGCGGATGCCTCGGCCGAGGCGGCCAAGGCCATCTCCGACCAATACGGTTGCCGAGTGTCGACCATCGACGCAATCGCAACGGACCCGGTGCTCGATGCTGTCATCATCTGCACGCCCACGAATACCCATGCCGACCTGATCGAGATGTTCGCGCGTGCCCGAAAGGCGATCTTCTGTGAAAAGCCGGTGGATCTTGATGTTACCCGGGCCCAGGCGTGCCTGGCGGTCGTTCGTGACACGGGGGCAAAGCTCATGCTCGGCTTCCAGCGCCGCTACGACCCCCATTTCTCGGCCGTCAAGAAAGCCATCGCCGATGGTCGCATCGGCGAGGTCGAGATGATCCAGATCGTCTCGCGCGACCCGGGCGCACCGCCCATCGACTACATCAAGACCTCCGGCGGGATCTTCCGCGACATGACCATCCACGATTTCGACATGGCCCGCTTTCTCCTGAGCGAGGAACCGGTAAGCGTCTATGCAACTGCATCGGTGCTGACTGACAAGGCTATCGCAGGTATAGATTTCGACAGCGCCTCCGTCACACTGACCACGGCCTCGGGCAAGCACTGCACCATCTCGAACTCCCGCCGCGCCACCTATGGCTATGATCAGCGGGTTGAGGTGCATGGCTCGAAGGGCACGATCTGTGTCGAGAACCAACGGCCGGTTACGATCGAGCTCGCGACCGCTGTAGGCTTTACCCGGCCCGCGCTGCACGACTTCTTCATGACACGCTATGTCGAGGCCTATGCGGCAGAAATCGCCGCCTTCGTCTCGGTCGTCAAGAATGGTACCTCTCCCTCGCCCAGTGGCGAAGATGGCTTGCGCGCGCTGATGCTTGCGGACGCAGCCTTGCGTTCGGCGAGCCAGGGTGTCGTGGTGGCCCTTTGAGGATCTGATGGTGACATTCGAAAACAGTTTTGAAATCCTCAAAAGCCGCATCGTTGGCGCCCAGGATACCCTGCCCAAGCGCCTGGCGGAGGCAGCAGCCTATGTCCTGGCAAATCCCGACGAGATTGCTTTGGGTACGACCGCCTCCATCGCCAAGGCTGCCCAGGTCCAACCGTCGACGCTGGTCCGGCTTGCCCACCATCTCGGTTATGAAGGCTTCTCCGATCTGCAGCAGGTCTTCCGCGAGCGCCTGATGGCGCGTGCGTCAAGCTATGAAGAGCGCCTCAGCCGGCTGGAAGCGAAGGCCTCGCCGGGGACATTCGACGGCACGGTCATGCATGGCTTCATCGACGCGGCCCGCAACTCGGTAGACAGACTTGCCGCACAGGTGAGCGATGCGGAGTTTGCCCGGCTTGTGACGGTACTGGCTCGCGCCCGCACCATCTACCTCATCGCCCGCAGACGTTCCTATCCACTGGCCGCCCACCTTGCCTATGCATTCGGCAAGCTTGGCATCCGGGCCATCATGGTGGGTTCCACCAATGGCATAGATGAGGAAATTGCTGACATGGCGCAGGCTGACGATGCAGCCTTCATCTGCTCTTTCGCACCCTATGCCTCGGATACGGTGGACCTTGCAATGCGCCTGCACGACGGTGGCGTGCCGATTGTCGCGCTGACAGACTCGCCGCTCTCGCCACTTGCTCCGCTGTCGAAGGCCTGGCTTGAGATCTCCGAGAATGACTATGCCGGATTCCGCTCCATCGCGGCGTCCATGGCCATTGTTTCCGCCCTGCCGGTGGCGATCGCCGAGCGGCGGCGGCACATGCAATAGAAGCGACGGAGAAGGCAGCCATGGCGATGGACGACAGCAAACCTCTCGACCTGATCACGATCGGCCGCGCGTCGGTGGATCTCTATGGCGACCAGGTCGGCGGCCGGCTTGAGGATATGCGGTCGTTCTCAAAGTATATTGGTGGCAGCCCGACAAACATTGCCGCCGGTGCGGCGCGGTTGGGTCTGAAGTCGGCAGTGATCACACGTGTCGGTGACGAGCATATGGGCCGCTTCATCCGCGAGCAGCTGATTGCCGAAGGGGTGGCCGTAACCGGGGTCAAAACCGACCCGGAACGGCTAACAGCTCTGGTTCTGCTTGGCATCCGCGACGAAACCAGCTTCCCGCTTATCTTCTACCGCGAGAATTGCGCGGACATGGCTTTATGTGAGGACGACATTGATGAGGGCTTTATCGCCTCCGCAGGCTGTGTCTGCGCCACGGGGACGCATCTGTCGCATCCGCGAACGGAAGGCGCTGTCCTGAAGGCTGTTGGCCTTGCCCGCAAACATGGCGCCCGAACCGCGCTGGACATTGATTACCGCCCGAATCTGTGGGGGCTTGCAGGTCACGGTGCCGGTGAAAGTCGGTTCATGGAATCCGGTGCGGTAACTGCGAAACTGCAATCCACCCTGCATCTTTTCGACCTCATTGTCGGGACCGAGGAAGAGTTTCATATTGCCGGCGGTTCGACGGATACGATCGTGGCCCTCCGCAACGTCCGCAAGGTCTCCTCCGCCACTCTCGTGTGCAAACGTGGCCCTATGGGTGCCGTCGCCTTCGACGCTGACATCGGCGCAGCCCTGGAGGAGGGGCGTTCCGGTCCAGGTTTCCCGATCGAGGTCTTCAATGTTCTTGGCGCTGGCGACGGGTTCATGTCTGGCCTCCTGCGCGGCTGGTTGAGAGGCGAAAACTGGGAAACGTCGCTTACCTATGCCAATGCCTGTGGCGCCTTTGCCGTTTCCCGGCATGGCTGCACGCCCGCCTATCCTTCGTGGGATGAGTTGCAGTTCTTCCTGAAGCGCGGTGTCAGGCGTCCAGACCTGCGCAACGATCCCGCGCTGGAGCAGGTCCACTGGGCGACCAACCGCAAGGGCGACTGGCCGCAGATGCGCATCTTCGCCTTCGATCATCGGCTCCAGATGGAAACCCTTGCCGGGCAAGCAGGCGCGCAGCCCGAACGGATCGGGCAGTTCAAGACGCTTTGCCTGCAGGCCGCCTTGGATGTTGCCGCCGGCCGTCACGGTTACGGCATACTGTGCGATGACCGTCTCGGTCGCAAGGCGCTGCATTCTGCGACGGGCCGCGGGCTTTGGATCGGCCGGCCGACCGAATGGCCCGGCTCGCGACCACTTGCATTGGAACCGGACCTCGGACCGGACTGTGGCGGCCTGCACACCTGGCCAAAGGATCACGTCGTCAAGGTGCTGTGCTTCTGCCATCCAGATGACGATGACGAACTGCGGGCACGGCAGGAAGAAACTCTCCTGCGTCTCTTTACCGCCGCCAGACGCAACGCTCTGGAGTTCCTGCTCGAGATCATTCCTTCCAAGGTGGCGCCGGTGACAGATGACTGTGCGGCGCGGCTGATCCGTCGCCTCTACGCCATCGGCATCTTTCCGGACTGGTGGAAGCTTGAGCCGATGCGCTCCTCCGCCGCCTGGCAGGCCGCCTGCCAGGCCATCCAGGAAAACGACCCTCACGTACGCGGCGTCGTCATCCTCGGGCTCGATGCGCCGGAGGCCGAGCTCGCTGACAGCTTCCGCGCCGCGGCGCAGTTTGATCTGGTGAAAGGTTTTGCTGTTGGTCGTAGCATTTTTGCCGATGCCGCAAGCAACTGGATGAAAGGCCAGATCAGTGATGGGCAAGCGGTCGCGATGATGAAGGAGCGGTATGCACGCCTGTGTATGATCTGGGAAGACGCACGGGCGCACCACCTCGGCGCACGCAAAGAGACCACCGGAGAAAGAGCATGAAGACCATCCGGCTGACGGCGGCGCAGGCCGCGATCCGTCATATCGCCAGGCAGCTGAACGAGGATGGCGACCCTTTCATCGCCGGCTGCTGGGCGATTTTCGGCCACGGCAACGTGGCGGGGATCGGCGAGGCGCTGCACAGCGAACGTGACAACCTCCAGACCTTTCGCGGCCATAACGAACAGACCATGGCGCACGCTGCGATCGCCTATGCAAAGCAGCTTTGCCGGCGCCGGGCGATGATGGTCACCTCCTCCATCGGGCCCGGCGCCACCAACATGGTGACGGCTGCTGCCCTTGCACATGTGAACCGGTTGCCGGTCCTCTTGATGCCCGGCGACGTCTTTGCCGGACGCGGCCCGGATCCAGTGCTTCAGCAAATCGAGGATTTTTCCGACGGCACTGTTTCAGCCAATGATTGCTTCCGTCCTGTAAGCCGGTACTTCGATCGGATCCTGCGGCCGGAGCAATTGCTGACCGCCCTGCCCCGCGCGTTCCGAACAATGACCGATCCTGCCGACTGCGGGCCGGTGACCCTGGCCTTCTGCCAGGATGTCCAGGCAGAAGCCTGGGACTGGCCTGAAGAGTTCTTCGAACCAAAGGCGTGGCGCATCCGTCGTCCACAGCCGGACCCGGCCGAGGTTCAGCAGGCGGCCGCTATTCTCAAGGCTGCCAGGAAGCCGGTGATCATCGCAGGCGGCGGCATCCACTATGGCCAGGCCTACCCCGATCTGAAGGCCTTCGCCGAACGCTTCCAGATCCCGGTCGTCGAGACCCAGGCGGGCAAGTCGGCGCTCCCCTGGGATCACCCCTTCAACATGGGGCCAGTCGGCGTCACCGGCGCATCCAGCGCCAACGCCGCCTGCGCCGACGCTGACGTCGTATTCGGCGTTGGAACCCGTTTCCAGGACTTCACAACCGGCTCCTGGGCCCTGTTCGGCAATCCGCGTCGCAAGCTGATCTGCCTCAATGTCCAGGCCTATGACGCAGCCAAGCACGGCGCCCAGCCCATTTGCGCCGATGCAGCGGCAGGCCTCTCTTCGCTGGCCAGCGCCCTTGGCGATGCGTGTTTTGCAGCACCCGATCCGGTGCTCAAGACGGACTGGTTCGCGGCCGCCGACACGGTCACCGGCGCACCGGATGCACAAGACAATGCTTTGCCGACGGACATGCAGGTCATCGGCGCGGTGCAGCGGTCGGCGGCGGCCGACACGGTCGTGATGTGCGCGGCGGGTACCATGCCAGGCGAACTGCACAAGCTCTGGAAGGCGGGCCGGCCGATGTCCTACCATATGGAGTACGGCTATTCCTGCATGGGATACGAGATCGCCGGTGCGCTTGGCATCAAGATGGCGCAACCGGAGCGAGACGTCGTCTGCATGATCGGCGACGGTTCCTACATGATGGCCAACTCGGAGTTGGCGACGGCCGTGATGATGGGCATCAAGATCACCCTCGTCGTCACCGACAATCGCGGTTTTGGCTGCATCAACCGCCTGCAGATGAGCACCGGTGGTGCAGAGTTCAACAACCTTCTCGACCATGCACAATACGCCAATCCTTCGCGGATCGACTTTGCCGCCCATGCAGCATCCATGGGCGCCGAGACGCGCAAGGTTAGCAGGATCTCGGAACTGGAGGCAGGCCTTCGGGAGGCACGCAAAGCAACCGGGCCGTTCGTCTTGGTCATCGACACCGACCCCTACCCGTCCACGCAAGCCGGAGGCACATGGTGGGATGTCGCCGTCCCCGCGGTCTCCACCCGCGAGGCGGTGCGAGAGGCGCGGCAAAACTACCTGAAGAACCTGAAACGTCAGCGCACCAACTAAGGCTGACGCCTTGGCCGGCGGGATACATGTGCGCAGCAACCAGCCGCCATAGGAGCGGCCAGAGGAATATCCATGAACGTCAAGATCGGCATCTCTCCCATCGCCTGGCAGAACGACGATCTGCCCGATCTCACCGCCGCTTACACGATGGATCAGGCGCTGAAGGAGGCCAGGGAGATCGGCTATATCGGCGTCGAGCGCGGCCGCCGCATGCCGCAGGACACGCAGGGGCTGAGGCAGTTTCTCAGGCAGCATGATATCGCCCTTTGCGGCGGCTGGTGCTCGGGCACCCTGCTGGCATCCGGGGTCGCGACGGAACGCGAGGCGATCGCGCAGCAAGTTGCGCAGTTTGCAGAGCTGCGGGCTCCCTGTATTGTCTATGCCGAATGCTCCAACACCGTCCAGGGCCAGATCGGCGTTCCGGTCAACCACCGGCCCAAGTTGTCGCGCGACGAAGTCCACGCCTACGGCCGCAAGCTCACCGAAATCGCCAAATGGACGAAGGATCAGGGCGTCACCCTCTCCTACCACCACCACATGGGCGCCTGCATTGAGGATCAGGATGATATCGACTGGCTGCTGGAATCCTCAGGGCCCGAGGTGACGCTCTGCTTCGACACCGGCCATCTCGTCTTCGGCGGCGGCGAAATCGCCCGCACCATGGATCGCTGGGGCGATCGCATCCACCACGTCCATTTCAAGGATATCCGTCCCGATGTCGTGCGCGATGTCCGTGACAACAACAGGAGCTTCCTGGACGGTGTGGTCGCCGGGGCGTTTACAGTGCCCGGCGATGGCATCATCGATTTCCACGACGTCGCCGCCCGCCTGCGGGCGATGGACTACAACGGCTGGATCGTCGTGGAAGCAGAGCAGGATCCGGCCAAGGCGCCACCCTACGACTATTCGAAGATGGGTTACGAGCATATCCTCGCGGTTTGCGGCAAGGCAGGCCTGTCCATCGCAGGCCAAGCGTGAATGAGATGCACCATCACCAGACGGAAGGAGTAGCAAATGTCTGATCTTCTGATCAAGCCGAATGGCACCACCGGCAGGGTTCATCACATCACCGCAGACAGCGCCAGGACGAGAAAATCGCCGGATTGGGCGTATGTCGGTTTTGACCTTTACCGCCTGAAGGCGGGCGAGCGCGTGGAAGAGCGGACCGCAGACCGCGAGGTGATCCTTGTGCTCGTCGAGGGCAAGGCGGAGATCTCCGCGGCCGGTGAGAATTTCGGCACGCTTGGTGAGCGAATGAGCGTGTTTGAGCGCACCAGGCCAGCTTGCGCCTATGTTCCCAATGACAGCCAGTGGGCTGCAGGCGCTGTGACCGCTTGCACCCTTGCCGTCTGCACCGCGCCCGGCAAGGGTGGCCACAAAGCCAGAGTGCTCGATGTTCCGGATCTCGTCATCCGCGGCAAAGGCGCCAATACCAGATACATTTTTCCGATCGCCATGGAGGAGTCGGATGTGGCCGATAGCCTTCTGGTCACCGAAGTCTTCACTCCCGCCGGCAACTGGTCCTCCTATCCTCCGCACCGTCATGATGAGGACCGGTTTCCGCAGATGACCTATCTCGAAGAAACCTACTACCACCGCCTGAACCCGGCCCAGGGCTATGGCCACCAGCGTGTGTTTACCGAGGACGGCGAGCTGGACGAGACGATGAGCGTCTCCGATCACGACGTCGTGCTGGTTCCGAAAGGACACCATCCTTGTGCAGCCCCTTACGGCTACGACATGTATTATCTCAACGTCATGGCCGGCCCACGCCGCCAGTGGCGCTTCCAGAACCACCCCGACCATGCCTGGATTGCCACGCGAGACGCATGAGTTGCTCGCAGTCAACAGCAGCGGGAGTTGTTCGTGCCAGCCTCAACTCCTGCCACACGTGGCTCAAACGCGGTGGCGGCGCCTGCACCAGAGGGTCCAAAAAGCCTGACCGTTGCCAGTCTCGCGTGGCTGCACAGGTGCCGGCAGCTTGCCGCTAGGTTGTTACCGTTTTACAAGAGAAGTAACAACCTGCATGGGGTAGGCGCACGTGATCATCTGACCGATTGCTTTGATGGCGCATGAGGGAAGGGTGTGGCGGGAGCCCACTTGCGAATTTGCGGATCGCTGTGGTGCGGACGCAAAATTCCTGGTTCGCCAGCCGAAGGGCTATGATCTCTAGTCTAGTCCCTCGCTCACAAGCGGAATTTAATGGACGCGCCTCAGAACTCTTACCAGCTCTCGGTGCTGTCGCGGCGGCGGCCGAGGCCTTGCATCGCCGAGGGCCTTGGCGATCTTGCCGAACCCGCCGCGCGATGCCGACCGGCTCTCGACGCGGACGGCGATGATCGAGGCAGCCTCGCCGAGCACCTGAGGTTCAAGCAATTGCAGCGAAAGTGGCAACCGGTTCGCGTCCGGAATTGCGTCAAACAATAAGGTAGTAACGCAAAAGGCCGGGAGCGTTTACGCTCCCGGCCCCTCTGATCATTCTGGAGGTAAGATCAGAACTC
>NZ_JMQK01000014.1:0-126796 GCF_000705355.1 Pseudorhizobium marinum
GATCATCCGGTATGGCCTTGATGGCGATTTCTGCCGAGGCCAGTTCATGGGTCGAGCCCTTCATCGACGTGTACATGGGCTGCCTTTCTGCGCTTACCTGCCGGCTGTCGACACTCGCGCCGTTGTTCAGGTTCTGGATCCTAGAGGGGAGCTGACCGGTTCCTGGGCCTGATCCAGGAGACGATGATCGACACCCAGATCAGGCACAGGATCATGAAGATGACGAAGGCGATCGGTCGGTTGATGAAGTCCACGAGATTGCCCTGCGACTTGATCAGCGTGGAGATCAGGTTCTTCTCCAGGATCGGCCCGATGACGATGCCAAGGACGCAAGGCGCGATCGGCACGCCGTTTTCCTCCATCAGATAACCGACCACACCAAAGATAAGCATGATCGTCACGCCGTAGACGGCGTTGTTGGAGGCGAAGGCACCGACGATGCAGAAGATCAGGATCAGCGGCATCAGCACCGCTTTCGACACCAGCAGGATATTCTTGGAGAACTTGATCAGGCCCCACCCCAGCGGGATCATGATCAGGTTTGCCAGGATGAAGATCAGGAAGACGGCATAGATCGTCTGCGGGTTGAAGATGAACAGTGTCGGCCCGGGGTTCAGGCCCTTGACATAGAGCACGCCGATGACGATCGCTGTCATCGTGTCGCCGGGAATGCCGAAGACGAGTGCCGGTACCCAGGCACTGGCGAGGGAGGCGTTATTGGCCGCGGATGCTTCCACCACGCCCTCGACGTGGCCGGTCCCGTATTTTTCCGGTGTCTTGGAGAAGCGGCGGCTGATGGCATAACTGACGTAGGCTGCAACATCGGCGCCTGCGCCGGGGAGAATTCCGATCGCGGTTCCTGTGATATTGCCGCGAATGGACTGCCGCCAATAGGTCTTGAGCATGCCGCCCCAGTCCCTGAAGATGTTGCCGACAGTCTTGGGTGCCTGGTCCCAGTTCCTGCCGCCGCTCAAGATCGTCCGGATGACTTCGGAAATGGCGAAGATGCCGATCATGACCGGTATGAAGTCGATACCCGCCAGCATCTCGGTCGAGCCGAAGGTAAGACGGGGAACGCCGGCCGGATTGTTGAGGCCGACGGAGGCGACCGTCAGGCCGATGAACAGACTCAGCAGTCCTTTCACCGGGCTCGATGCGCCCATGAAGACGGCACATGTCAGTCCCAGAAGGGCAATCCAGAAGTACTCCTGGGAGGAAAACTTGATCGCGAATTCGGCAAGAGACGGAGCAGCCAGGATCAGGACAATCGTTCCGAAGAGGCCGCCGAGCGCCGAGAAGAGGACGCAGGCGCCGAGGCCGAGCTCGGCCTGGCCCTTTTGCGTCAGCTTATAGGTATCATCGACGTAGGCCGCCGAGGCGGGTGTTCCGGGAATGCGCAGCAGAGCACCGGGGATATCTCCCGCAAAGATGGCCATCGCCGAACATGCGACGATGGCGCCCACGGCAGCGACCGGCTCCATGAAAAAGGTCAAAGGGACCAGCATGGCGGTGGCCATGGTTGCCGTCAGCCCCGGCACGGCTCCGACGAAGAGGCCGAACATCGACGCGGCGAGGATCGTCAGCAAGACATTCCAGTTCGCCACCAGACCGGCCGCTTGAATCATGACGTCCATGTCAGTCTCCTACCACGGCAGCCGCGGGACGATGCCAAACGGCAAGGGCACGAGAAGCATTGTTCTGAAAATGAAGTCGCACGCGAAGGCGGCGACGGTCGCGATGATGACGGCCCTGGCCGGGTGAACCTTGAGGATCAGGAACATCACGAAGGTGATGATGAACGCTGTCGGAATGAACCCAAGGATACGGTCGAAAAGGATGTAGAAGACGACCAGAGCCAGCATGGCGGCAACGCCGGCCAGCGCACGCGGGCTCTTGACCTCGTCCGCAAGGAACACCCATGGCTCACCGCCATTTCGGATGCCTGAGTAGAGAAGGCGGGCGGAACAGCCGATCAATCCGACTGCCACCATGAGAGGGAAGGTGGCTGCACCGTAGTCCTGACCTGGAATGGCGGGCAGTCCATGAGAATACCAGGCGAGAGATACTCCCAACAGCAGGAAGATCGCCCCGATCGTGGCGTCATTGAATCGCATTGCGCTGGACCTTGGCTGATTGCGGGCATTGGACAGGCCGGTCCTGCGACAGGCCTGTCCGGTTCTGTGACAAGCCGGCTACTGGGCCAGACCGATGGCCTTCATCGTTTCACCAAAGTTCACGTCGTTCGTCGCCATGAAGTTCCCGAACTCTTCGCCGGGCAGAAACGTCGCGCCAAATCCCTGTGCGCCCATGAACGTGTGGTAGTCCTCGCTCTTGAAGACGGTGTCGAGAGCGGCAATCAGGCGGTCACGAATGTCGTCAGGCAAGCCTTGCGGAGCCACCACGCCGCGCCAGGCGCCGAACTCCCAGTCCGAGCCCGTTTCTTCCTTGAGCGTCGGCACGTCCGGGAATAGCTGAGAGCGTTCGCTGCTCATATAGGCGAGCGACTTGACCCTGCCCGCCTCGATCAAGGCACGGGCTTCGACGAGCGAGGACGGAACGATTTCCGTGCCACCGGCGAGAAGCTCCTGAAGACCGCTGGCCGCACCATCGCTCGGCACCCAGGTCACGAGCGATGCGTCGATGCCCTCGGCGTTGAGCAGGCCGGCGATCGCCACATGCCAGCTCGATCCCTGGCCGCTGCCGGTGGCACGAAACGTGGCCGGCGGTGACGTCTTGATGGCCTCCAGCAGCTCGCCGAGATTCTGGTATTCGGAATCGGCCGACACCTGCACACCGGCAGGGTCCTGGTTCATCAGGGCAAGCGGCGTGTAGACCTTGTAGTCCAGGTCCGTCAGCCCCAGCCAGTGCATCAGGTTCACTTCGGTGGTTGCCAGACCAAGGGTGTAGCCGTCGGGTTCGGCGTCCGCGATGGCGGAATGGCCAACGACGCCCGAGCCGCCCGTCCGGTTGACGACATTGACCGGCTGCCCCAGTTCCTTTTCCAGACCGACTGCAATCACGCGTGCCACGGCGTCGGTTCCACCGCCGGCGCCCCAGGCGAGATACAGCGTGATCGGGCGGTCGGGGTAGTCAGCCCATGCGGGGACGGCTGTCGTCGACAGCAGAATGGCGGCAATCAGACCTTTTGCGATTTTCATGTTCTTCCTCCCAGTTACAGATAAATCGATGGTGTCAGTGGTTCCTCATTGTGTTCAGTGGTCGTCTCCTCCTCTCAAACGACTGGCCGACCAGTCTTGAAGCTTGTCCGCTACAGCCCCCCCGCCACGGTGATGACGGTACCGGTCACAAAGCCGGATCCCGGGGACGCGAGCCAGAGGGCGGCCTGCGCAATATCCTCCGGCTCGGCAATACGGCCCATTGGGGTCAAGGCCGCGATTTTCGCCGGGCGCTGCGGGTTTCCCCCCTCGGCGTGGATGCGGGTGTTGGTCGTGCCGACGCGGATGGCATTTACCCGGATGCCGTCTGCCGCCAGTTCCTTGCCGGCGCCGACCGTGATCGATTCGACCGCCCCCTTGGATGCGGCGTAGTGGACATATTCATTCGGGCTGCCGAGCATGGCCGCCAGCGAGGACATGTTGATGATCGTTCCGCCCTTGCCGCCGTTGCGGACCGACATTCGTCTGGCCGCCTCCTGGATGCAGTAGACAACGCCATAGGTGTTGACTGCAAAGGTCCGCTCCAGTTCCTCCGGCAGAAGGTCCTCCATCCTGCAGGCCCTGCCGATGATGCCGGCATTGTTCACCAGACAGGACAGGGGACCAAGCGCTTCGTCACAGGCCAGAAAGACGCGCCTCACGTCACCCCGATCCCCCACGTTGCCGGGAACTGCGATGGCTGTGGCGCCCGCGGCCTCGCAGTCTGAAACGACGCGGGCGGCGGCCCCGTGGTCGCTCAGGTAGTTGATGCAGAGGTCGTAACCCTCGGCCGCGAGAAGCCTTGCGGTGGCCGCCCCGATGCCGTGGCTGGCGCCGGTAACGAGTGCGACAGGTCTGCCGCGATCGACGGTTTTCGGTTGGCTGGCGGCGCTGCCCATCACATCACGCTTTCAAGGATGTCGGCGTAATCCTGATGGGTCAGATCGCGCGGATTGGTCTGGTGGCTGTGATCGGCCAGCGCCCGCTCGCAGGTCCAGGCAAAAACGTCGCGCGTCACACCAAGGTCGGACAATTTGGCCGGGACGCCGAGCCTCAGGTTCAGCACGTCGAGTGCAGCCGCCAGCGACGTGTCTTCGATTCCGGCAACGGACTCCAGTCGCCTGATCTTGTCGGCGGCGGCAGGCACCGACGCATTCACCCGCAGCACCGGCGGCATCAGGATTGCGTTCAGCGTCCCATGGTGAAGCTTCAGGTCCTTCAGGCCGCCGAGGGCATGGCTGAGCGCGTGGACGGCGCCAAGCCCCTTCTGAAACGTCAACCCACCCTGCAGGGCGCCCATCATCACCTCGGAGCGGGCTTCAAGGTCGGATCCGTTCGAGAACGCCTTTGGCAGCGCGTTCCAGAGCCGTGCAAAACCATCCACGGCAATGGCTTCGGCTGGCGGATTGAACCGCGGCGAGAGATAGGTCTCGATGCAGTGCGACAGGGCATCGAGGCCCGTTGCCGCAGTCAGGAAAGGGGGCAGCCCGAGGGTGAGTTGCGGATCGCAGATGGCGCGGCGCGGGATCAGGAACGGACTGATGAAGCCGAGTTTGCGTCCGTCCTGCAAGGTGATCAGGGCTGCCCGCCCAACTTCGGAGCCGGTGCCGGCGGTGGTTGGCACGGCAACCAAGGGGGCGACAGCGCTGGTGATCTTCGCAGTTCCGCCAAGGATTGCCGCATATTGTTCCAGGTCGCCGCTGTGCGTCGCCAGGAGCGCCACGCCCTTGGCCAGATCGATGGGCGAACCGCCGCCGATCGCCACGACGCCATCGCAATCGTGCTGGCGATAGAGATCCAGCGCCTGCCTGACGGCAGCTTCGGTCGGATTGGTCGGAACATCCAGAAATGCCGGGGCTGCACGCAGGAATTGCAGGGCCTGATTGTCCAGCAGACCGACAGCCTTGATGCCATGGTCGCTGATGAGAAGCGGATTGGACACGCCAAGATCGCGCAAGGTCTCTGCCAGCGAGGCGATGGCGCCTGCACCGAAATGGATGGTGGTCAGGTAGTTGATGATGTTCATTTCCGCTCCGGCAGGAAGAGGGTTTGGGGAGAGCAAGCGTGCGGGAGAGCCGGGCCGATCATCGGGTCTGCCCTGCGGGCCGCTGGCACGCGCTTGCGGGATTGATGGAGAAACAACGCGGGGTTATGGCCTTTCGCGCGCAGCCATCCGGGTTCATCGGCACGCCCAACAGGGGCACGTCCTACAGGTACTCTTGAGATTGACCGTCATTGATGCCTCCCAGCATAGTTACATCGCCGGCGGCTCGTCCTCCAACGAAGCCCACCAGCGCGCCCACAATGTGGGCGACGTGTCCACATTTATGGTCGCCGAGGCCGCGCATTTTGTCAACCGCCCTTGAGAGGCAAGCGTCTCGCCGAGAGCCCCGCGGGAGCTTAAATGGCGATTGCGCATCATCGCAATTGAGGCCCATGCTTGAGCAATGGTATGACGGCATCGAGGATGACGGGCTGGCGCAGTTGCACGCCTTCCACGACACATTTGGTGATTTGGGTTCAAGCCGATAGCTTTGATGCCGGATGCCACTGACAACAAAATGAAACCTTCACCGGATGCGGTTGGAGAGGATGAGCGATCGGCGATGAACAAGCACAACCCCGTGGGCAACGGAAACCCCCTTGCACAGTCGGTGCAGGGGACGGCGTCGTTCTCGAAATTCATGATCGTCCTGCAGGCCATTGCCGACAGTCCCGGCAAGCTCGACATCGCGAAGCTGACCGGGGTGACAGGCTTCCCTCGCGCCACGACGCATCGGATTGTGTCGGGATTGATTGCCGAAGGCCTCGTCAATCAGGACGACAACGGCACCTATCTCCTCGGTTTCCGGCTGATCCAGTTTGCCTCGCGAAGCTGGGAAAGTTCCGATCTTCGCACCACTGCCCGTCCTTTCATCGAGGCGCTGCGCAATGCCACGAGCGAAACAGTCCATCTGGCTGTACCCAGCGGCAACGGCATGGCCTATATCGACAAGCTTGAGAGTCCCAATGCCGTGCGCATGACCACCAGGATCGGCGCCCGCGTGGAGTTTCATTCGACGTCTGTTGGCAAGGCCTATCTCGCGGCGCTTCCGGAGGAACGGGCACGGCAGATCATTTCGACTCTGGAGCTGCCGCGCTTCACCCGGTATACCTTCACCGATCCCGCAGCCTTTGCCGAGGAAATCCGCAAGACGCGCGAGCGCGGCTACTCCTACGATCACGAAGAGAATGAGCTCGATATCCGCTGCTTCGGAAGCATGATCTACGACCGATCGGGGGAACCGGTCGCCGGAGTGAGCATCAGCATTCCTCTGTATCGCTACAACGAAGAGGATCACGCCAATTATGCTCGGCTGATCCGGGAAACGGCTGCTGCAATCTCCAATGGACTGGCCATGGTCGTGAAATAACAGGCGGAGGCATCGGCAAGGGGCATCATCAGCAAACCCCTGTCTAGCGGACCTGTCACCGCGCGCTTGGCGCGACACTGGCCATCATCACCTTCCTCATGGCGTGGGACCAGTTCGTTTGAACCTTCCTGGTGGTCACGCCGGAAGATAGGCTGACAGTACCTGTCGACCTCACTCAGGTGAATGATGCCTTTGGCGTCGTCTGTGCCCGGCTGATGTTTGTCGCGCTGCCAGCGGCCATGCCGGTTGCGGTCGCCTGTCTGGTCTTTCAGAAAAAGGTGACGGAGGCCGTGACGATCGCCGCGGGCGTCAAGGGATGGTGACGGCAACAGCCTGTCCAGCCTGCGTGTTCCACCAACTGTCTTGTTGCAGCTGGCAACGTCGGGCGAGAAGCCTGCCAGCGGTCGCGTCGTGAGATCCGTTCGCTCATGCAAAATCGCCATAATCAATGGGCCCACGCTCCCGCGGCCGGCGAAAAATTACGGGACCGCTGCAACGTGGACGCCACGACCAGCGCCTGCCGCCTGCTCCCCGCGTTTGCTAGCCGATCGTCCCGAACGCGGGAGTCAGGCGTCCGCGCGGCCGGCAGTGAAGGCTTAAAACGTGGTCGCCGCCTCTGGCGGTGCGCCAGCAGGCACCCTATCTCGGTTGTGTCGGGAGGATGGTTTCATGGCAGATAGCAACGGTCGGGGTAGCATCCCCGTTCTCGAATATGTTGACGCTGTCCGGTCCGCACTGGATCTTGTCACGGCCGGTCCCGATGTCACCTCGCGCCTGGACCACGACGTGATCCTGCCCATCCTGTCGCTGCTCTACGAGAAGGGCATGGAAGATCCGCAGCAGCTTGCTGATGCAGCCTTTCTGCTTGCGAGCAGCAAGCTGTTTACCGGGATGCTCTGAGGAGAGCGCCGCTGCCGCTGAAATCAGGTCCGGCCCAGTATCCAGGACGCACAGCCTGCCGGCTGACCTATGCGCACCATCGCCCCCAGGCCAAGCTCTGAGCAGCGCCCTTGGCGCTGTCTCGCGCCTGCGACGCAGGCCACCGGTCAGATGTCAGGCTGGTTCGACAGGCGATCGAGGTCTTGCTAAATTGCCCTTGCCGCTGGCTTCAGGATCGGGGCATAGCGCCCGCAAGCCTCCTGCTCACGGCTGAGTGCCGACGCGTGATGGCCAATCCGGTACTTGCCAGCACCCGATCTCCCTGAGCAATAATCGGTACAGCAATCGGAATGGAGTTTTTCAGCTCCACATGGGGCTGTCAAAGACGATATTGCGCAGCGGCGTTCGTTGACAGCGCAGATAGAGCGTCGCATCGACACAGGTCCGCGACCCTGCGGCGCGGCTGGGCTTTCCGCCGTGTGGCAGCACGCTGCAGCAGCAGATCGTCCGCCGCCGCCGCAGGACCGTTGGTCGATCCCGCGCGCTTTCTGGCACGCCCCTTTTTGCCCCGCATTGACGCCCCATTCGGGCCGAAGCGCCGCTTTTTAACAATCCGTTAATGATAGCTGGGGCTAATGTTCAGATCGGGCGGGTTTCGTATTGATTTGCCACGTCTTTTCCCAAGGTAGAAGAGAAGGGCGGTGTCGTGTCGGCTGCGAGAACCTGGATGTTGCGTGTTTGCACAGGAGTGATCATCGGATCGGTCGGGACGGGATGCAGTTCCACCGGGACCGTCACACGGCCTCCATCTCCCTCGTTGGTGGCCGACGAAGGGGCGCTTGCCCTGCCGCCGCCAGGCGGTCCGGCTATCGTCGGCGTGGTCGAGCGTTCGCGCGGCAATGGTCTCGAGCAGACCATTTCTCTCGCCACCAACGCACGCGTCAGTGGCCAGAATCATCTGAAGATCGAGTTCTACGGCGCCGATGTGTCCTCTGGTCCGTCAGCAGCGTTCAGGACAATCAACGAGCGGGAGATCCTGCGGGAAGCGGCGGCGGCGATCCCGGGCGTACGGCTTTCGCGGCGCAGCGCCTTTCTGCAGAACACCTATGGCCCCTTCGCCTATGCCGCGGGACGCAGCGCCTTTGGCGACACCTGCATCTATGCCTGGCAGCAAATTCGTGCCGGAACGACCTCGCAGGGGATCGGGCGCAACTTCGGCATGATCCAGGTCCGGTGGCGGCTTTGTGATGCCTTCGCCGGCGAGCTGCAGCTTTTGAGCGCCGTCTACGGCTACACGATCACCGGCACCTTTGACGGACCGGCATGGAATCCATTCGGCGAACCCAATCGTGCCGACAGCCGCCTGGGCAAGACGGGTTACCCGATCTATCCCGCAGAAGGCGCGGCCCTGGGTGGCCTGTCGATGGGCTACGCCGGCGGGATTGATCTGCGGCGCACCGCGGCCATGACAAGTCATCCGTCGCGCCGCCCAGCCAGGCCGTCGCAGCCGGCGCCAAAGGGCCCAGCGCAAGCGAAGGGGCCAAGCGTGCCGAGTCCCGATCAGGTCGCAAGACAAGCAGCCGCTGATCCTTCGGCGTCCGCACAACCGAACGAGACAGTGAAGCGCCCCGCAGTCACGGTGCCTTCGCCAGAGACGATCTCAACGTCCCGACCATGATGGCGGGCGTCAACAAAAGGCGTATTTCCGGTCGCACCTGCGGCCGGCTCCTTGGCGCCGAAGGATGTCGATGCACAAAGCGCGTAGCGTATTTTTATGGGCAATCGTGGCGATCCTCGAGATCGCCCTGATTACCCTGCCCGTCAGCCTCCAGGCTCAGTTGATTGCGGGTATCAGCGTCGTGACGCTGATGGGCACGATCAAGATCCTCAATGCGCAGGGGACATGGCGCCTCGTTTCGCTGGCGCTTGGAACCGGGATCGTGCTGCGCTACGTCTACTGGCGCACCACCGAAACACTGCCACCGATCGACCAGATCCAGGATTTCGTTCCCGGAATGATCCTCTATCTGGCAGAAATGTACAACGTGCTGATGCTCGCGCTCAGCCTGTTCATCGTGGCAATGCCCCTGCCGCCGCGCCCGTCGCGGACGGATGCGACCGAAGACCTGCCGGATGTCGATGTCTTCATCCCGACCTACAACGAGGATGCAAACCTGCTGGCCAACACGCTGGCCGCTGCCAAGGCCATGGATTATCCGGGCGAGAAGCTGCATATCTGGCTGCTCGACGACGGCGGAACCGTGCAAAAACGCAGCTCGGCAGATGTCGCATCGGCCGAAGCCGCGCGCGAGCGGCATCATCAGCTTGCACAACTTTGCCAGATCCTGGGCGCCAACTATCTCACCCGCGAGCGCAACGAGCACGCCAAGGCCGGCAACCTGAATAACGGCCTAGCGCATTCCAGCGGCGAACTCGTCGCCGTGTTCGACGCTGACCACGCACCCGCTCGCGACTTCCTCCGCGAGACGGTCGGCTATTTCTCCGAGGACCCGAAGCTGTTCCTCGTCCAGACACCGCACTTCTTCATCAATCCGGACCCGCTGGAACGCAATCTGCGCACATTCGATACCATGCCGAGCGAGAACGAGATGTTCTACGGCGTCATCCAGCGAGGCCTCGACAAGTGGAATGCGGCCTTCTTCTGCGGGTCGGCGGCGGTGCTGAGCCGGCGGGCGCTGGAGCAGACGGGTGGCTTTTCCGGCCTCAGCATCACTGAGGATTGCGAGACGGCGCTGGCGCTTCACAGTGCAGGCTGGAACAGCGTCTATGTCGACAAGCCGCTGATTGCCGGGCTGCAGCCCGCCACCTTTGCCAGCTTCATCGGCCAACGCAGCCGTTGGGCGCAGGGCATGATGCAGATTTTGCGCTTCCGCTTCCCGCTCTTCAAGCGCGGCCTGACCCTGCCGCAGCGGCTCTGCTACATGTCCTCGACGCTCTTCTGGCTGTTTCCCTTCACCCGCGCCACCTTTTTGTTTGCGCCATTGTTCTACCTGCTCTTCGACCTGCAGATCTTTGTCGCCTCGGGGGGCGATTTCCTGGCCTATACGCTGTCTTATCTGATCGTGAACCTGATGATGCAGAACTACCTGTACGGCTCCTTCCGCTGGCCGTGGATCTCCGAACTTTACGAATATGTACAGACGGTCCATCTGCTACCGGCAGTCATCTCGGTGATGATTAATCCGCGCAAGCCGACCTTCAAGGTGACGGCAAAGGATGAGTCGATCGCGGTCAGCCGTCTTTCCGAAATCAGTCGCCCCTTCTTCGTCATCTTCGCGATCCTGGTGATCGTGACGGGCTTTGGCATCTATCGGATCTACACGGAGCCCTACAAGGCCGACATCACCCTCGTTGTCACCGGCTGGAACATCCTCAACCTCATCTTGGCCGGCTGCGCCCTCGGGGTGGTGGCAGAGCGCGGCGAACGCGCAGCCTCGCGCCGGGTCAGGCTGCAGCGGCGCTGTGAGGTCGTGGTCGACGATCGGCCGCTTGCGGCCTCCATCGAGGATGTCTCGGTGGGTGGCGCGCAGGTTCACATCTTTTCCAGGCAGGTCCATGGCCTGACCAGAGGCAAGACCGCGCTGTTGCGCTTTCAGCCGCATGGGATGACACGCATGGAGACCCTGCCGATCACCATCCGCAGCGTCGAGCCCTCGGGGGACCTCACGGTGATCGGGGTTCAGTATCAGCCGGCGGGCCCCCTGGACCACCGGTGGATTGCCGACCTGATCTTTGCCAATTCCCGGCAATGGTCGCAGTTTCAGGAATCGCGACGCAAGAACCCCGGCATCGTCAAAGGCAGCCTGATGTTCCTCAGCATGGCGCTTTACCAGACAAGTCGCGGCCTTGCATACTTCGTGCGTCGGCAAGGCGGCAACAGGCCAGTGAAGCAGGGAGGCGACCGATGATGAACCGCCTTGCCACCTGTGCTGCGGCGGTTGTCTGCAGCCTCAGCCTCTGCGGCACCCTGTCTGCGCAGCCGGCACCCTTCGACATGTCTCCGGAGCGTCCGGCAAGCCCGCAGGCGCTGCCCCGGCTGCCCCGGCCAATCCCCGTGCCCCCGGACGTCTCCGCGACACCGGGCGCGCGCCAGGAGGAAGTCCCTGCGCAGGTTCCACCCGCGCCGCAACAGCCGGCAACGGACACGACACAGAGCGAGCCTGGGCGGCGCCCGGAGCCGCAGCCCGCGGCCACCGCGCCGTCTCTCGCAGAACCGGCCGGCGCCCGTCGCTACGTCATTCCGTCCGAAACCCTGGCGCTGAGCGGGGAATACGGGCGCAGGGCCTGGGCCGTCTACCTCACCGCCGAGCAGGCGCAGGCTGCCCTGTCCTTCACGCTTGGCTATCAGAGCGCCATCGTCGTTGCTCCCGAATCGTCGCGCCTTGAGCTCTTCATCAACAACAGGCTCATTGGCCTGGAGAACATCAGCGCACCGAACGGCACGAAATCCATTCGCTGGTCGATCCCGCCCGGGCTGTTGCGCCCCGGAAACAACGATGTGGAACTGGTCGCGAACCAAAGGCACCGCACCGACTGTGACATCCGCTCGACCTACGATCTGTGGACGCAGATCGATAGCACACAGACCTATCTCCAGCTCGCACCGAATCTGGCGCCGGTGAGCTCCGCCTTCGAAGCGGTCAACGCCCTGGGCCCCGACGCGGACGGGCGCACCCATTTCCAGATGGTGGTTCCTTCGATCGGCCCCATGGAGGAACTGGCGCCGCTGCTGCGGCTATCTCAGGGACTTGCGATCATGAGCGGCATGCCCAACCCGCGGTTTTCTTTTCAGCAGGCGATGCCGCAGCAGATCGGGGCGCCGGGGCAGATCACCGTGGCGGTTGGAACGGCAGCCGAACTGGCTGGCGTCCTGCCGGCTTTGCCGCCCGGTGCCGAAACCGGTCCCGTCAGCGGCATGACGCAGGCGCCCGGCAGCGCCGGACCCGTCATGGTGATCAGCGGGCCGACCTGGTCGGCGGTTGCAAGCGCCGTCGAGTCGTTCATTGCCCCTTTGGCGCACGCCCCCACGCTCCGGCGCGAATCGATGTCGACCGATCGGTGGCAACGACCCAATGCACCGTTCGTCTTCGGTGGCGAGCGCCTTGGTTTTGGTCGCCTCGGAATTCCCACTGTCGAGTTTTCCGGGCGGCGTCTGCGCACCGGCTTCGACATTGCCGTTCCCTCCGACTTTTACGCCGGAGCCTACGGCGAGGCGGTGCTTCTGCTCGATGCGGCCTACAGCCCGTCGGTGGCGGCCGGCAGCCACATCGACGTTTATGTCAACGGCAATATTGCCTCGACAGTGCCCATCACCGAGGAGGGCGGCGGCCTGTTGCGACAGGCGCCGATCCGCATGACGATGCGGCACCTACGCGCCGGGATCAATCGGATAGAGGTGGAAGCGGTGCTTCTTTCCAGGGCCGACGAGGCATGCGCGCCGGGAAGCAATGCCTCGACGGAACCCCGCTTCGCGCTCTTTGATAGCTCGGTCTTTGCCATACCAGGGTACGCACGGATCGGCCAGACGCCGAATCTCGCCGCACTGTCGGGGACCGGTTTTCCCTACAGCCGGCAGCACCAGCCGGCGGCCTTTTTCATGGACAGGATCGACGCCGATATGCTTTCGGCTGCCGCGAACTTCCTGGGCAAGGCAGCGCAGGTTTCGGGCGCCCCCATCGCCATCGAACCCGTCTCAGCGGCCAATGCGGTGGGTGGGCGCAACGCGATCTACATCGGCTCGGCCGGGCAACTTCCCGTCAATGTCCTGACTCAGTTGAACCTGGATCCGGATCTTGCCGCCGGATGGAATCCGGCCAACGGCGAAGGCCCGACCACCGGCAGCACAGTCCAGTCGATAGAGGCCTGGCGCGGTCGCCTGCAGGGCGGTTTCCTGAGCCAGACGGTCACGTCATTTCGGCAATGGCTGCAGGAAAGGCTTGATCTTTCGGAAGGCGCCTTGCGGTTTCTCCCCGCAAGCGAGACAGCCTTCCAGCCGGATGCGGACGACGACCTGCTGATTGCACAGGGGCCCGGTCCCAATGGCAACGGTCTCTGGACGGCGCTGATTGCGCCCAGTCCCCAGGAGCTGCGGCTTGCCACAGCTGAGATGGCGCGCCAGGATGTGTGGCAGCAGGTCGAGGGGCGGGTGTTCAGCTACGCGCGCGCCACAGACACGGTAGCGGTTCAGGAGGCGCGGCAACTGTCCTTCCTGCCGCCGGTCGACACCTCGCTGCAGAACTACAGATTGATCGCCAGCAACTGGCTGTCGAGCAACCTTCTGTCCTATGCACTGGCGATCGTCGTTGCATCCTGCCTGCTCGGTGTCACGACAGCGACCGTGCTACGATGGCTGGGGAGGCGCAGATGATTGCAAAACCGTTGATCTCGATGCTGACGCTGTTGGGGCTGCTCGCCGCGACCGGGCCTGCGGCGGCGCAGCAAGGTTCGATCGGGCCATCGCTCTGGCAGGACTATACATCCAGGTTTCTGGATGCGAGCGGCCGGATCGTCGATAACGCCAATGGCGGGATCAGTCACAGCGAGGGCCAGGGCTACGGCCTGCTGCTTGCCTTCTTCGCCAACAGCCCGTCGGATTTCGAGCAGATCTGGTCTTTCACCAAGACGGAGTTGATGATCCGTGACGACGGGCTGACCGCCTGGAAGTGGGACCCCGGCGCCCAACCGCACGTCACCGACGTCAACAACGCCTCCGATGGCGATCTCCTCATCGCCTATGCGCTGGCGATGGCCGGGGCGGCCTGGGAGCGGGAGGATTACCTTGCAAGCGCCGCGGCCCTTGCGCACGCCATCCTCGACAACGTCGTGGTCGAAAGCGGCGGGCGGGTGCTGCTGTTGCCGGCGGCCGAAGGCTTCGACGCAGGCGAGCGTACGGATGGTCCGGTCATCAATCCTTCCTACTGGATCTTTGAATCCTTCCCGATCATGGCGATCCTCGCGCCGTCCGATCGCTGGTCGAGACTTCAGCAAGACGGTCTCGCCCTCATCGCCCAGATGCAGTTCGGACCAAGACAGCTGCCGGCCGAATGGGTCAGCCTTGCCAGGCAGCCAAAGCCGGCGGAAGGGTTTGCGGCCGAGTTCGGCTACAACGCGATCCGCATTCCGCTCTATCTGCTGCGCGCGTCACTGGAGCATATCGAGCTGGCGAAGCGCATGCTGCAGGCAATGACGATCAACGGCACGCCCGCCATCATCGATCTTCCCAGCGGCCAGGCGAAGGAGAGGCTGGAGGATCCGGGTTATCAGTTCGTTAACCATATTCTGGCCTGTGTTGGCGAAGGCAGGGCGGTACCCGTGGCTGCCCGCGAGCTGACGTCGCAGTTGTACTATCCGGCCACACTCCATCTGCTAGGCCTGGCATATATCGTGGAGAAACATCCGTCGTGTCTCTGAAACTGCCCATGCTGATGGTCTCCGCTGCCGTATCTGCAGGTCTGTTCATGACGCAGTCGAACGAGACCGGCATTGTGTCCTCCTGGCTGGCGACAGCTGACACCGGCAGCATCAGCAAGCCGACCGATATCCGACGGGTCGCAGACGAGGGAACCGACGGGGCGGGTCTGGACGGACTGGCACGCGACATCCGGGCCCTGCAGCAGACACCGGCGAAGACAGAGCGCCTGGTCCAGGCCGGCTCCATTGTTCCCTTCCAGCTGTCGCAGATGGAGCAGGACGAGGCAGCCGACGCAGGCGCAGCCGAAACGCAAGCCGAGCCGGCACCGGCTCAGGTGGACGAGACGGCGCTTCGATACTTTGCCGCACAGGGCGACACGGCGCGGCTGGCCGCGGAAATCGCACGCCTGCGGCAGCTCTATCCGAACTGGACACCGCCTGCCGACCCGCTTGCCGTTCCCCAAAACGTCGATCGACAGCTGGAAGGCATGTGGGCGCTTTATGCACAGGGCCGGTACGCGCAGGTAAGGAAGGCGATCGCCGAGCGGCAGGCCGCCGAACCCGCCTGGGAGCCGCCGGCCGATCTTCTGGAGCGACTGGACATCGCCGAAGCGCGCAGCCGCCTTGTCAACGCCTCGCAGCTGAAGCAATATCAGACCGTTATCGACCTCGGCGCCACAAATCCACTGCTTCTCAACTGCAGCGAGGTTGATGTCTTGTGGCGCGTGGCCGAGGCTTTCGCCAGTACCGACCGTGCACAGCGTGCAGTGGATGCCTATCGCTATATCCTGACGACCTGCACCGATCCGGCGGAGCGGCTGGCAACATTGCAGAAGGCTGCCGCGGCATTGCCCTACGATCGCGTCCAGCCGCTTCTCGCGCTTGCAAAACAGACCGAAAGCGGCGCCGGTGAATTCGACAGCATCCGCGACGATCTCGCCCGTCGCTTCGTGGCCCAGGCCAATGAGGACCCGTCGCTGACAGTTGCGCCCGACGACGTCGATCGGCTGAAGGCATCGGCCCGTGGCGACGGTCCGGCCTCCGACGCCCTGCTCCTGGGGTGGTATTATCTCCGGCGTGACGACGCCGATGAGGCAGCGGTCTGGTTTCGGCGCGCGCGCGAGCGCGACGATACCGCCGATGCATCCCAAGGCCTGGCGCTGACGCTGCTGCAGCAGGGCAAGCCAGCCGAGGCGGAAGCGGTGCTCTACCCCTGGCGTGAGGCTTCAGAAGACGCGACGGCAACCTATCTGGCTGCAACGGCAAATTTCCTGGCGATCGATCCGCCCGCGACGATCGACGAGGCAATATTGACGCGGATGGCACAGGCGGTGATTGCCGAGCGCTATGCACCTTCGGCGCAGCAGTTCGGCTGGTATGCCCGCGCCTTCGATCAACCGCAGACGGCGGTGCAATGGTTTGAAACGGCGCTTGAATGGGCGCCGGAGGACGAAGCGTCCGCCTACGGGCTTGCGCTGACGCGGCTCCAGTTGAACGATAGGGCAGGCTTTGCCAAGCTGCAGCAGCAATGGGCAGCGCAGTCGCCGCGCATCGCCGATCTGGCAACCACGCCCGCTGATGGACGCCCGTCGCGACCTCCAACCGCCATTCGGCCCGGTGAGCCGGCGGCTCGTCCACGAGGGGCTGCCGTCGCAATGCAGGCAGCGCCGGCCGCCACCGCAGCACCGGTCGCGGCGGTGGTACACTCTGCGCGGCCTGCCTCCTGCGCCAACCGCCTCGATCCTGCCCGTCTGTCGGCGCCGGCAGCGCTTCAACGCGGTTGGTGTCTCATGGACTTGAACCGCCCGCTCGAAGCCGCCGAAAGTTTTGACGCCGCACTCTCCAGCGGCAACCGCAACATCCGCGAAGACGCCGCCTACGGACAGAGCCTCGCCTATCTCAGGGTCGGACTGACCGATCGTGCGGCCGTCGCGGCAACCCAGGCGCCCATGAGTTCTACTCGGGCGCGTGAACTGCAGGCCTCCATCCTTGCCGACCGCGCCGTCCAGGCGTTTCAGTCCGACCGATATCGCGAGGCGCTGCTCTATCTCGACCAGCGGGCGCAGGTGCAGCAGGAGCCGGTCGACCTTTTGGTGCTGCGCGCCTATAGCTACATGAACCTCAGCAGACCGCACGACGCCTTGCGCCTGTTTGAAGCCGCCGCCACCACGGGCAACCGCGATGCGCGCCGTGGCCTTGCCGATGCCAAGGCAGCCGTCGGTCTGAATTGATGGCGTGAACGGCGGCTGGAAGCGTGCACAGTGCAAGGCCCTGTAGCGCGACCGCGCAGGGCCGAGCCTTTGTGGCGCGGTTCTCGATGCCGCGCGCGATTCCTCATGGCGCAGCCCGGAAGAAAGCTGCAAATCAGGCTCAGGCTGCAACCATGCGTGCGGGGTACAACGGCGACCCGATTTTGGAAGCAGCAGTGGCTCGTTACGTTTCGGGCGACATCACTTCTGAAGAAATGCGATAAGAAGGCTGGTCGGCTTGAAACGTGATTGACAGCTGGAAATTGATGCAGCCAGTAGGCACTCAGGTGGCGTCCTCTGTGGCGTTCGGCCTTACCCAAGATTTAATGCGATGCGCCTTCAAGGCATTCAGAGATTTCAGACTCCATCACCGTAAAGCTTACTCGATTCGATTGACCCGGCGTCCCGATTTTCTAGAGGCTTCACCGAACGAAGACGCGATCTTCATCATGAATGCCTTGCTAAAACGGCCGAGAATATTCTGATCAGGCTCGATGTACCAGGATCGTTCGGCAACATCGTAATTATATTCGTCGATCATCACCCAGCAGCGCTTCAAGTCGCTCAACCCGGCTCGACGAGCTTCTGTTTCAGGAACTTCGATCGCGGCCCGATCTGGCTGCGGAGGCTGCGTCGTCACGGCAAGCAGAGCAAGATGCGTGAGGCCGTCTGTGGCCCCGCGGACCGCGACGACGACGCAGGTCGGGCGCGATTTGCGGCCTTCCGTCTCTCCACGCTCGTTCTGCCAGGCCCAGAGATACGGGTAGGCGATAATTTGACCGGGAAGAAAATCACGGTTCATCGCCATAGCCTTCGCCACGCGACAGTCGATCGATCTCCGCCTCAAACAGGTCTAAATGTTGCAAAGGCATTTCAGACGCACGATGAGCTGCGCGAGTATCACCGCCGGTGCGTAGACGCTCGTAATGATCGTAGCTCATCAGGACAAAGCGCGGCTTCCTGTGCTTGGTTAGGACCACTGGCTCGCGGCTGGCAGCGTCGGTGACGTCGCCCACTTGTTTGTTAAGATCACCTGTCGTGAACTGGCGCATATCCGAGCCTCCATTGCAAATTTCCATATTATCAATATTTTCTGGATTTACAATGCTCGCCCACGCCAGCGCCGAAATGTGTGATGGCCCACGCTTCATTGACGTACCAGGAAGCTCAGCCGGGAAAACAACCGTGGTCAACCCGGTCCAAAACCCCGATATCGCTTTTACATTCAAAATAATTTCGCCAGTAATACTTTCCCGATCCATCCTCGAGGTGAGGTCGTTGGTTCGTAGCCCATCAAGAGCAGTTGGGTACTTTGCCTTCATCCCGTCAGGTCTTAGCCAGCGTGGAGAGGTCACGCAGTCCGTCCACCACTCGGACGATCTCGCCGGTACCAACAGGGCCGTCATCGGCGTCGGGCCTTATCTCATAGAGGATCACATAGGGCCCTTCGACCAACATCCGAGCCGTTCGGAATACTTCCGGGTGACGCTCGCCCAAACGCGGGTGCTCGATCAGCAATTCCGCCCCACGGCGAAAATTGGCGAAGCCCCGCTTCGCGGCTGCTCTTTCCCCATTTCGATGTAGACGCTCTTGACGTCGGCGCGCGCCTTCGGTGTCCAAAAAAGCTTAACGGGCGTGGGGAGCGCAGATGCTATTTCCTGGCATGCTTCATCCGACACCGTATCAAGATCCACTTCGACCGCGGGACAACTAGCGTTGCCTTCTTCCCACATCGCACGTAGCTTGACGACATCTTCGCGCTTTTGCATCCATTTGGCCGACCGGCCACGCATGGCTTCGCGAACAACTTCGCTTGCGCTAGCAAAAGCGCCACTGTTCACAGCGTCACGCAATCCCTCGGCGTGTTCGGTGTCATCGAAACGCTGACCTTTTCAACATTTGGCATAGATGACCTCCAAAGGAGTGGTAGCAATTTTTACCACCAAAGGCTCCGAGTGGTAAGATCGTTGCTGGGTTTCCTCTCCGAGAGTCACTTGACAATGATATCATGTACATTAAGTTGATATCATTGCCGTCGGCTAAATGAGGTCGTGAGGATGCCAGCAGTCACCATTCGGAATCTTTCTGATGAAACCCACCGCGCATTGCGTGTGAGAGCAGCTCATCATGGCCGGAGCACTGAGGCGGAAATTCGTGACATCCTCGAGGCCGCTGTTCGCCCGTCTCAGCGCGTAAAGCTCGGGTCGTTGCTCGTGGAGATCGGTCGAGAAGCCGACCTGTCTGAGAGCGAGGTCGAAGCTTTGCAAGAGCGCCACAGGACGCCGGCTGAACCGATGACCTTCGAATGATCTTAATAGACACCAACGTGATATCAGAGCCGTGGAAGCCGGCTCCTGCTGCAGAGGTTGTGGCCTGGTTAGACGACCAGGCAATCGAAACGCTCTTCATCTCTGCTATATCAGTTGCGGAGCTTCGGTTTGGCATCGAATCAATGCCCATCGGGCGGCGTCGAACCATCCTCCGCAGCCGCCTTGAGGATGAGGTGCTACCGCATTTTCTTGAGCGTATTCTGCCCTTCACCCTAAGCACCTCGGGGCTTTACTCTAAACTGATGGTAGGCGCGCGAGTATCCGGTAAAGCGATCGGTATAGCCGATGGATTAATTGCGGCCACAGCTGCGGAGAGAGGTCTAGTTGTGGCAACGAGAGGCACAAGCCCGTTCAAGGCAGCTGGATTGAAAGTTATCAATCCGTGGAATGGTCCGCACATAGACTAAGACGCCGTCGGTTCAAATCCCGCCAAGAGCAAGAGGCTACGGGGCATGAGCTGTAACGTGTTCAGAAACGCCTCGAGTGCAGCCTGAGCGGACGTCTGACATCTGCTGGCCTTCGGTGACAAGCACGGATGGAGCGGCCTTCGGCTTGGTTCCAGGGGGCTTGGCTATTGTAGGCGCTTGGGGTCGACAGTTCCGGCAGCGAAAACGAAGAGTTTCATCCAATGGTTGCGGAACAATGCTGGCTTCAATGCGAGCCAGGCCAGCCTGATAGATTTGCGGAAGGGTATTATGAATTCAGTCTGAAGTCGGCGGAAACCAGGAGCCTGACTTGAAAAGAGTGCGTGGAACTGCAGTATTGTCCGGAAAGCTCCAAGGCTGGGTCATTCCCGCCAGGCTCCGCCGTCGTCTTTCGCGGCCAGTCTGTGTCGCCTATCGTATCAGCGCATGGGGCCGAGACATCCCGCGTTGACCTTGTACAAGCTGCCGTAGACAGCGGCTTTCATTTCTACCTTGGGCTGGTGGAAGGCATGCCCGCAGCAGCGCCTCTGTTTCGATAAAGGGAATCAACATTGACATTGCAAGTTCCGGATTTTCCGGACGGCGGAGACCTCTACATTGATCATCTGAGGTTCGACGCCGTCCTGGTCACAACAGCATCAGTCTGGAAAATCTTCATCGAAGCGCGCGAAAATTTCGGCGGTGATGTCAACTGCAATGCGTTTGTCGAGTTGTGCTATTCAAAACGTCGAATGGCCATGAAGCACAACAACCCTGAGGCTGCACAGCTATGGAAAGCGGTTCATGGCTTCGGTCTTTCCTACTCCATTTCGTTTGTCAGTGCCGTGGACGTCGACGGAGTATTGTTCCGGGAGAACAATGACATTCCCGCATCGCTATTTCCAGCGGACAACGATCTGGTACGAGTGTCGTTCGTTCCCTGAATCAACATCCAAAGTATGGGCGTTTTGTACCAGAGCCGGAAGCTGCTGGTCACCTTGAATAGGGAGGGATTATCCGAATTGTCCTGCCTCCTGCTGCGGAACCTGGGCGAGATGACGATACGGTCGATCGTGGAAGCCCCCGCAAGCCTGAGCCCCTGAGTGCAATTCTAAAGCGATTTCCGAAGGTAGCTATTGGCGGCCGCCTCCGAGACACCTGCGTCGTGGACGGCGACACGTTCCGAGCGGACGGCACAAAAATCCCGATCGCTGACATTGACCGCCGGATCCGCCCGCCGCGCCGCCCCGCGGGGCCAAATGCCCCGTCGTCCACATCGCAAGTGGAAATCTCCCATTGTCATCACACCTAAATTTGGTTTAGCTGATTTGAGGCTTCAACTATCGGCATCAACCTGGAGGAGGTGGCCGTCGAGGTTGGGTCCGCGCAAGACCAAGGTTGAGTGGCAAAGGGGAGGAACCATGTCCACGAAGATAATCGCTGCTTCGGCAGCCGCAGCCAGCATGTCGCTTTTTTGGGCGTCAAGCGCGCTTGCCGTCACCGAACTGCAGTGGTGGCACGCCATGACTGGCGCCAACAACGAGGTCGTCGATACGCTGGCGAAGGAATTCAACGAGACGCAGAGCGACTACAAGATCGTCCCGGTCTTCAAGGGGACCTACCCGGAAACGCTCAATGCCGGCATTGCCGCCTTCCGCGCCAAGCAGACGCCGGCGATCATCCAGGTCTTCGACGTCGGCACCGGCGTGATGATGAGCGCCGAGGGCGCCGTCATGCCGGTCGCGGAGGTGCTCCAGAAGGGTGGCTATACATTCGACAAGGCCAACTACCTGGCCGGCATCGTCGCATACTACTCCAAGCCCGACGGCACCATGCTGTCATTCCCGTACAACTCTTCCTCGCCGATCCTTTACTACAACAAGGACATCTTCCAGAAGGCAGGCCTCGACGCTGAAAACCCGCCCAAGACATGGCCGGAAGTCTGGGAAGCGGCCCGCAAGATCAAGACCAGCGGCGCTGCCGAATGCGGCTATACCTCGACCTGGCTGACCTGGATCCAGACGGAGAATTTCGCCGCCTGGAACAATCTGTCCTACGCCAACAACGAGAATGGTCTCGCCGACACCGATGTCGAGCTGCAGTTCAATTCCCCGCAGTTCGTCGAGCACTTCCAGTCGATTGCAGACCTCGCCAAGGACGGTGTCTTCCGCTACGGCGGCCGCACCTCTGAAGCCAAGAACCTCTTCCTCTCCGGCGAATGCGCCATCCTGACCGAATCCTCGGGCGGGCTGGGCGACATCGTCAAGAGCGGCATGAACTACGGCATCGGCCAGCTGCCCTATTACGAGGGCGACGGCCGTCCGCAAAACACCATTCCCGGCGGCGCCAGCCTCTGGGTCTTCGGCGGCAAGAGCGACGAAGAATACAAGGGTATCGCCGAGTTCTTCAACTTCCTGTCGCAGACGCAAATCCAGGCCCGCCTGCATCAGGTGTCGGGCTATCTGCCGGTCACCATGGAAGCCTACAACGCGACCAAGGAGTCGGGTTTCTACGAAAAGAACCCGGGGCGCGAGACGCCGATCCAGCAGATGATGGGCAAGGAGCCGACCGAAAACTCCAAGGGCGTACGCCTCGTCAACCTGCCGCAGGTTCGTGACATCCTGAACGAGGAGTTCGAAGCCATGCTGGCCGGCCAGCAGGATGCCAAGGCGGCACTCGACAAGGCCGTCGAACGCGGCAATGCCGCCATCCAGCAGGCACTCGGCAACTAAGAAAATGCACTCGCAATGCCGCCCGGATCACGATCCGGGCGGTCTTCTCATCTGGCGGGGGCATATGCTTTGCAAAACGTCGTCTTTCCCAACAAGATCCTTCCCTATTTCCTGGTCGCCCCACAGATCGTCCTGACGGTGATCTTCTTTTTCTGGCCGGCAAGCCAGGCGCTCTACCAGTCGGCCATGCGCGAGGATCCCTTCGGGCTGCGCAGCGCCTTTGTCGGCCTTTCCAACTTCCAGGCGATCTTCACCGATCCGAACTACCTGCACGCGCTGCAGGTGACGCTCGTCTTCAGCGTGGCAACGGCCGCGGTGGCCATGGGGACCGCCCTGTTCCTGGCAACGGCTGCCGATCGCGTTGTCCGCGGGCGCGGCTTCTACCGCACCTTCCTGATCATTCCCTATGCGGTGGCGCCGGCCGTGGCCGGCATGCTGTGGCTGTTCATGTTCAACCCGGCGATGGGAACATTCGCCTATCTGCTGCGCCGCAACGGCATCCTGTGGGATCCGCTGCTCGACGGCAACCAGGCGATGACGCTGGTGGTGGCGGCCGCCGCCTGGAAGCAGATCAGCTACAATTTCCTGTTCTTCGTCGCCGGCCTGCAGGCAATCCCCAAGTCGCTTCTGGAGGCTGCAGCCATTGACGGGGCGAGGGGTGCGCGTCGGTTCTGGACGATCGTCTTCCCGCTGCTGGCGCCGACGACCTTCTTCCTGCTCGTCGTCAACACGGTCTATGCCTTCTTCGACACCTTCGGCATCATCCATGCCGTCACCGGCGGCGGTCCGGCCAAGGCGACCGAAACGCTGGTCTACAAGGTCTACAACGACGGCTTCGTGAACCTCAATCTCGGGTCCTCCGCGGCGCAGTCGGTGGTGCTGATGATCATCGTCATTGCGCTGACCGCCTTCCAGTTCCGCTTCGTGGAGAAGAAGGTGCACTATGGTTGAGGTCCGGTCATGATTGAAAATCGCCCGATAGCGACACTGCTCGGCCACCTCGTGCTGGTGCTCGGCATCATCGTCGTGGCCTTCCCGATCTACTATACCTTCATCGCCTCGACGATGTCGTCGATCGACATTATCCGGCCTCCCATGTCGCTGCTGCCCGGAGACCAGTTCCTCGAGAACTATTCCGGCGCACTTTCCGGCGGCGTCGAGCAGGTCGTCGGCGTCAGCCTGGAGCGGCTTCTCTTCAACACCTTCGTGGTCGCCATGGCGATTGCAATCGGCAAGATCATCATCTCCTTCCTGTCGGCCTTCGCCATCGTGTTCTTCCGCTTCCCATTCAGGATGGGCTTCTTCTGGATGATCTTCATCACGCTGATGCTGCCGGTGGAGGTCCGCATCCTGCCGACCTACAAGGTGATCGTCGATCTCGGCCTGCTCGACAGCTATGCCGGCCTGACCCTGCCGCTGATGGCCTCGGCGACGGCAACCTTCCTGTTTCGCCAGTTCTTCCTGACCATCCCGGGAGAAATGGTGGAAGCCGCCCGTCTCGACAATGCCGGCCCCTTCCGCTTCATGAAGGATATCCTCCTGCCGCTTTCGAAGACCAATATCGCCGCGCTCTTCGTGATCCTCTTCATCTACGGCTGGACCCAGTACCTCTGGCCGCTGCTCGTCACCAATGACGCGAAGATGAACACGATCATCATCGGACTGCGGCGCATGGTCGATTTCACCGACGCGTCCACGCCGTGGAACTACGTCATGGTTACCGCGATCCTCGCCATCATCCCGCCCGTTCTGGTCGTCGTGCTGATGCAGCGCTGGTTCGTCAAAGGTCTTGTGGAGACTGAAAAATAATGGCCGAAATCGAACTCAAGAATGTCCGCAAGGTCTACGGCGGCAATATCGAAGCGATCAAGGGCGTGTCGCTCACCATCGCCGACGGCGAGATGATCGTCCTCGTCGGCCCCTCCGGGTGCGGGAAATCGACCCTGCTGCGCATGATCGCCGGCCTCGAAGGGATCTCCTCCGGAGACATCGCGATCGGTGGCCGCGTCATCAACACTCTGGAGCCTGCCGAGCGCGACATCGCCATGGTCTTCCAGAACTATGCGCTCTATCCGCATATGACCGTCCGCCAGAACCTGTCCTACGGCCTGAAGAACCGCAACACGCCGAAAGACGAGATCGACCGGCGCGTCCTGGAAGCTGCGACGGCCCTGGAGATCGAGCCGTTCCTCGACCGCAAGCCGCGCCAACTGTCCGGCGGCCAGCGGCAACGCGTGGCCATGGGCCGGGCGATCGTGCGCAAGCCGGCGGCCTTCCTCTTCGACGAGCCGTTGTCGAACCTTGACGCCAAGCTCAGGGTACAGATGCGTGTCGAGATCCGCAGACTGCAACGGTCGCTCGCCACCACCAGCGTCTACGTCACCCATGACCAGATGGAGGCCATGACGCTGGCTGACCGGCTGGTGGTGCTCAACGGCGGCCGCATAGAGCAGGTCGGCACGCCCATCGAGCTTTACGAGCGGCCCGCCTCAACCTTTGTCGCGACCTTCATCGGCTCGCCGTCGATGAACCTCCTCAAGCGCAAGGCGGTTGAAGGCAGCGGCTGGGTGCTTGCCACGAGCTCCGGCGTGGCAGCCGGTGTCGACACCGTGGGCATCCGGCCGGAAGATATCGTGATTGCCGAGGACAATTCGCCTGCGGATTTTTCCGGGCAGGTGCAGGTGGATGCGGTGGAACTGGTCGGAGCCGAAAGCTACGTCCACGCCTCGCTCGCCGATGGCAGTCCCATCGTCTTGCGGGTGTCCGGCCGCACGCGGCTTGGCATCGGCGAGACCATCCGCATCGCCGCTGCCCAGGCCAACATCCATATGTTCGACGAGACCGGCAAGCGACTGCCCTGACCGGCCGGTCGGTCGCAGCCGGTGCGACAGCGGCAAAGGCCCCCGGCGGCTCCCCGCGCGGGCCTTTGCCATGCCAGCTGCGGGGGACGCCCGGCGTTGCGCAGATCAACGATGGTCCACCAGACCCACCCCCACGCCCTCGCTTCGCCAGATCGCTTATGAACGCATCGAAGACCTGCTCAACTGGGGCAGGCCGAGGCCCTGCCAGATTATCTCACAGCGGGAACTGGTGGAAATCACCGGAGTGACGCTAGGCGGTTCGCGAGGCGATCCCGCGCTTTGAGGCAGAAGGCCTCTGCAGACCATACCGCAGCGGGGGCTGATGGGGCCAAGCCTCGATGTCACCTTTATTCGCGAAGCCTATCAGATGCGCCGGCTGGTCGAGATCAACGCGGTGCCGGACCTGCTTGGGAGGCTTGGTGAAGGCGACGTGTCCGAATGGATCGACTGGCACATCGGTGCCGGTGCGATGCTGCCGCACGAGGACGGGTCTGACCTGTCGGAGTTCTTGCGCGATGTCCAGCCTTTCGACTGAAAGATGCACGCCCGGATGGTCAACGCTTTGGACAACAGTCTCATCTCGAACGTGTACCGCGTCACCGCCATCAAGATCCGAATGTCGGCGCAGTCGCGGGTGCGCGTGACGAGGCAAAATGCCACCCGGGTTATCAAGGAGCATCTGGATTTTCTACAGCCGCTGCTCGAGCAGCAACCCGAGGCCGCCACCAGGGCTTTGGCCTTTCACATCGAACAGTCCCTCACTCTGGCGCTGGGCGGAACCCTTGGGCGCTGAGCGCAAGCCTTTCTTCTGGAGGACACGAAGCGTCCCGGTCCACCCGCAGGTCCGCTCCGGGCCGCTACAGTCGGGATCAACTCCCGGACCGATCGCCTTGCCCGGCGATGGGTGGCGAGGCAGAAACCGCGTGCGTTCGGCATCGCCCGCCGCACTGCGGCATCGATCTCGCCATGCGCGGCAGGGCGCCTTCATGCAATTGCGCACCCTGAGCTGGTGCCGGCGGCAGGGACGCAGGCATCCGTGGAGTGCGCCGCAATGCTCCTCCCGAAAGCCATCAAGGCTGACAGCGTCGATCGCCTAGCCCAAGGTCTCGTTCTCATAGCGGCGGTGCCGGATGCCGTCTCTCGTATCGCAGTTGTTGCTGGTGCAGCAGGATGATGCGGTCTCTGCTGCGCGTCAGGCCTGACGGGACCGGACATGACAAGGACGTGGCCCTAACGGTGAAGCCGGGCAGGCCACTTCCACACGGGGGCTTAGGTCGCAGAGACCCCTGGTGAATCTGGGTGGCGCCCGCTTCCACCAGGCTTTGCCCGGCATGCCCCGGAGCGGACACGCGCCTCGCCAAGGCGTCGCTGGTGGCGACGAAAGTACACAGGCGCCGCTTCCATTCTGCAGGAGATAGATCATATTTGGTTAGCCGACACCCGAATTACCCCGGCAACCGACTGGAATCTGCAATGCAATCGACCATTGTCATCATCAATCTCATCGGCGCGGTCGCCCTGTTGCTCTTCGGCCTCGCCCAGGTGAAGGATGGCGTCACCCGTGCCTTCGGCACCAGGCTGCGGACCGGGCTTGCCTCCGGCACACAAAGCGGCCTGCGTTCCTTTGCTGCCGGCTTCCTTGCCACCATCGCCCTGCAGAGCTCCACGGCGACCGCCTTGACCGTTGCATCCTTTGTCGAACGCGACCTGATCCGCGCCCGCATGGCGCAGATCGTGCTGCTCGGCGCCAATGTCGGGACGGCCGTCACTGCCTTTGTCGTCGCGACCGGAATCGAATGGCTGTCGCCGCTCTTGATCATCGCCGGTGTCGCGCTTCAGAAGGGGGGCTCGACGGCACGCAGGGGCGGCGGCACGGCGCTGATCGGCATCGGATTGATGCTCCTGTCGCTCTACCTCCTCTCGGCTGCCACCGAGCCGATGCGCGCGTCGCCCGCGCTCGCCGCCTTCATCAAGCTGCTTGACGGCGCCTGGCCTGTGGCATTTGCGCTGACAGCGGGCCTTGCCATCATCTCCTCGTCGAGCCTTGCGGTTGTCGTGCTGGTTCTCTCGCTTGCCGGGACCGGCATCCTGTCGACCGCGCTGATCATCGTGCTGATCCTGGGCGCCAATCTCGGCGGGGCCGTTGCGCCCGTGCTGGCAACGCTGTCTGCCCCTGCTTCGGCGCGGCGGATCACCACCGGCAACCTCGTCGTTCGCGCCGTCGGCTGCCTGATCGCGCTGCCGCTGGTCGACTACGGGGCGCAGGGGCTGTCATTGCTACCACTGGCTCCGGAAGGCTTGCCGGTCGATGCCCATCTCGCCTTCAACATCGCCCTTGCGCTTGTGGCCTGGCCCTTCTCCGGCCTTTTGTCGGATGCCATGAAACGCGCCATCCCGACACAGGAAGATCCCGACACCGGTCCGAAATATCTGGATCCGGAGGCGCTTTCGACCCCGGTGGTGGCGCTGGCCAATGCCACGCGAGAGGTTCTCGCCGTCGGCGACCTGGTCGAACGAATGCTGGTGCGGGTCGAAAGCGCATTCCGGAACAATGACCTGGCGCCGTTGTCCGAGATTGAGGCGCTGGAAAAGCGGGTCGACCGCCTGCAGCAGGACGTCAAGGTCTATCTGTCAAAGCTTGGCTGGCAACCGGGAGCCGGCGACGACACCCGCCGCTCGAGTGCCATTATCGACTACGCCATCAATCTGGAACATGTGGGCGACATCATCGAGAAGGGCCTTGGCGAGCAGGTTCGCAAGAAAGTGTCAAGCAATCTGAAATTCTCCGAGGCCGGCTATCAGGAGCTCAAGAACCTCTTTGACCTGACCATCGAGAACCTGCGCACGGCGCAGACCATCATCGTGACCGGTGACCTCAACCTGGCGCTGCGCCTGATGGAGATAAAGGTCGATGTGCGAAAGGCGGAGAAGCTCTCCGCCGAGCGGCATCTGGAGCGTCTTCGCGACGGCCGCATCGAGAGCCTGCAGACGAGTTCGCTGCACCTTGACATCCTGCGCGACCTGAAGCGCATCAATGCGCATCTTGTCTCGGTCGCACACCCGATCCTCGATGACAGTGGACTGCTGCGCGAGAGCCGTCTGCGTCACGGGGCGCCGAAGGTTTGACTTGGGAATGCGACGCTCGCCAGGACTGCTTGTCCTCGCCCTTCGGCGGGACCAAGAGAGGCAATTTCGCCCACCGGTGCCATCAGCGTCCGGCGTGCCTCCTGCAATCATCCGATGCCTGGATGATCCGTGACCTAGCATGTTCAGCGCGAGCGCGAGCATTCATGCACGGCTCCCGCCCTTGACGATGGACACGACGATCAATCGACCCGACCGATACGAAGACGACGTGTGGGCGTTGTCTCGGTTGCGGCGTCCTTGGGCGCAGGACGAGGGCGCTCCGCTTCGATCACGCGCCATTCGCGCTCAAGCCTCTCGAAGACGTTCTGGGGTATTGTCTCAGCCATGTCCCTGCTCTCCTCTGTCGAGCAAGCCAAAGCACGTCGGCCTGTAGCGCACAACGCTACCTTATAGGTAAGCCTACGCAGTAAGGTTAATGCGCCTTGCGCCCTGATCTTTGATCGCGGCTCAATGACGGGGAAACGGACAGGCGGCGACAGCGGCTGTATTTCGCCAAGATCACCCCGGGTGGCTTTAAAAAACCGCCCGACCAGCCAGGCTGGTCGGGCAAGGTGAGCATTCCTGAACTTCACGTCTCTCACAAAGCGAAACCGGCGGACTATCCGCAAAAATGGTTAGGATAGAATTAGCGCCGCGGCTCAAAGGCGGTGAGTGTCATGACACCCAGGAGAGCGGGCCGGCAGGGTCGGCGACCGGAAATGGCCCGGCGGCAGGCCAGCCGGTGGAGCCTATTGCCCTACACGCCCTGGCTGTTGGCTTTGCTGCCCTCGCGGTCGGCATCGTCCAACGCCGCACCCGCAGCCCGTCAATCGGGTGCCACATCGGCGCGCCTTGTCCTGTTGAGCAACTTGAACCTTGCCGTAGCCTGCCTTGAACGCTACTGAAATGATCAGAGGCAGCAGTCAAGGAGGATGACATGGCCACTGGTATCGTAAAGTTCTTCGCTGAGGACAAGGGCTTTGGCTTCATCACGCCGGACACCGGCGGTCCTGACGTCTTCGTTCATGTCTCGGCGATCGGATCCGCCGGATCGCTTCGGGAGGGCCAGAAGGTCAGCTATGACGTCGGACAGGACCGCAAGACCGGCAAGTCGAAGGCGGAAAACGTCACGCTGATCTAGGGCATCGCGCCTGTTCCTGCCGGTCGACCTGAAGGGGACGAGACGGCGCGTCCACCGCACCCTTTGGCTGCGCGCGAGCGGGCCCCTGTTGCATTCAGGTGCCTTGCGCCGACCCTGCTGTGGCCCGGATAAACGGTTTACCAATTTGTTCTAGCATCGCGGTTTCTTCGGGTGTGTCCCGGCGGGCAATTGAGGCGGCGCAGGTTTTTTTCATGAGAACGCTTTCTGACAACAGCAGCATCTTCGAGCTGGCGCCGGTTGCCATGTGGCTTGAAGACTTCAGTGACGTTCAGGCCCTATTCAAGCAATGGCGCAGTGAAGGCGTAACAGACCTGCGATCCTACCTGAAAGAGGATCTTGCCCGGGTGGCGATGTGCTCCCAGCGCATCCGCGTGCTGGCGGTAAACCAGAAGACACTCGAGCTGTTTGCGGCGGACGATCTGGAGCATCTGATCCTGAACCTCGGCCGCATCTTCCGCGACGACATGCTGGACACCCACATCACCGAGCTGACGCACCTATGGGAGGGCCGGGGAGCGTTTTGCAGCAGTGCGGCCAATTACGCCCTCGATGGTCGGCGACTGGATATCCAGCTGCGGGGAGCCGTCCTTCCAGGCTACGAAAACTCCTGGGAACGGGTGCTGGTGACGACGGAGGACGTCACGGCGCGTGAGGATGCCAGGCGGCAGGAGCAGGCCAATCATCGCCATGCCAGGGCGATGTTCGAACACTCTCCGGTGTCTCTCTGGATGGAGGACTTCAGTGCCATTAAGACGTTGCTTGATGACGTGCGCCATCGCGGGATCATCGACTTTCGCGTTTTCCTGGATGTGCATCCCGAGTTCGTTCAGCAATGCATGAGCGAGATCCGCGTCATCGATGTGAACCGGGCGACGCTGGAGCTGTTTGCCGCTCCCGATCGCCCGACGCTGTTGCGCCAGCTTGGCGACATCTTCCGCGATGGGATGGCGCATCCGTTTCGCGAACAGCTGATCGATCTATGGCATGGCAACCTGTTTCATCAGCGTGAAGTCCTCAACTATGCCCTCGACGGCTCCGAACGCCACGTGCTTCTGCAGTTCTCGGTGTTTCCCGGCCATGAGCACGACTGGTCGCTGGTTCAGGTCGCCCTGACCGACATCACGGCGCGCAAGAAGGCCGAGGCATACCTGGAGTACCTGGGCAAGCACGATGTGCTGACACGTCTGCACAACCGGGCCTTCTACATGGAAGAGCTCAACCGGCTGGAGAGGAAGTCCTTGCGGCCGGTCTCGGCGATCGTCGTCGACCTCAACGGCTTGAAGGAAGCCAACGACGAACTTGGCCATGACGCGGGCGACGCACTTCTAAGACGCCTTGGGGAGGTCCTCAACGGTGTGGTATCAGCCCCAAATCATGCCGCCCGTATCGGTGGAGACGAGTTCGCACTGCTCATGCCTGGCGCAGACCGCCTCGCCGCTGCCGCAATGGTCGAAGCCATCCAGGAACTCCTCAAGATCAACAATCAGTTCTATTCCAACGCGCCCATCAGCATCTCCGTTGGTGTCGCCACCAGCGAGGATGGGGAAACGATCGAAGCGCTGATGAAACGGGCGGATCAGTCGATGTACGCTCAGAAAAGGGCCTTCTATGCAGCATCGGGGCTGACGCAACGGGGCGCTGGAGGACGTCGAGAGACGTGATCGTACAGGGCGGATGGTCTTGCGCCTCTCCAGGCCCGCAATGCCCCAGATCGCCACGTCCTGCTGCGATCTGCAGCCGTTCGATCTGCGATAAACGTCAGCCGTTGAAGGACGGACAGCCGAAGACGCGGATGAAGCGCACCTGTGGCAGGTCCGGATCCACGTCGAGCACGACGGGCAACCCGGCGCATGAGCCCTGCGGGGCGCGCGTTCGTCTTGATGCTGAGGACCGCCGTTTTCCTGCCCCCCGGCAAAGTTGGTGATCGGCAGAACCGGCCCTGCATCCTTTTGAGGCTTTTGGCGTTCTCGTTGGGCACGCGCACAGGGCGGCAGGAAACAGCGCGCAGGAGCGATTGATGACAGGGAAAGATGCCAGCAGCGTCAACGGCAAGCCCCAACGGCCACGACGCGCAACGCCGGCAAGGGATCACGAGAGGGTTAGCGCCGGTGGTGACGCCGGTCGCGGGGATCTGGTGGCGGCGCGGCGGGAGCTCGCCGATTTACAGAAGCAGGTCGCCGAGATGAACGCACAGGTCGCCGTCATCCGGCAGCAGGTCATCGATCGGTCGGCTGCAGCGTCTAGCGCCGCAAGCCTGTCGCGGATCGCCACGTCGATTGCCATCACCGTTCTGGTAGGCAAGGTCGTGCGGCGGCTGCGGCTCGGGCTGCTTGGCGCTGCTGCGGCGCCCCTGCTGGCAGCGCAGATCAACCATCGACTGTGGCCGATGCGATGACAGGACCTGGAGGGCGGTCGCCGGAGCCGCTGCGAGCGCCGCGCACTCCTGGCCGCGGCCGGGGTTGAGGCGCTTCTGAGCCATCAGCGACTGCGGCTGCAGGGCGCTGGACGGGTTCAAACCAGCCATCCTCGCACTTAAGAAGAACCCCGGTACCGGAGCAGTGGCGCAATCCATGCTCAAGGCGATGAAGGCGGAACGCTCACGGCAACCCATGCTGTCGCCGGCGAGCAGATCGGGCCTGGGATCCGACAGGATGAAAAAAGACCAGGCGACTGGCGTCTATCAAGAAGGACGGGTGGACGAGCTTCCTCAAAGGGACTTCGCCCATATCCGTGAAGAGGCCTTGTCCGGCGGCAAGAGTCGCTATGCCCTCTTCCAGATCGCCGAAATAGCGGCGCACCTGGGCAGTGCCCCATTCCTTGCGTGTGTATCGGATTATGCCGCGTAAATGAGCTTCGGCCTCGCTTGTGAGAACGCAGGCCGTCAAGCGTGATCCTCGCCGAGTTGTTCATCGAGAATTTCGCCGATGTCTTGGTCGACACCTTCTCCGATAGCCCATCATTGATGCGATTTCTAAGGAGCTCCCTAAGCTCCCGCATTGCCTGATCGGCCTCAGCGTCGCCGGGAAACAAGCGTTCGAGAGCGTATTGCTTGATGGTCTTGCCCTGCAATGCCGCCAGCGCCTCAAGGCTTTGGTGCTGTTGGTCCGGCATATCGATTGTTAGGCGGCTGATGGAAACCTCCAAAGTTACAAACCACATCATCACAGATGTGGGTAGCAGACCAACCCTACACTTTTCCCGCTTTACTCCGTTCTTGTCGCGGCGCTTGATCCCGTTCCTGGGCCTGCCTCCAAGGCAACCCGCTTCGATATTCAGTTCAGGCGGTTCTTCGAACCCCCTGAACTGCTTTAGCAGTGAAATTTGCCCTTGAAGCAAGCGGCGACGATGCGGCGCTCATCGCCGGTCTGGCGAACACGGAGGAGCCACTGGTCGCAGGAACGAGGAACGCCCGGCTCGGAAACACCAATTACTGAACCGCGCGTTCCTGATGCGTCTAGAAGATGACGCTAGCTGTGAATGAAGAAGAGGGCGGAAGGTTCCGGAAGGAGCGGTTGCGGTTCGCTTGCTCGGCGACGCTGCGGCTCCCCTGCTGGCCGCGCGTGTCAGCAAAACGTTAAGCCCGTTCGGCAATTTTTACTCCTGCATTAGTTTTGTCTGATAGGACATGCCCGTCGAATCCGAGCTGTAGGCCTGCACATGGCAACGGCCTTGGGCGACGACGACGATGACAACCACAGCAGTGAAAGCGGTGGAGCGTGCATGATGCACACAGTGACAGACGCCATCTATAGCGATGTGCCGCGCAACCCGCGTGGGCAGCCAAACGCCATGCTTCGGGCTCTCTACCGAGCGCATCTGGCCGATCCGCGAAGGCAAACGACGCGTCAGGGGCTATGGATTGCGGTCCTGGTCTATCTGCTGTTTTCGATCAGCGATCTCCTGCTGATCCCCGATGTCGCCTCCATCACGGTCACAATCCGGTTCATCATTTCCGCCATCATGTTGGCGGCCATGGAATGGCAGGTACGCCGCGGCGGCAGTGCCGACGCGATTGACGCCACGGCAGCACTGGCCCTTGTCCTTGCCTATGGTGGCTGGGTTTCAAGCGCCCTTTTGACCGCTCAGACCGAGATCATGTCATACTACATGGTGTTCGGCGCCATCTTCATGATGAGCATCGGCCTGTTCTTCAATTTTTCGTTCCGCCTGTCCTTGATGGCATCGGCGGTCATCGTCTTCCTGTTTTTTTCCGCCTTGCTGTCGTTTCCGCAGGAAGGGCAGGTCTACAAGCTCACGTTCGGGATCTTCTGCCTCTCCTGCTTCATCTTCACCTCCTACGTGAACTGGAAGCTGAACCACGAGCGCTACCACGTCTTTCTCAACGCCCTGGCGGCGAAGGCCCGACAGGAGGAAGCGGCCGAGCGAGGGGAAGAATTGCTGAGACTGTCCAATACCGATCCCCTGACCGGTCTTGCCAACCGCCGTGCCATCGACGCGACATTGCGTGACTACTGGCGCAAGTGGCAGAGTGCTGCGACCCCCTTCGCGGTCTTCCTGATCGATGTCGACTTCTTCAAGAGATACAATGACCACCATGGCCATCTCGATGGTGATCGTTGTCTGGTGCGCGTGGCCGGTGCACTACGGGACCTTTCCACGCGCCATGGCGCCGCCCTTGGCCGCTACGGCGGCGAGGAGTTTATCGTCGTTGTCGGCCTGAACCGGGATGAGGACGTCGCAGCGTTTGCCGAAGTCATTCGCGGCGCTGTTGAAGGTCTTGCGCTGCGCCACGAACAGCGGCGGGACGGCACGGCGACGGTCACAGTCAGTGTCGGCGCAGCCCTGACCAAGGACGACAGCGCCCCGAGAGTGGAGAAGGTCATCCACCAGGCTGACCGGGCGCTCTACAGCGCAAAGGCGGCCGGACGAAATTGCGTCAAGCTCTTTGACCCCGATGATCCAAACAACAGCGATGACAGCGAGAACATCGCGGCCTTGTTGAAGATCGCGATCGCACAGGATCTGGTGTCGATGGTCTATCAGCCGGTACTGGACCTATCCGGCGGCCAGCCCGCTGCCGTGGAAGCGCTCATGCGCCTTCGCATGTTGGATGGGGCGCCGATCTCGCCGTCTACCTTCATCCCGGTTGCCGAGCGCACCGGTGCGATCATCGAACTCGGGCAGTGGGCAATCCGCAGGGCCTGCGAGGAAATCCTGGTCCGGGACCAGGCTTTGGTCGTCAGCGTCAATGTCTCGCCGCTGCAGTTGCAGATGCCGGGATTTGCGGCCTGGGTGGCGCTGACGCTGAGCGAGTTTGGCATTGGCGGCGACCGCCTGGCGTTCGAGATCACCGAAGGCCAGGACATGGAGATCCAGTCAAGCCTGTTGCGCTGCATCAGCGACCTCAAGAGCCTTGGCATCAAGATCTGGCTCGACGACTTCGGGACGGGCTTTGCCGGCCTGTCCTGGCTGCGGCTGATCGACTTCGACTGCGTCAAGATCGACAAGTCGTTCCTCCACGGGTCGGGGACATCGAAGGGAGCGGTGATGCTGGCCGACATCGTCAGGCTTGCACGCAATATCGGGGCAAGGATTCTCGTCGAAGGGATCGAGACTGAAGAGCATCTGACCCTGATGCACCGATTGCAGGTCGATCTGGGTCAGGGGTACTATCTGGGCCGGCCCGCCCCCGTCGGCACGATGCGCGCGAGAATGTCCGGATACCCCGCGGCGGCCGGCTGATCCTCTTGCCATCCACTACACGTCGTTGCCCCATTTCCTCGTTCGTGGCCCCGATGGGGTTTGCTTTTTCACGCTGAGAGGAAAACTGCCGGCTGCATCCGTTCCGTATCATAACCAAATCGCTGACTGGTATTGCCGGAAACGGCAGTGCCTGGACGGCTCCCCCGATCGCTATGCCTTTGAAGGCATCGCTTCGCGCTCTTCCGGCGCGTGGGTCACATAGGCAATGACCGCATCGGCAATCATCTGCTTGTGCCGCGCATACAGATCCGGTTCTGAAAGATCGCGGTGGAAGATGGTGCCGAAGGTGTGCCGGTTGGAGACCCGAAAGAAACAGAAGGCGCTAACGAGCATGTGCAGGTCGACGGCGTCGACCTCGCGGCGAAACACCCCTTCGCGGCGACCCCGCTCCAGGATGTCGCTGATCGTCCTGACGATCGACAGATTAAGGTCGCCGATCTCCGTCGATCGCTTCATGTGATTGGCGTGGTGAATGTTTTCGATGCTCACCAGCCGCACAAATTCGGGGTTGTTCTCATCGTGGTCGAAGGTGCTGGAGATCAAAGTCCGCAACGCCGCGACAGGGGGCATGTCGGCCAATTCCAGATCTGCCTCGAGCGACCGGATTTTCCGGTAGGCCTTTTCCAGCACCGCCAGGTAGAGGCCTTCCTTGCTGCCGAAATAGTAGTAGATCATCCGCTTGGAGGTACGGGTCTTTTCCGCGATGGCGTCGACGCGCCCACCCGACAGCCCGTATTGCGAAAACTCCTGCGTCGCGACGGCAAGGATGTCGTCCTTGGTCTTTTCCGGGTCGTTCTTGCGGCTTTCACGCTCCACAGGTGTTCTCACAGTCACTTGTCCGCCGTCGGTCTGCAGAGCCGATGCCGGCTCGCGCTTCAATGGTTACGTCATAAGAGGCTTGCGAAGCGGTTTCAATGGTCGGCAGAATTGACACGAACTAGTTCGTACATTAAAGCTGCCGACGCGGTGTCGAATGCCGCCGGTTGTTCGGGAGGAGCGCCGCCTGCCAAGGATCCCCAGCGCTCCTGGCCTCGGCGAATACGAAATGAAGTCACAGAATATATCCTTTTGCGCCGGACTCATCGGCAAGGGAATTCAGGCATCACTGACGCCGGCGATGCATATCGCGGAAGGACGTGCGCAAGGACTCGACTACGGTTACGACCTTCTGGACCTCGACCAGATGAAGGTCGGTGTGGATCAGCTTCCCGATGTGATCGCCGATGCCGAAGCGAGAGGCTTCGGTGGATTGAACGTAACCCATCCGTGCAAGCAGGCGGTCCTTGGTCTCCTCGACACCCTGACGGAGGAAGCAATGGTTCTGGGTGCCGTCAACACCATCGTTCTTCGCGACGGCAGGCGGCACGGGCACAATACCGACTGGTGGGGGTTCGCCGAAAGCTTTCGGCTGGGATTGCCGCACGCTGATCTCGGTTCTGTCGTTCAGCTCGGCGCAGGCGGGGCAGGTGCGGCGACAGCCTTTGCCATTCTCCGCGCCGGCGCCGCCAGGCTGACGATCTTCGATCAGGACCATGCCCGCGCCTCCGGGCTGGCAGAGACGATGCAAAGACATTTTGCGCACGCCGTCGTCGAGGCCGGAGACGATTTGCCGATGGCCATGGCGAGAGCCTCGGGTCTGATCCATGCGACCCCGACGGGCATGGTCAAATATCCCGGACTGCCCCTGCCGGCCAGTCTGCTCCATTCGGCTCTGTGGGTCGCCGAGATCGTCTACTTCCCGCTGCTCACGAAACTGCTGTCAGAGGCCGGGCATCGCGGGTGCAGGGTGCTCGATGGCGGTGGCATGGCAGTCTACCAGGCCGTGAAGGCCTTCGAACTCTTCACCGGCATCAAGCCGGATTCCGACCGGATGCGACGGCATTTTTCCGAACTGAGCCAGGTTCCACCGCAGACTGCGCTTGCCGCGGGAGCCGCCTCATGAAGACCTCGATCGCCACCGTTTCGATCAGCGGCGAGCTTCCGGAAAAACTGGAAGCAATCGCCAAGGCGGGTTTCGACGGCGTCGAGATCTTCGAGAACGATTTTCTCGCCTTCGACGGCAGTCCGCGCGATGTCGGCCGCATGGTTCGCGATCACGGGCTGGAGATCACGCTGTTCCAGCCGTTCCGGGATTTCGAAGGCATGCCGGAGCCGCACCGCTCGCGGACCTTCGATCGTGCCGAACGCAAGTTCGACATCATGCAGGAACTCGGGACGGACCTGGTTCTCGTCTGCTCCAACGTCTCGCCCGTCTCACTTGGCGGCATCGATCGTGCTGCTGCAGACTTTCACGAACTGGGGGAGAGGGCGGCAAGGCGTGGCCTGAAGGTCGGATACGAGGCGCTGGCCTGGGGCAAGCACATCTTCGATCATCGCGATGCCTGGGAGATCGTCCGCCGCGCCGACCATGCCAATATCGGCCTCATCCTCGACAGCTTCCATACGCTTGCCCGCAAGATCGACATTGGGTCCATCCGCTCGGTGCCGAAGGACAAGATCTTCATCGTACAACTGGCCGATGCGCCCTTGATCGACATGGATCTGCTCTACTGGAGCCGGCACTTCCGCAACATGCCGGGCGAGGGGGATCTGCCGGTCGCCGACTTCGTCGCGGCCGTCGCGGCGACGGGCTATGATGGCTATTTCTCGCTGGAGATCTTCAACGATCAGTTCCGTGGCGGCTCGCCGAAAGCCATCGCCGCCGACGGATATCGTTCGCTGGTCTATCTGGGCGACCAGGTGCGACGAAAGCCGCAGTCTGCAAGCCTGACGGTACCGTCCATGCCTGACCGCGCGACGGTTGCCGGCGTCTCCTTCATCGAATTCTCGGTCGGCAAGGCCGATGCCGAGCCGCTGATCGTGATGCTGCAGTCGCTCGGCTTTCGAAGGACGGCCAAGCACAAGACGAAGAATGTCAGCGTCTACCAGCAGGGCAATGTCCGCATTCTTGTCAACCGGCAAGAGATTGGCTTTGCCAGCACTGCCTACGCCGTTCACGGTGCCTCGGCCTATGCCATGGCCATTCAGGTGGAAGACGCAACGGCTGCCATGGCACGCGCGGTGGCGCTCGGAGCCGAGCCCTTCAGTCAGCCCGTCGGCCCGGGTGAGCTTGACGTTCCCGCCATCCGCGGCGTCGGCGGCGCGCTGATCTATCTGGTTGACGCCAAGTCCAGCCTGGGGCGCATCTGGGAGATAGACTTCCAGCCCGCCGAAGACGACGCTGCGCCGCAATCGGCCGCACTTCTGGCCGTCGATCATGTGGCACAGACGGTGGCCTACGAGGAGATGTTAACCTGGCTCCTGTTCTACACGTCGATCTTCAAGACCGAAAAGTCGCCGATGGTCGACATCATCGACCCCTCGGGTGTGGTGCGCAGCCAAGTCATCCAAAATGGTGAGGGAACCCTTCGCATCACGATGAACGGCGCGGAAAACCGGCGCACGCTTGCCGGCCATTTCATCGCCGAAACCTTCGGGTCCGGGATCCAGCATATCGCCTTCCGCACCGACGACATCTTCGCAACGGCCAAGGCACTGCATGCCAACGGGTTCAAGGCCCTGCCGATCTCATCGAACTATTATGGCGACGTCGAAGCCCGTTTCGGTCTCGATCCGGAACTGACCGATCGGCTGAGGGCCGGCAACATCCTCTATGACCGCGACGAGCACGGCGAATATTTCCAGCTCTACAGCGGCACCTACGGCGAAGGCTTCTTCTTCGAGATCGTCCAGCGCAGCGGCTATCGCGGCTATGGCGCTGCGAACGCGATTTTCCGGATTGCGGCGCTGAAAAAACAGATCAGGCCGGAGGGAATGCCAATAGCCTGAGCGCAGGTGCGATGGAGGAAATGCCGAACCAGACAATCAATTGACTAAACGAACCATTCCGTACATTCTAAACGCTTTACGGAGTGACGATAATCTGGAGGACATTATCCGATCAGCGGATGATGCAGATACAACAGGAGGAGACACCATGAACTTCAATCTCACACGCCGCTATATTCTCGGTGCGACTATGCTGGCTGCAGCCGCATTCACCGTTCCGGCGCTCGCCCAGGACAAGCCGACGCTCAAGTTCTCGGCCGTGTTCTCGGAGCAGGACATCCGCGCCGAAATGACCAAGATGCTGGCCGAGGACATCAAAGATGATTTTACCCTCGAGCCCTACTATGGCGGCAATCTCTTCAAGCAGGGTACGGAACTCGTCGCCATCCAGCGCGGCAACCTGCAGATGGGCAATATTGCCCCCCAGGACATTTCCAAGCAGATCCCCGAATGGTCGGTGCTGACCTCGGCGTACCTGTTCCGGGACGCGGCCCATCTGAGCGCCTTCTTCAACAGCGACGTCGGCGCCGAGTTCAAGAAGATGGCCGAAGACCAGCTCGGCGTCCATATTCTCGGCCCGACCTATTTCGGCGCCCGCCAGGTGGGACTGAAGCCGGAAAAGAAGATCATGACGCCTGAGGACATGGCCGGCATCAAGCTGCGCATGCCAGGCGGCGATGCCTGGCAGTTCCTCGGCGAGGCTCTTGGCGCCAACCCCGTGCCGGTCGCCTATGCGGAAGTCTATACCGCGCTTCAGACGGGCGCGATCGACGGCCAGGACAATCCGTTGCCAAACGTCAAGAACATGAAGTTCTACGAAGTCATGTCACAGATCGCCCTGACGTCGCACCTGATCGGCTATGACCTGCTGGTCATCTCCAACGACGCCTGGACCGCGATGACGCCGGAACAGCAGCAGGCCTTCCAGGCGGCAGCCGACAAGGCCATGAAGTTCAGCGAAGACAAGCATGTCGCGCAGGAAAAGGCCCTGCTCGAGGAGTTCCGCGCCGCCGGCCTCGACATCTATGAGCCGGATCTGGAAGCCTTCCGCAAGTTCGCCCAGGAGAAGTACCTGAACTCCGATCTGGCGAAGTCCTGGCCTGCGGGCATCCTGGAGAAAGTGGCGGCTCTCTAAGGCCGCAGCCACTATCGCTCGTGGACTGTAAAGAGCAGCGAGGCGGGATCTGAAGATCCGCCTTGCTGCCTCCTGGAGAAATGGACATGCCCCCAAGACTGATGGCCATCGGCGGATGGCTGCGACGACGCGCGGAAAACCTGCTGTGCCTGATGCTTCTGACGATGTTCGTCGTCTTCATCATGCAGATCGTCTTTCGCTATGCGCTGAACATGTCGATCGGCTGGACCCATGAGGTCAGCGTGGCGCTGTGGATCTGGATCGTTCTCTTCGGCTCGGCCTTCGTCGTTCGCGAAGTCGACGAGATCCGCTTCGATCTGATCTGGGGTGGCGCCAGCGACAACAGCCGCCGCATCATGCAGATCATCTGCGCGGCGGCGCTGATCTTCCTGTTCGGCATATCGCTGCCGGCGGTGATCGACTACGTCACCTTCATGAAGGTGGAAAGCACGGCTTACCTGAAGATCCGCTTCGATTACCTCTATTCCATCTACGTCATCTTCGCAGTCGCCATGATCGTCCGCTACCTGTGGCTCGCCTTCCAGGCCCTCCGGGGAAATGCACCGGACGTCTTCGATCCAACCAAGGCAGGCTCGGGCGTATGACCTTCGCAAGTCCCTTCTCCATCACCCTTGTCGCTATCACGGCTCTTGCGTTCATGGGCCTGCCGATCGGTCTGTCGATGATCAGCGGCTCGATCCTCTACCTGCTGCTCGTTGGCGCCGATATGGGCATCGTCGCCGAGCAGTTCCTGAACGGCATGTATTCCAACTACGTCATCCTGGCGGTGCCGCTCTTCATTCTGGCGGCCGAATTCATGAACGTCGGCTCGATGACCGAGCGCCTCTTGAACTTCTGCAACGTCCTCGTCGGCCGGTTCCGCGGTGGCCTCGCCCAGGTCAATATCGTGCAGAGCATCATCTTCGCCGGCATGTCCGGCTCGGCGATCGCCGATGCGGCCGGAAGCGGCAAGATGATGCAAAGCATGATGACGCGCGAAGGCCGCTACACGCCAAGTTTTGCGGCGGCGCTGACCGCAGTGACCGCCGTGGTCGGCCCGATCATCCCGCCGTCGATCCCGATGATCCTCTATTCGCTCGTGTCGGATGCGTCGATCGGCTACCTCTTCCTCGCCGGCATGGTGCCGGGGCTCCTGATGGCCGGCCTGCAGATGGTGCAGGTGGTGATCACCGCCCGGCGCCGCAATTTCCCGGTCGAGGAGCCGGTGCCGATGCGCGAGATCCCGCGCATCACGCTGCGCGCCTTCCCGGCACTGATGATGCCGGTCGTGCTGCTCGGCTGCATCTATTCCGGCATCACGACGCCGACGGAAGCCGCCGCTATCGCCGCAGCCTATGCGCTGATCATCTCGGTGTTTCTCTACCGCAGCATCAGCATCAGGGACTTCTACGGGTCGCTGGCCGCCAGCGCCAAGTCGACGGCTTCCATCGGCATGTTGATCGCCGGCGCCCTGGTCTTCAACTACGTGATCACGATCGAGAACATTCCCGACAGCATCCGCGTCATGCTGACCGCCTGGGACCTGAGCCCGACCGGCTTCCTGATCCTTGTCAACGTGATCCTGCTGGTCCTCGGCTGCATTCTGGAAGGCACGGCCATCCTGCTGATCATCGTGCCGGTCTTCATCCCAACGGCGCAGGCGCTTGGAATCGACCTCGTCCACTTCGGCGTCGTCGTGGTGGTCAACATCATGCTGGGGTTGGTGACGCCGCCCTACGGACTGCTGCTGTTCATCGTGGCGAAGATCTCCGGGGCGCCGATCAAGGACATCATCGTCGATGCGGCACCCTTCCTGTTCTGGATGGTGCTGTGCCTTGCCTTCATCACCTTCGTCCCCGACAGCGTGCTCTGGCTGCCGCGGCTGCTCGGATACCAGGGCTGATGGGAGAGATCATGAAGCCTATCTACATTCTCAACGGACCCAACCTCAACAGATTGGGCAAGCGCGAGCCGGATATCTACGGAACAACGACACTCGCGGAGGTCGAGGCCTTGTGCCGCGACGCCGCGGGCGAGCGTCCGGTCGAATTCCACCAGACCAACAGCGAGGAAAAGCTGATCGACTGGGTCCACGAGGCGATCGACGAGGCTGCCGGAATCATCATCAATCCGGCAGCCTTCACCTTCACCTCGCTGGCGCTTCTCGACGCTCTCAAGATGTTCAAGGGCCCGATCATCGAATTCCACATCAGCAACGTCCATCGGCGCGAGCCCATCTATCATCGCTCCTACGTCTCGATGACGGCAACCACGGTCATCGCCGGCCTGGGGGCGCAAGGGTATGCCACGGCCGTTCAGGCCCTGGAGACGTTGATCCGAAGACAGATGCGGTAAGTACAGGCAAAGGCCGGCGCGCCGATTGCAGTGCCGCTTGCGGCCCTGTACGAGCCCCCGCGTCATACGACACAGGCAGGCCGGTAGGGCTCGGGAGCAAGGTGTACAGTCACCAGCGGTCTACCTTCTGTCCACCGAACAGCTGTTCGATCGGCAACTGGAAAATGAAATAGGGATTGAGCAGCGGCAGCGCGGTTGCCTCCTCAAGGCGGATCAACTGCTCAGGGGTGAGTTCCACATCCAGCGCCGCGATGTTCTGGCTTAATTGCTCGACCCGGCTGGCGCCGATCAGCACGGAGCTTACGCCAGGTCGCTCCACCACCCATTTCAGGGCGACGTCTGCCGGGGTGCGGCCGACATCCGATGCGATTGCCTTGACAACATCGACCACATCGAAGTTGCGCTCGGTAAACAGCATGCCGCCGAACGGATTGTCGCCGTTCAACCGCCCATCGCTGCCGCTCTCGCTGACCGGCGAGCCGCGGTCCGGCATGGCACTGGTGCGCGCTGCATCGGCAAGCTTGTCACGGCCATACTTGCCGGTGAGCATGCCGGCGGCAAGCGGGCTCCACGGGACGAGGCCAAGGCCCAGCGCCTGGCCGGCAGGAAGAACATCGAGTTCGACGCCGCGATCGATCAGCGAGTAGGCGTACTGCAACCCGATCGGTCGGGGCAGGCCATGGATCTGCGCCAGGGTCGAAATCTTGGCGACATACCAGGCGGGCGTATTGGAGAAGCCATAGTGCAGGATCTTGCCGGAGCGGACCGCGTCGACGAGCGTCTGCAACACCTCCTCCGCGGGCGTCGTGCGGTCCCAGATGTGGACCCAGTACATGTCAATGTAGTCCGACTGCAGACGTTTCAACGACGCCTCGATCGCCAGGCGAATGTTCTTGGCGCCATTGCCGCCCCACAGCGGCGTGCCCTGCGCGCGCGAAAAGCCGGATTTTGTCGCGACGACGAGGCGGTCACGGCGACCGCTCTGCATCAGGAAGCGGCCGAGCATGGTCTCGCTCTCGCCGCCGGAATAGATGTCGGCCGTGTCGATGAAGTTGCCGCCGGCGTCGACATAGTGGTCGTAGAGGGCCCGGGACGTCTGCTCACTGGCCCCCCAACGGCCGGCGCCGAACGTCATGGAGCCGAGCGCCAGCGGGCTGACGATCAGGCCGGACCTGCCCAATGTGCGGTAGTCGGTGAGGTTCATTCGCGTTCTCCTTGTTGCGCCCGCCAGTGTACGCCCGCCAGGCGCTGCGGATTAGCAGTTGCGGCGCGCATGAACTTGTGAGCATGGTGCATGAATGGAGCGCGGCGAACTCAACGATCTCTTGGCTTTTGCGACCGTGGCTCGTGAACGCAGCTTTACCCGGGCGGCTGCCATCCTTGGCATGTCCCCTTCGGCCGTCAGTCATGCCATGCGCGGCCTGGAGGAACGGCTTGGGGTGCGGCTGCTGGCGCGCACGACGCGAAGCGTCGCGCCAACTGAAGCGGGCGAACGGCTGTTGCAGTCTCTGGGCCCTGCGCTTTTGGACATTGAACACGGACTGGAAGCCTTGTCGGAATGGCGCGACAATCCCTCCGGTTCCGTGCGGATCACCACCTTCGCATACGCGGCCAGGATGGTCCTGCTCCCGAAGCTGCCGGGTTTCCTCCTGGCCCACCCGGACATTCGCGTGGAGGTCAACATCGCCGACGGATTGACGGACATCGTTTCTGCCGGCTTCGATGCCGGCATTCGATTGGGCGACGCCGTGGCCAAGGACATGGTCGCCGTCAGGCTCGGGCCGGACTTGCGCACCGTCGTCGTCGGGACGCCGGAATACTTCGAGCGCTGCCCGCCGCCTGTCACGCCCTATGATCTCGAGCGACATGCCTGCATCGGCTATCGGCTGACGACCTCGGGCGGGCTCCTGCCCTGGGAGTTCGAGAAATCGGGCAAGGAAATCAAGATCTACACCACCGGGCCGCTTGTCGCCAACGACAGCGACCTGCCAGCAGCCGCAATCCGTGCCGGAGTTGGCCTCGGATACATCATGGAGCACGATGTGGCCGGAGAGATCGCGTCGGGCGCCCTCGTCCAGGTCTTGGCAGACTGGTGTCCGACCTTTGCCGGCTTCCACCTGTTCCATCCGAGCCGGCGTCAGTCGCCGCCGGCACTTCGAGCGCTGATTGCGGCGCTGAAGTCGCCCTGACGACGATCGAACGGCAGTGCTCAGGTCATCTCTCTGCCGAATTCGCGTTGCGAATGCGGGTCCAGCGGTGATCGTGACTGCCGAGATATCCATCCTTTCGGAAGGTTCCAGCACCGAGGCGTGAGATTGTGCTCAGGGCAGGGCAGCAGACAGCACGGGGGCAAGTGCCTCAGCCGCAGTCACCTCCACCAGGGTCGCGCCCGCGTCATTGGAAATCACGACGCTCTTCACCGTAAACCGGTGGCCTGCGGTAAGGCAGTCGGCGGCCATTGCGCGCAGTCCTATGGTCGCTTCCTCAATCGCCTGGTGCAGGTTTTCGAGTTCCACGCCCTCGAGATCGACAACCAGATCGTGCTGCTCTCTCACGTGCATCCTAAATGTTGGCACAAGACACACCTTTTCATTTCCTGTGCTGCGACGAACCTTTCACCGGAGCAATAGTTCCGGCAAACCGCCATGTCATTTGAGGGCGACATCTCTGTTCTTGAGGCGTACTGTCTCTCATCGTCGACATGTGCCACGGGCGTCGACGGCAGGGAGATGACCTCTCGCCCCATGCCATGGAGGCGAACGATGCATCCGCACTCAGCCCGTGATTTCCCGCACATCCTCTGCCCTGACGATCTGGCGACAATGGCTCAGGCCTACCTTCAGGCCATGGTGGAAATGGACGGGAAGGATGTCGATCCCGAAGCGGTCGCCAGAATGATCCTCAGGTTTTATCGCTGGGGTCTCGTCGACCGCCACAAGCTGGCCGCCCTGTCTGCCCTCGCCGTAGCCCCGCAAGCATCGGACAAAGCGGCCAACTAGCAAACCGCAAGGCCAGCCACAGCCGCTCCTCCTCCTTTCGACCCCGCCCCCATGACTGAGATCTGCCCCGGATCCGCAAGGGGGTCGAAGCCGCAATGGGAGGTTGCCAGGCAGGTCGGACACGCAAGCGCACTCAAAGCCGACTGGACGGCGCTGCTCCTCGCCTGTGACCGTCCGGTGCCCTGTGCGCGTGCCATCTTGCGCATCGTTCGGATTTACAGGCGGCAGCCGTAGAACCACAAACGAATGGAGCGTCCCTCCAGGTGCGCGGCATGATATTGCTCTTCACGATTCGGCAACATCATCGGCTACGTCATGCAGATTTCCCCTCCGACACGCGAGCTACACGCCTTCACGGACGGCTCTTTCGATGCAACGTCCGGATCGGGAGGATGGGGCTTCGTCGGCTTCGAAGGCGGCCTGCCTGTCCATCGCGAACACGCCAGCAGCAACGGCCGGTCGAACAACTCCCTCGAGCTGAAAGCCGTGGTTCAGGCTCTCGCCTGGCTTGCAGCATCTTGGCCTGGACGAGCATCCATCCTCTGGACGGATTCCCGTCATGTCGTCGAGGGTTGTCATGCGTGGAGAATGATATGGCGCAACAACGGCTGGAAGCGGATCGATCCGAACCCGCGCGCGAGGCGCCGCCAGATCCCCGACGCCACGCTCTGGCAAACGCTTGACCTCCTGCTCGACCAGAACCCGAACGTGACGGTCGCATGGTGCAAGGGGCATTCCGGCGTCGGCGGCAACGAAGACGCCGACAGCTTGGCGAGGAGCCACGTCACAGGCGTGGGATCTCGGTTGCCCCGATGACGATTTCCTCCTGCTGCAGCAGAGCCTCCAACTTGGCGTCCACGCGGCGGTCAACGAAGATGAGATGCTTGGCTGACGGGTGGGCATCGCGAGGTGCTCTGCAAACGATGCAATGTGCCGTCACCGGACGAGGGGCCTAAGCGGCGACGGCTGCTCCTCAACAGCCATTGCCTGCATCCGGAGACGTTCCCGAAGGATTCCGTCTGCGGTGCCCGCGGCAGCTTCACCTGACGTTTCAGCAAAGCGGGAGGGCGCGGCCCCAACGAGCTGACTGGCAGAATGAACCGGCCCAGGGGGCTCCAAGCGGAGGGTCCAAGCCCAGTCCACCATGTCAGCAGCTCGTCAATGTGTGCCGGTCAGGCCGTATCGACCTTGGCTGCGCCGGTCTTCCACAGAGAGAAGCCAACGCCGGCAGCAAGGATCAGGAAGGTTACGGCCAGCGACCATTCTGGCGGGAACTTCTCCCAACCTAGGGCATCGGCAACGAAGATCTTCGAACCGATGAACACCAGCAAGACCGAAAGCGCGTATTTCAGGTATGCGAAGCGGTGCAGGATCGCGTCCAGCGCGAAGTAAAGAGCGCGAAGTCCAAGGATGGCAAAGATATTCGACGTATACACGAGATATGGATCGGTCGTGATGGTGAACACGGCCGGTACAGAGTCGACGGCAAAGACCAGATCCGCGATTTCGATCATGATCAAGGCCAGCAACAGCGGAGTGGCGAAACGTCTCACCTTTCCCGTGACCGGATCTCGCTTTTTCACGAAGAAGTCGTGGCCATGCAGTTCATCCGTTACGTTCATTCGGCGCTTGATGAGGCGGAGCAGGCCGTTATCCTCGATCTTGTGCTCCTTGTCCGCCATGAACAGCATCTTGATGCCCGTCACGATCAGGAAGCCGGCGAAGATGTAGAGGACCCAATGATACTGTTCAACGATCGTCGCACCCAAAGCGATCATCATGCCGCGTAGCAGGATGACGCCGAGGATTCCCCAGAACAGGACGCGGTGTTGATACTGACGCGGCACCGCAAAGAAGGCAAAGATGAGAGCGATGACGAAGATGTTGTCCATCGCCAGCGTCTTCTCCACGACGAAGGCGGTCAGATACTGGGCGGTTGCTGTCGTTCCCATCTGCCAATAGATGAAGGCGGCGAAAGAGAGACCTAGCGCAATGTACATTGCCGAGAGCTTCAAGCTCTCTGCAACGCCGATTTCGTGATCGTCCTTGTGGAGCACGCCGAGATCGAAGGCGAGCAGTGCCGCGACGACAAGCATGAAGGCAAGCCACATCCATAGCGGCTGGCCCAGGAAGAGAAAGAGAAGAATTTCCAAGTGTTGACCTCTGTTGCATCACCAACTCGATGCAAAGCGCGCGCACATGGTCTCGCAAGAGGTCCGGTCCGGGCTTGACATCGAGCTTGCTCGATGCGGTCCGACATCACGAGGAAAATCCAACGTCAGAGGGGCCCGGTCCGCAGTTCGACATATGCAGATTTCGAAACTGCTTTCAAGGGCGCGCTGATGACATTCTTGGCATCCGTCCAGGTAGGCAGCCACCTCTGGCCGTTCCAAGGCGCGGTGCCACGGAGACAGAAAGCATATTCTGCCGTCGGCCAGAGGCCCGTGCCGCACCTGGAGTTTTCACAACGACGGCAAAATACGTCTTGCGCCACTGAACCCGACGTCCGAGAAGCGATCCGACCATTTCTGACCTACCGGGCAGCGGGCTGAGGTCGTTGGTCCGATCTCCTGGTGGCTTGAACGCTGACCATCCTCGTGACCTTCGAGTACCTCCTGTTTCTGCTGCGAGCCAGCAACGACGGCGAGGGCGCCAGTCTCTGCTTGCGCGTCCTTGCGTGTTGCTGCTCGTGGGGGTCCTCGTGCTGCTTCTCACTTTCGGGAGCTCAGAGTCACCTGCCACCGTCTACGGAGGCTCCGTCACCGGAGCCATGGCGGTGACGACGCTGATGACATCCAGGACCAAGCTCCGTCTGGGTTGGAGAGCATCAATCGCAAGCGCAGTCTTGTGACGCGCCGTGGCGGCCTCAGCGACAGTCTGCACGCCTGCTCGCTCCACACCCACGCCCCGGGGCCGCTGCCTGCTGCACATCGGCGCGCCGCACGTTGCAGGACATCTGGTCAATGTCGGGACCTGACCGCGACCCTCGGCAGAAAGGCGAAGACTGCTGCCGCGACGACGGACAGGAACCGGTTACCCGGACATATCGGTTTGCGCCATCCGAGGAGTGCCGGTTCTGAACCTTGGAATAGACACGGCACCTGCGATGACTATTCTGTCGGATTTGACGTCGCGCATCATCGCCTGGGGAGGATTGGTCTATGGACCGGATGAAGGACAAGGTCGTGTTGGTTTTCGGTGCCGGGTCCGTGGGGCCGGGGTGGGGGAATGGAAACGCGGCAGCGGTTGCCTATGCTCGGGAAGGTGCGAGCGTCATCTGCGTCGACATCAGCCGTGATGCGGCAGAGGCCACATTGGAGATGGTCGTTGCCGAGGGCGGCACGGGACTTGCTGTTGCCGCGGACGTGACCAAGGGAGACGAGGTCCGTTCGGCTGTCGAGCGAACTGTGGAGGCGTACCGTCGCATCGACGTCCTCCACAACAATGTCGGCATCAACCTTCCAGGAGGCGGCGCCGATGCAACAGAGGAAAGCTGGAGGCGGGTGCTTGATGTCAACCTCACCAGTGCCTTCCTGACGTGCCGGACAGTGCTTCCCGTGATGGAACGACAGGGCAAGGGGGCCATCATCAACATCTCTTCGCTCGCCGCGATCCGCTGGACGGGCTATCCCTATATCTCCTATTATGCCTCGAAGGCCGGGCTCAATCATTTTACCCGTGCGATCGCCATCGAGTTTGCTGCCAAGGGTATTCGCGCCAACACCATCATGCCGGGCCTGATGGACACGCCGCACATTCAAAAACAGATCAGCGGTTACTATGGCTCTCCCGAAGAAATGAAGGCAAGGCGGGACGCACTGTCGCCGATGAAGCGGCAGGGCGATGGTTGGGACGTCGCCTGGGCTTCGGTGTTTCTGGCCTCGGACGAAGCGAAGTTCATCACCGGCATCGAGCTGCCGATCGATGGCGGCATGCACGTCACTGTGAGCGGAAGCCTGGGGTCCTGATCCGACCACTCTTCGACGAACATCCGAGCGCTGTCATTCCACAAGGTGGAACAGTCTGTCCTGAAGCACCAGCGACAGGTCAATAATTGCTTGCCACCGGCACTTATCCCGTCTTAACTGCTCAACGCAGGAACGAAGGGTGACGGTCCACCATGTGGATCGAAGGCGGCAGGAGGAGCCGTCGGGAGAGGTCAGGGTCTCGTGCCCTGGGTGTTGAGGAGCGCCCGATCTCGCCGATGTCCGCTTGCTTTCCAAGCCGCAGTGCCATTGAGGAGGTGGATGCGTGGGGGGCATTGAGAAGGCAGCAGGCAGCGACGCCGACGAGTTTCTGCTCGGTGGGCTGGAGACGCTCGACCCGCCGCGAACCTCGTCCCCCTGGATGCGGCCGGTCGAGGCAGCGGCGGCTTTGCTGCTCGTGGTCATCATCGCCCTGTTGTTTATCGGCGTCGTGTCGCGCTACCTGTTTTCCCTCCCGATCATCTGGATCGATGAAGTCGCCTCCCTCTCTTTTCTCTGGCTGGCGATGCTGGGAGCGGCTCTTGCCATAGATCGCAGCGAGCACCTCCGCCTCACCCTGTTTGTCAATTTCCTCCCTGAACGATCCCGCCAACGCGTCGACACGCTTGCGTTGCTGCTCGTGACGCTGTTTCTCGGCGCTATGCTGCGCCCCGCCGTGGAATATGCCATGGAGGAGGTCTTCATCACCTCAGCGGCGCTGAACATCCCGATGAGCTGGCGCGCCTCGGCGCTTCCCGTGGGGATCGCCTTGATGCTGACCTTGTCTCTTTTCCACGCGCTTCGTGGCACAGGTCTTGTCACAGTCGCGGCCTGCATCGCCGTCATCGCTGTGGCGACAGCAATGCTTTGGTTGCTGATGCCTGGCTTCAAGGCGATCGGCAACTGGAACATCCCGTTCTTCCTTGTCGGGCTGGTCGCGCTCTTCCTCGTCCTCGGTGTGCCCATCGCGTTCTGCTTCGGTCTGGGAACGCTGGCTTTCCTGACGTTCAGCACATCCGTTCCGATCTTTGTGATGATCGGCCGGATCGACGAAGGCATGTCCAGCATTGTCCTGTTGTCCGTACCGATCTTCGTCTTGCTCGGCTGCATCCTCGACGCGACTGGCATGGGAAAGGCAATTGTGGAATTCCTGGCGTCGCTGCTCGGACACGTGCGCGCCGGCATGTCCTATGTGCTGCTGGGCTCGCTGTTTCTGGTCTCTGGCATCTCCGGTTCGAAAGTCTCGGACATGGCAACGGTCGCACCGGCCCTGTTTCCGGAGATGAAACGTCGAGGGCACAAGCCTCCCGAAATGATCGCCCTGCTCGCAACCGGTGCAGCCATGGCCGAGACGGTGCCCCCATCGATTGTTCTCATCGTTCTGGGATCGGCTGCAGGCGTCTCGATTGCCGGCCTGTTCACCTCTGGCTTTGCAATCGCGATGGTGCTGCTGCTGGTCCTCGCCGTCCTGGCACGCTGGAAAGCTCGTCACGAAGCCTCCGAGGGTGTTCGGCGTGCCCCGTTCGAGACCATCAAGAAAACCTTCCTGATCGCCGCGCCGGCGCTTGTGCTGCCGTTCATCATCCGCGCCGCGGTCGGCGAGGGCATCGCAACGGCCACGGAAGTCTCGACGATCGCCGTCCTCTACGCGCTTGTCATTGGCATGGTGCTGTACGGCGGGATCGGCGCCGGTCGTCTCTACGCCATGCTCGTCGAAACTGCGGCCCTGTCGGGCGCGATCCTGATGATCCTTGGCGCTGCCTCTGCCATGGCATGGGCGCTGACGCAGACGGGCTTTGCTGCCCATCTCGTGGCCGGAGTCCAGGGGCTGCCGGGGGGGTGGATGACGTTCATGGGCGTCACCATCCTGATTTTCCTTGTCTTGGGGTGTGTGCTCGAAGGTCTGCCGGCCATCGTCCTGATGGCGCCGATCATGTTTCCTGTCGCCCGCTCGCTCGGGATCCATGACGTCCACTACGCGATGGTCGTTGTCACCGCGATGAACATCGGCTTGATGACGCCGCCGATCGGCATCGGCTTCTATATTGCCTGCAAGATCGGAAACGTGCCGCCTGACCAGGCGATGCGCGCGATCTGGCCCTACATTGGTGCACTGCTGGTCGGCCTCGTCCTGATTGCTGCTGTACCGATCTTCTCGACCGCTTTCCTTTGAGAGCGACGAGGCTGCATGAGGATTGAAACAAGGGAGGAAGGTTTCATGAACGTAAAGCGCAGGACACTGATGCTGGGAGCCGCAGCGACCGGTATCGCAACGACCTTTTCTATTCGCACACGACCGGCCAACGCCGCCGAGTTTACCTATAAGTTTGCCAACAACCAGACGCTGACGCACCCGATGAACGTGCGCGCGCAGGAGGCCGTCGAGAAGATCCAGGAGGAATCCGGCGGCCGAATGGCGATCAATATCTTCCCATCCAGCCAGCTTGGTGCCGACACCGACATGTTGAGCCAGATCAGATCCGGCGGGGTCGAGATGTTCAGCCTGTCGCCGATCATCCTGTCGACCCTGGTGCCGAATTCCTCCCTCAATGGCGTCGGCTTCGCCTTCAACAGCTATGACGAAGTCTGGCCAGCGATGGACGGAGAGCTCGGTGCCTATGTGCGCGGCCAGATCGAGGAGAAGGGATTGCTGACCCTTGAGAAGATCTGGGACAACGGATTTCGTCAGATCACCTCGTCCAAGGGACCGATCGCGACGCCTGCCGACCTTGAAGGCTTCAAGATCCGGGTGCCCGTCAGTCCGCTGTGGACATCGATGTTCACCGCCTTCGGATCGGCCCCGGCAAGCATCAATTTCGCAGAAACCTACACCGCATTGCAGACTGGTGTCGTGGACGGCCAGGAAAACCCACTGGCGATTATTTCCACCGCCAAGCTGTTTGAGGTCCAGCAGTACGTGTCGATGACCAACCACATGTGGGACGGCTTCTGGATTCTCCTCAACCGGCGCGCCTGGCAATCGCTGCCGGAGGATCTCCAGGACATCGTATCGAAGCATTTCAATGCGGCAGCCGAGCTGCAGCGCAAGGACGTGATGGACCTGAACGCCACCGTGCAAAGCGAACTGGAGAGCAAGGGAATGACGTTCAACAACCCCGACTCCAAGGCGTTCCAGGACAAGCTCAGAAGTGCCGGCTTTTATGCCGACTGGAAGAGCAAGTATGGTGAGGAGGCCTGGGCCATCCTGGAGAAGGCTGTCGGCAAGCAACTGAGCTGAACAGCCTGCGGAAGCGACAGATGGGCGGATTTCTACCAAGTATAGAGGTTCAGGGCGTCGCTTCCGCGTCCGGCGCGCGCGCCGTTGAACGTGCACTGGGCGTGATGGCGGTGGTCGCAAAAGGCGGCGGCACCGGCATCTCCCTGGCCGATGTCGTTCGCGACACTGGCCTCAACAAGCCCACAGCCCGGCGATTGCTGATCGCCTTGATCCGCTCGCGGCTTGTCGAGCAGGATGATGCAACCCGCAGGTACCATCTTGGCCCTGAACTCTACGTGCTGGGAATGCTGGCCGCGCCCCGGCACGGGCTTCTGGACATGGCGACGGAAAGCCTGCAGCGGCTTTCCAGAATCTCGGGCGACACCAGTTTCGTGTCGATGCGCCGAGGCGACTACGCGGTATGCCTGCACCGGCAGGAGGGAAACCACCCGGTAAGGACACACGCGTTGCTGGCCGGTGACCAAAACCCGCTCGGCGTCGGCGCCGGATCGCTGGCCATGCTTGCCGCACTCGCCGATGACGAGGCAGGCGCCGTCTTGCAGCGTGTTGAAGACACGATCTGTGCCCAGTACCGTGGCTACACCTCCGAGATCCTCCGGCTGGATATTCAGCAGGCCAGGGAACGCGGCTACGCTCTCAATCCGGGCCGGGTCATTGCAAGCTCCTGGGGGATCGGGATGCCGATCCTGCTGCCCAATGGCCGGCTTGCCGGTGCTCTCTCGATTGCGGCGATCGACAGCCGCATGACGCAGCCGCGGCAGCAAGAGCTCGCCGCTCTTCTAAGCGAGGAAGTAACCCGCATCCAGGCGAAACTTCAGCGTCTTTTCAAAGACCATGCATCCGATGCCGGGACCGTCCAGCATAAAGTGTCATTGAAGGCCGACGTGCCAGCATAGCCAAAGGAGATCAGCAGTGACCACAGCGCAAATTGTCGGTTGGGCTCATTCCAAATTCGGGAAATCGGACGCGCCCACGACGCGCGAATTGATGGCGCAAGTCATCCATCCGGCGCTTGACCATGCGGGCATAGAACCGCAGGACGTGGACGGCATCTTTGTCGGCGTGTTCAACAACGGCTTCACCAAGCAGGACTTCCAGGGCGCACTGGTTGCGATGGCCGCGGAAGGGTTCGATCACACCCCGGCCGTCAGGATGGAGAACGCCTGCGCCACAGGCTCCGCAGCGATCTATTCGGCACTCGACTTCATCGCATCCGGACGCGGCCGGATCGCGCTGGTGGTCGGCGCCGAGAAGATGACGAACTTGCCCAGCAAGGAGACAGGAGACGTTCTCCTGTCGGCGTGCTTCCGCGAGGAAGAGGCCGATGTCGAGGGCGGTTTTGCAGGTCTCTTCGGACGCATCGCCAGCCATTACTTCCAGCGCTACGGCGACCGGTCCGAAGAACTGGCCATGATTGCCGCCAAGAACCACGCCAATGGAATGGCCAACCCCTACGCCCACATGCAGCGCGACTTCTCCTTCGAATTCTGCAATACCGTCTCTGAGAAAAACCCCTATGTTGCAGCCCCTTTGCGCCGGACAGACTGCTCCTTGGTCTCCGATGGTGCCGCAGCCCTGGTGCTTGCCCACCCAGATGTGGCCGCTGGGATGGCGCGGGCGGTTGCCTTCCGGGCCCACTCGCATGTCAACGACATCCTCGCCCTGTCGCGCCGGGATCCCGTCGCCTTCGATGGAGCGCGGATGGCCTGGACGAAATCGCTGGATGCAGCCGGCTTCAAGCTTGATGATCTCGACTTCGTCGAAACCCATGATTGCTTCACGATCGCGGAACTGATCGAGTACGAGGCCATGGGGTTGGCGGAGCCGGGCGAGGGCCACCGGGTGATCCGCGAAGGGACGACGACGATGGGCGGCAAGCTGCCGGTCAATCCTTCCGGCGGGCTGAAATCCAAGGGGCACCCGGTTGGCGCGACAGGTGTCTCCATGCACGTCATGGCGGCGATGCAGCTTTGCGGGGAGGCTGGCGAGATGCAGGTGCAGCAAGCGTCAAAAGCCGGGGTCTTCAACATGGGCGGGGCGGCTGTCGCCAACTATGTCTCCATTCTGGAGCGGGTGAAATGAGCGCACCCCTCTCAGGTGACACGAAACCTCCCGCTGCACCCGTCGGTGGACTTTCCCCCCGTTCTACCCGGGTGATGAACCTGGCGCGGTTTCTCACCCAGGCGATGCGGCGCAATCCACTGGGCGTTGCACTCGTTTGGGGCGATTTCAACTGGACATGGACGCACCTGGAAGCGCGCGTCGACGCCATGGCCGTCGCGCTGCAGCAGCGCTATGGCGTGCAGAAAGGCGACCGCATTCTGGTTCAGTCGCAAAACTGCAACCAGATGTTTGAAACCATGTTTGCCTGTTTCCGCATCGGCGCTGTCTGGGTCCCCACCAACTTTCGCCAAACCCCGGAAGAAGTCGCCTATCTTGCCAAGGCAAGCGGTGCGACAGGGATGATCGCCAATGCTTCCTTTCCAGACCATGCAGCCGCAGTCACCCGGACAAACCCGCAAATTGCCTTCGTCATCGCGATCGGCGCGGCAGATTTCGGGGCATCCTACGAACAGCTCGTGGAAGACCACGCCGGATCACAACCGCTTGAAGCCGCCGTCGACCGCGATGATCCGTGCTGGTTCTTTTTCACATCGGGCACCACGGGCCGGCCAAAAGCCGCGGTCCTGACGCACGGGCAGATGGCCTATGTGGTCAACAACCATCTGTGCGACCTGATGCCCGGTCTCAGCTCCGATGACGCCTCTCTCGTGGTGGCGCCCCTGTCTCATGGGGCGGGCGTACATCAACTGACGCAGGTGGCCAGAGGCGTGACCACCGTGCTGCTGCCGAGCGAGAAATTCGATATCGAGGCTGCCTGGGCGCTTGTGGAAAAGTGGCGGGTTTCCACGATGTTCACGGTGCCGACAATCCTGAAGATGCTGGTTGAGCACCCGTCGGTGGATGCCCATGATCACGCCTCGCTGCGCTATGTGATATACGCGGGCGCCCCGATGTACCGCGAGGACCAGAAACGGGCGCTACAGGTCCTGGGGCCTGTGCTGGTGCAGTATTTTGGGCTCGGTGAAGTGACGGGTGCCATCACCGTCCTGCCGCCTGCACTGCATACGCGCGAAGATGGCGATCATGCCAGAATCGGGACCTGCGGATTCGAGCGCACCGGCATGCAGGTGTCGATCCAGAACGATGCGGGCGAGGAGGTCGGTGCAAACCAGACAGGCGAAATCTGCTGCACCGGACCGGCAGTCTTTGCAGGCTATTACCAGAACGACGAAGCCAACCAAAAGGCCTTCCGCAATGGCTGGTTCCGGACCGGCGACCTTGGTCATGTCGATGCGCAAGGCTTCCTCTACATCACTGGGCGCGCGTCGGACATGTATATTTCGGGGGGGTCCAATGTCTACCCGCGCGAGATCGAGGAAAAGATCCTCAGCCATCCGGGGATTACGGAGGTGGCGGTGCTGGGGATGCCAGATCCGCTTTGGGGCGAGGTGGGGGTCGCTGTTTGCGTCGCAAAGCTTGCGGTGACGGAAGCCGAGCTGCTCGCCTTTCTCGACGGCAAGATGGCGCGCTACAAGCTGCCCAGGCGCATCGTGTTCTGGGATGCTTTGCCGAAGTCCGCCTACGGAAAGATCACCAAGAAGATGATCCGCGAGGAACTGCAGCGACGCGGGGATCTGGCGCGACAGCAGGGTAACGAAGAAACCGCGCCATTCGGCACGCTGGCGCATCCGGGGCCAAGGCATCCGGTTCGGCGCGAGGTGGTCCAGACGCCACTGACGCCCGTCGGCGGGCAGTTGCAGCCGGGCGAAACAGTCATGGCGGGAGTGGCCAGGATCTTCGCCGAGGCGGGCTGCCGCGCCGGTGTCGTGACCCTTGATGGCGGCACCTGCGCACCATTCCGTTACGTCCTGCCGGCATTATCGCACGACCCCGAACACGCCGCATGGTACAGTGCCACGCTGGCGCCGGAAGCCGGTGCCCGATTCGTCGCCGCAACGGCAACGTTCGGTGAAAGGGATGGTGCTGCTTTCCTCCATTGCCACGGGCTTTGGGACGTCGGCGAGGGCCGGCCACGGATGGGGCATGTTCTTCCGTTCGACAGCATCGTCGTCGAGCCGGTGACGGTTCGTGGCCACGGAAGCCTATCTGCGATCTGGCAGTCGGTCCTGGACATCGAGACAAACTTCACCTTGTTCTCGGCGCAAGGGGATGGCTGTCGAGGAGACGGCGTTTACCTGCGTGTGCGACCGGATGAGGATGTCTGCACGGCTGTCGAACAGACCTGCGTCGAATTCGGCATCGAAAAGGCCCGCATCCATGGCCTTGGAAGCATCTACATGCCTGTTTTTGAGGATGGCCGGCAGGTTCGGTGCATCGCGACCGAGGTTGTTATCCAAGATGGTGTCGTCGTGGCGGGACCACACGGTGTCCGTGCGCTTGTTGACGCCGCAGTGGTCGATGTGGACGGAGAGGTTTACACGGGGCGTCTCAAGAAAGGTCAAAATCCCGTCGGCGTGACGTTCGAACTCCTGGTGCGAAACCTCGCAGGCAGCCCGCTGCCCTGACGTCGAGGCAACAGATGGACGCGCACGACTGCTGCAACGCGGGAGGCCGAAGGCCGCCGACACAGCGTCACCGCCGTCTACGGAGCGGGCGGGTGGTCATTTTTCGACGGACTGAAGCAGCCGTTTGGCTTGCCTGAGGTGCGGCGCATCGATCATGCGACCGTGGAAGCCAAGCGCGCCCTGATCTGGATTGGCTGTGAATGCGTTGACGATGGCCTGTGCCTCGGCCAGTTCCTCTGCTGTGGCAGTGAAGGCTTCATTGATGACGCAAACCTGTGTCGGATGCACCGCCATCATGCCGGTGAAGCCGTCTCTTCGGGCGCGTGCCGCATAGTCTGAAGCCCCTTTCAGATCGCCAAAAGCCGGATAGATTGTGTCGATGGCTTCGACGCCGGCGGCATGGGCCGCAAACAGCGTCAGCGATCGCACCATCTCGTAGGGCGGCGTAAGACGCCCATCCGGCTCGCGCGCACTCCTGGCGCCGATGGCAGCGGGAAGGTCTTCCGCGCCCCAGGTGAGGCCGAGGATCAGGTTGCCGACAGCGCGGTAGCTGCCGATCTCGAAGATCGCCGACGGCGTTTCCGTCGCGATCGGCAAGATCGGGATGCCGGGCGCTCTTGCTGACAAGGCCTGAACGCTTGCGGCACCCTCTGCCTTGGGCAAAACGAGCGCGTCAGGTCCTGCGGCGACAACCGCCGCGAGATCGCCGTCAAGCAGACCGCTGTCGAGCGCATTGACGCGAACGAAAAGCTTGGCCTGGCGTTTGGCCGAGCGCAGAAACGCAGCGGTCATCTCCCGCGCCATTGGCTTGCTTTGCAAGGCCACAGCGTCCTCCAGATCGATGATCAACGCGTCGGCCCCGCGCTGGAGCGCCGTCTTCATCCGCTCCGGCCGGTCGCCGGGCACGAACAGCAGCGAGCGCAGCCTCATGGTGACCTCCGGAGCACGAGGGCCGTGCGCAGGCACTGGCAGGCAATGTCGCCGCGCTGGTTGAAGAGTTCATGGCGGAAGGTGACGATGCCGGCCGTTGGCCTTGACCGGCTTTCCCTCAAACCGACAATTTCGGTTTCGGCACGCATGGTGTCGCCGATAAAGACCGGCCTGGGCATGACGAGTTTGTCATAGCCGAGATTGGCGATCAGCGTGCCGAGCGTGGTGTCGCTGACGGAAAGTCCGACCATCAGCGAAAAGGTGAACGTGCCGACAACGAGGAGCTGGCCAAATTCACTTGCCTTGGCCGCCTCGACATCGAGATGCAAAGGCTGCGGGTTGTGGGTCATGGTCGTGAAGATCAGGTTGTCGGTTTCCGTCACCGTGCGACGGATCTCGTGGGCGACCCGATCTCCGACGGTCCAGTCCTCGAAAAGGCGTCCGACCATCATTCGTCTCCTTCGATGTGCACCAGGAGAGCACCGTCCTCCACCTGCGTGCCGGGGCTTGCCCGCAGTTGTGCGACGACACCGTCAAAGGGCGCCTTGAGCGACTGTTCCATCTTCATCGCCTCAAGGACGACGAGCGTTTGGCCGCGGGTGATGCGGTCGCCTGGCGACACTGAGACAGCCACGATCGTTCCCGACATCGGCGCCACGACCGATCCGTCCAGGCGTCCCTGACTGGCCTCGGCATGGTCGGTCCGGCAACGTGCAAATGGCCATGCCGCGCCATCTTGGAAGATGACGCCCTTGACGCCGCCGCCACCTCCTTGCCGGTGGCGGTCGAGGTTGACGAGATAGGGCCGGTCGCAAACAGCCAGGTTCACCTGCCTTGACGCATCTGCGTTGAGGCGAAAGCCTGAAAGCGCCATCCACGGGTCTTGCCCGGAGGCGGCGACAAGGGACGCGGCGGCAGCCTGCAGCACGCGATCATCGGGCTCCGCGGACGGCACGAGATCGGCGAGATGATCATCGATGAAACCAGTGGTGACTGCTCCGGCCAAGAACGCCGGGTGCCGCAGTGTCTTTGCCAAGAATGCCGCATTGGTGATCACCGGCCAGACCTCGATTCCCGCCGCCACGATCGCCAGCTTCCTTGCAGCCTGTTGCCGGCTTGCGGCGTGGCTAATCAGCTTGGCAATCATCGGGTCGTAATGGCTCGTGACCTGATCCCCCTCCTCGACACCGCTATCGACGCGCACGCCAGGCGGTATGCGAATATGCTCCAGGCGACCTGCGGAGGGCGAAAAGCCGGTGGCGGGGTTTTCGGCATAAAGTCGCGCCTCGATGGCGCAGCCTGTCATCGACAATTCGTCTTGCGCAAGAGGCAGGGGTTCGCCCGAGGCGATGCGCAGCTGCCATTCCACAAGATCCTGTCCGGTCACCGCCTCGGTGACGGGATGCTCGACCTGGAGCCGCGTGTTCATCTCCATGAACCAGACCCGGTCGGCCCGCAGCCCCTCGCAAGCATCGGCGATGAATTCCACCGTGCCGGCCCCGACATATGCGATCGCTTGCGCGGCCCGGACGGCGGCAAGACAGATGGCGCTGCGCGTCGCCTCATCCATGCCCGGCGCCGGCGCCTCCTCAATCACTTTCTGGTGGCGGCGTTGCAGCGAGCAGTCGCGCTCGAAAAGGTGGACGACATTGCCGCGGCTGTCGCCGAAGACCTGAACCTCGATGTGGCGCGGCGACAGGATGAATCTCTCGATCAACACACGATCGTCACCGAAGGACGAGGCTGCTTCGCGCCGACAGCTTGCCAGTGCCGCGGGAAAGTCGGCAGCCGCGTCGACCCGACGCATGCCCTTGCCGCCGCCGCCGGCGACGGCCTTGATCAGCACCGGATAGCCGATCGCGTCGCCTTCTCGTTGCAGGCGGACCGGATCCTGATCGGCACCAAGATAGCCGGGCGTGACCGCGACGTGGGCGGCAATCATCCGCTCCTTGGCGGCGTGTTTGAGGCCCATGGAGCGGATCGACGAGGGTGGTGCGCCAACCCAGATCAATCCCGCCTCGATGACGGCTTCGGCAAATTCAGCGTTTTCCGACAGAAAGCCATAGCCGGGATGAACCGCCTGCGCGCCCGTCTGCCGTGCCGCCTGCAGAAGCCGGTCGGGTCGAAGATAGCTGTCACGCGCCGGCGCACTGCCGATGCGAACGGCATCATCGGCCTCGCGCACGAATGGCATGGCGGCATCGGCGTCGGAATAGACTGCGATCGTGCGGATGCCGAGCCGTCGTGCGGTGCGCATGATCCGGCGGGCGATTTCTCCCCGATTGGCGATCAGCAGGCTCTCAATCATTACCCCCTCCTGCGCTACATCCGAAACAGGCCGAACTGCGCGCGCTCTGGAACCGGCGCGTTCAGGGTCGTGGCAAAGGCGAGACCCAAGGCATCACGGGTCTGGATGGGATCGATAACACCATCGTCCCACAGGCGCGCCGTCGCATAATAAGGATTGCCCTCATCCTCGTATTTTTGCCGGATCGGCGCCATGAACGCTTCCGCCTCAGCCAGGCTCCAGCTCTCGGCGTCGCGGTGGACGGAGGCCAGAACTGCCGCCGCCTGTTCGCCACCCATGACGGAAATCCGGGCATTGGGCCAGGAAAACAGAAAGCGCGGCTGATAGGCGCGACCGCACATGCCATAGTTTCCGGCTCCGAAACTGCCGCCGATCATCACCGTGACTTTGGGAACCGACGCAGTCGCGACCGCCGTCACCAGTTTTGCGCCGTGCTTGGCGATGCCTTCAGCTTCGTATTTGCCGCCGACCATGAACCCGGAAATGTTTTGCAGGAACAAGAGCGGAATGCGGCGCTGACACGCCAGCTGAATGAAATGCGCCCCCTTCAACGCGCTTTGCGAAAACAGCACGCCGTTGTTGGCAAGAATGGCCACCGGAATGCCCCATATGTGCGCAAAGCCGCACACCAGGCTCGATCCATACAGCGGCTTGAACTCCTGAAACGCGGAGCCGTCGACAAGTCGTGCGATCACCTCCCGCACCTCATACGGAATGCGCACATCCTGCGGTATGATGCCGTAGATGTCGGCCGGATCAAGCAGCGGAGGCCTCGGCGCAGCCATCTCGATACCCGCGGCCGTCGGCCGGGGGAGGGTGGCCATGATGTCGCCGACGATCATCAGCGCATGTTCGTCGTTTTCTGCGACATGATCGACGACCCCCGACCTGCGTCCATGGGTTTCGGCGCCCCCCAATTCCTCTGCGGAGATCACCTCGCCGGTCGCCGCCTTCACCAGGGGCGGTCCGCCGAGGAAGATCGTGCCCTGATTGCGCACGATGACCGTCTCGTCCGACATTGCCGGAACATAGGCGCCGCCAGCGGTGCAACTTCCCATGACGCAGGCGATCTGGGCAATGCCCGCTGCCGACATCTGTGCCTGGTTATAGAAGATCCGGCCGAAATGATCCCGGTCGGCGAAGACCTCAGCCTGATGCGGCAGGTTGGCGCCGCCTGAATCCACCAGATAGATGCACGGCAGACGGTTCTCCCAGGCAATCTCCTGCGCCCGTAGGTGCTTCTTCACCGTCATCGGGAAGTAGGCGCCCCCTTTCACCGTGGCGTCGTGGGCGACGATCATGCACTGGCGATCAGACACGCGCCCGATGCCGGTGATGATGCCCGCACCGGGCGCTTGTCCACCATACATTCCCTCCGCCGCAAGCTGTCCGACTTCCAGGAATGGGGCACCGGGATCGAGGAGCCGCTGGACCCTGTCGCGCGGCAGGAGCTTGCCGCGCGACTGATGGCGCTCGCGGTGACTTTGCGATCCTCCGCGCGCAGCCGTCTCCACTTTCGAGCGCAACGCTTCGCACAGCGTGCGATTGTGCGCCGCATTGGCCTTGAAGACATCGCCGTTGCGGTCAAGCATGGTACGGATCGGGGGCATCAGCCGTGGCCTCCCGCGCCGATCACTTCACGGCCGATCAACATCCGGCGCACCTCGTTGGTGCCCGCGCCGATGTCGAGCAGCTTGGCGTCGCGCCAAAGCCGCTCCACCGGCCAATCCTTCGTGTAGCCGGCGCCGCCGAGGGCCTGGATCGCCTGTTCGGCCACCCTTACGGCGCACTCAGAGGCATAGAGTATCGCGCCGGCGGCATCCTGCCGGGTCGTCTTGCCGGCATCGCAGGCCCGCGCCACCTGGTAGACATAGGCGCGGGCTGAATTCAGCGCCACCACCATGTCGGCCACTTTCGCCTGTATCAGCTGAAAACTGCCGATCGGCCTGCCGAACTGTTGCCGCTCTCGCACATAAGGCACGACCACATCCAGGCAGGCCTGCATGATACCAAGCTGGATGCCCGACAGCACCACACGCTCGTAGTCAAGGCCGGACATCAAAATCTGGACACCGCCATGCAGCCCGCCCAGCACGTTTTCCTCCGGCACAAAGCAATTGTCGAAGACGAGCTCGGCGGTCGGAGAACCGCGCATGCCGACCTTGTCGATCGTTTGTCCGATTGCAAAGCCGTCAAAGTCCTTCTCGACGAGGAAGGCGGTGATCCCTTTCGAACCCGCCTCGGCCGCCGTCTTGGCGTAGACGACCAGCGTTTGCGCATAGGGCGCATTGGTGATCCAGAACTTGGTGCCGTTCAGCCGGAATCCGCCACCGACGCTGTCGGCGCGCAGACGCATGGAGATGACGTCGGATCCGGCGCCCGTCTCCGACATTGCCAGGCTGCCGACATGGTCCCCCGAAATGAGGCGGGGAAGGTAGCGGATCTTCTGGTCGGTCGAGCCCCAGCGCGCGATCTGGTTGATGCACAGGTTGGAATGGGCTCCGTAGGACAGGCCAACGGAGGCTGACGCATGGCTGATCTCTTGGCAGGCGACGACATGATCGAGGTAGCCTAGTCCCAACCCGCCATCCTCTTGCGCAACAGTGATGCCATGCAGCCCCAGAGCGCCCATGGCCGGCCAAAGCTCGATCGGGAAACGATCGTTGGCATCGATTTCAGCGGCGATCGGTGCGATGCGCTCGCGCGCGAAGCGCTGTGCGGCGTCGCCGACGGCCACCGCCGTCTCACTCAATCCGAAATCCGGGTCTGTCATTCGCCGTTCCTTCCCAACAGCTAGCTGCAAAAGCCCCTCGAAGATCAAAGGTGCAGAGCCTGCCCCATCGCCCGCAGCGCAGCTTCCTGGACGGCCTCGCTTCGTGTCGGATGCGCATGGATCGTGCCTGCGATGTCCTCCAGCCGTGCACCCATCTCGATTGCCAGTGCGAAAGCAGCCGTAAGCTCCGATACGCCCGCGCCGACGGCCTGCAACCCCAGCACCAGATGGGAATCGGCACGCGCCACGACCCGCACGAAACCCTCCTCGTCATGCATTGTCATCGCCCTTCCGTTCGCGGCGAAGGGAAAATGCCCGACCTTCACCTCGATCCCCTGACTGCGGGCATCATCGGGGGAAAGACCGGCACTGATGATTTCCGGGTCGGTGAAGCAAATCGAGGGAATGCAGCGGCTATCCCACCCGCGGTTTCGCCCTGCGACGATTTCGGCCACCATTTCTCCCTGCGCCATGGCCCGATGGGCCAGCATCGGTTCGCCGGTGACGTCGCCGATGGCATAGACGCCGCGCATCGATGTCCGGCAGCGATCATCGATCTGCAAAAAGGGACCGGCGCGGTCGAGATCGAGGTCTTCCAGCCCGAACCCGGTCACCTGCGGCTGCCTGCCGACAGTGACGAGGATACGGTCCGCCGGCAGTTCCTGCCGTACCCCCCTTTCCTCCACCACCAGCGCCTCGCCCCGGGGGGAGAGCCCGATCGCCTTGGACGTGGTCATGACCTTGATGCCGCGTTCGCTCACTCTGCGCATGACGGGCTGGACCAGTTCGCTGTCATAGGCCGGCAGGACCTGCGCCATCGCCTCGACCACAGTGACCTGGCTGCCCAGTTTGGCATATGCCGTACCGAGTTCCAGCCCGATGTAGCCACCACCGACGACTACCAGCTTGTTCGGCAGCTGCGTCAGCGAAAGCGCCTGGGCCGACGACAACACCGGCCCGCCAAACGGCAATGCGGCAAGCTCGACCGGCTCAGAGCCGGTCGCGATGACCACGCTTTCCGCGCGAATGATCTGCAGCCCGGTTTCGGTTTCGACCTCCACCGTCTTGCCGTCGCGAAAACGCGCCTTGCCATGGATGATCTTCACCCGTGCCTTCTGCAGGAGACTGGACACACCGCTGCTGAGCCGCGCGACGATGCCGTCCTTCCAGGCGGTGGTGATGCCAAGATCAATGGTCGCATTCGCAGCGCGGATCCCCAGATCGCCTTTGCCCGACGCCATACGCTTGAGGGCGTCAAACTCACCCGCGGCGTGGATCAGTGCCTTGGATGGAATGCAGCCGACCGTCAGGCAGGTTCCGCCTGGCCTTCCCGCGTCGACGATCACCGTGTCGATACCAAGCTGGCCGGCCCGGATGGCGCAGACATAGCCTCCGGGTCCGGCGCCGATCACAAGCAGTGTGCAGGAGATGTCTTTCATGGGTCAGCCTTCAATGAAGATCAGGGCGGGCGTTTCCAGCAGCGTTCGCAGGCGCTGAACGAAGGTCGCGGCATCCCAGCCATCAATGATCCGGTGGTCGAAGCTCGACGAGAGGTTCATCATCTTGCGAGGAACGAACTGAGTTCCATCCCAGATCGGGCGGATGGCAATCTTGTTGACCGCAACGACTGCGACCTCCGGGTGATTGATGACCGGGGTCGAGACGATCCCGCCGAGCCCACCCAGCGAACTGATAGTGATGGTCGAGCCGCCAAGCTCGTCACGGGTGGCTGTGCCTGACCGCGCCGCCTCCGCCAGCCGGCTTATCTCGACTGCGCAATCGAAGATGCTGCGCGCCTCGGCATGTCTGACCACCGGCACGGTGAGCCCGGCAGGCGTCTGGGTGGCGATGCCGATGTGGACGGCACTGAAACGGGTAAGGCGACCTGCCTCGGTGTCGAACGTCGCGTTGATCTGCGGGTGCTCGGCAACAGCCTTGACGAGCGCCCGCATCAAAAACGGCAACAGGGTGAGCTTGGGATGGTCGGGTTTGCGATCGCGGTTCATCGTCGCCCGCAGGTCCTCCAGGGCGGTTACGTCGACTTCCTCCACATAGGTGATATGGGGGATGCGCGCGCTGGCCAGCACCATTTTTTCCGCGATGCGGCGACGAAGCCCGGTAAGCTTGACTGCTTCCTGAGCCGTGTTGATCGCCAGGGGCTGCCGCGCGGACGTGGCATCTGTTGCGGCCGCAAGGTAGTGTTCGACATCTTCCCGCAGGATGCGGCCCGCCGGGCCGCTTGCACGCACCTGCCGGAGATCAACGCCGTTGTTTCGCGCAAACAGTCGGACAGAGGGTGCAGCCAAGGGCTTGCCGGGGGCGGCAGGCGGCAGGCGGGCCGGGGAGAGGGCGGGCGGTGATAAGCGAGCGCAGGCCGCCGGCTCTTTGGGCGTTTCGGCAGCTGTCATGCTGTCGACCGGCGCGCCCTTTTCCTGCGGCGCATCCGGCGACACCGGCGTGTCATCAATGCCGCTTGTCTCGATGCGCATCAGCGGCGCCTTCACCGACAGCGTGTCACCCACCTCACCGGCAAGCCAGACGACGGTTCCGCTGACGGGGGAGGGGATTTCCACGGTAGCCTTGTCGGTCATCACCGCCGCAACCGCCATATCCTCGCGCACCGGATCGCCCACCGCGACCAGCCACTCCACCAGCTCGGCCTCGGCGACACCTTCTCCCACGTCCGGCATCTTGATCGTGAACTCGCCCATGCTCAGGCCTCCAGAACCTCGATCAGCGCACGACCGACCCGCGCCGGACCAGGAAAATAGTCCCACTCCTGGGCATGCGGGTAGGGCGTGTCCCATCCGGCGACGCGCATGACCGGCGCTTCCAGATGGTAGAAACAGAATTCCTGCACCAGGGCCGCGATCTCTGCGCCAAATCCCGAGGTCAGCGTTGCCTCGTGCACGACAACGCAGCGCCCCGTCTTGGAAACCGATGTGACGATGGCGTCGAGATCGAGCGGCATGAGGCTGCGAAGGTCGATGACTTCAGCGTCGATGCCCGTGTCGGCTACAGCCGCCAGGGCCACGTGAACCATCGTGCCATAGGCGACCACTGTCGCGGCCGTGCCGGGGCGGCGAACGTCCGCCTTGCCGATCGGGATGGCGTAGTAGCCATCCGGGACCTCACCGAGATCATGTTTCGACCATGCCGTCACCGGGCGCTCGTGATGGCCGTCGAAAGGTCCGTTGTAGAGCCGCTTTGGCTCCAGGAAGATCACCGGATCAGGGTCTTCAATCGCCGCAATGAGCAGCCCCTTGGCGTCGTAGGGGTTGGAGGGCACGACGACCTTCAGGCCGCAGACGTGGGTAAACAGCGCCTCGGGGCTCTGGCTATGGGTCTGACCGCCAAAAATGCCACCACCGGTTGGCATGCGCACCACGATCGGGCAGGTGAAGTCACCATTGGATCGATAGCGGATACGGGCGGCTTCCTGCGTCAGCTGATCGTAGGCGGGGTACATGTAGTCGGCGAACTGGATCTCGACACAGGGTCTTAGCCCATAGGCAGCCATGCCGATCGCGGCGCCGACGATGCCCGACTCGCTGATGGGCGTATCAAAGCAGCGCGTCTTGCCATACTTTGCCTGCAGCCCCTGTGTGCAGCGGAAGACGCCGCCGAAATAACCCACATCCTCCCCGAAAACGACCACGTCGTCATCGCGACCCATGGCAATGTCCATGGCGCTGCGGATCGCTTCGATCATCGTCATTCTGGCCATTCAATAACCAGCCTTCTGTCGTTGGCGACGTAGGTGTGGTGGCATCTGCGCGTAAACGCCCTCGAAGATGTCGCGCACCGACGGTCTGCCGCCGGCATGCATCGTTCCATGTTCCTCCGCCTTGCGCTGGGCGGCGATGACATCGTCCATGATTTCCGCCTCAGCCTGCACATGACGTGCCTCAGACCACAGCCCCCGCAGGATCAGATGCTTCTTGAGCCTCAGCACCGGGTCGCCCAGCGGCCATGCCTCGGACTCGGCCTTTGGCCTGTAGGCACTCGGATCGTCGGAGGTGGAATGGGCGCCGACGCGATAGGTGACATATTCGATCAATGTCGGCCCGAGATTGCGCCGCGCCCGTTCCGCTGCCCAGCAGGCGACGGCATGGACCGCCAGGTAATCATTGCCGTCAACCCGCAGCGCGGGAATGCCAAAGCCCAGCCCGCGAGCGGCGAAGGTGCCCGAGCCACCGCGCGCAATTCCCTGGAACGTCGAAATCGCCCACTGGTTGTTGACCACGTTGAGGATCACCGGCGCCCGGTACGTGGAGGCAAACACCAGCGCCGAATGAAAATCCGACTCGGCCGTGGAGCCATCGCCGATCCAGGCAGCGGCGATGCGGGTGTCATTCTTGATCGCCGAAGCCATGGCCCAGCCGACCGCCTGGACATACTGGGTGGCGAGATTGCCGGAAATCGTAAAGAAGCCGTGCTCCTTCGACGAATACATGATCGGCAGCTGCCGGCCGCGCAAAGGGTCGCTCTCGTTGGAGTAGATCTGGTTCATCATCTCGACCATCGGATAATCGTCGGCGATCAACAGGCCGGCCTGTCGATAGGTCGGGAAATTCATGTCCCCCTTGGCCAGCGCCTTTCGAAATGCGCAACTGACAGCTTCTTCCCCAAGGTGCTGCATGTAGAACGACGTCTTGCCCTGTCGCTGCGCCATCAGCATGCGCGCGTCGAAGGCGCGCAGCGTCATCATGTGACGCAAGCCCTCCCTCAGATCCTGGTCGGGAAGCAGGCCCGCCCACGGGCCGACCGCCTCACCCTCCCGGTTGAGAACCCGGATGATGGAATAGGCGAGATCGCGAATATCCTGCGCTTCTGCGTCCACCGCTGGACGCGTCACGGCGCCGGCCTTGGCGATGGTAACATTGGAAAAATCAGGCTGTCCGCCCGGCCGCACGGCCGGCTCGGGGACATGCAAGCTCAATGGAGCCGTATCCACGATCACTTCCTCCCTGTTGACCCTGCTCCTCTCCCCAGAAGCAGATCAATGGACAAGGATGGTAGTCCTGGCGACAATGGCAAGCCATGACAGAACTGCCTCGAGATTTTCGGCCAGTTTTGCCATAGCGACGGCGTCGACGAGGCGCGACACCCGAAGTCCTGATCTAGGCCGATCCCTGGAGTTTCCGGAATGCCTCGGGGCTGACGCCGACCCACTTCTTGAAGGCCCGGTAGAAGGCACTCGGTTCGGAGTAGCCGAGATGTGCTGCAATATCACCGACTGTCTGTCGCGTCTTTGTCAGCATGGTGCAGGCAAGGTCGCGGCGGATTTCGTCCTTGATCCTGGCGTAGCTCTGCCCTTCGTCGTAGAGCCTGTGGCGAAGTGTCGACGGCGACATGCGCATGTCGCCCGCCAGAGTTGCGAAGCTGGCCCAATTGGGCGGCGCCTTCTGACTCAGGCGTCGCCTCACGGCGGCTGCGGTGCCGGCGTCGTAGCGGTAGCGCAGAAGAATGTTGGCAGGCGCTGCGCGCAGGAACTGTTTTAGAGCCTGGTTGCTGCGCGAAATCGGCAATGCCAGCAAGGCACTGTCGAAACCGAGGCGACTGACGGGTTGATTGAACCGGATCGGGGCGCCGAAGAAAAGCCTGTGGTCTTCGCCGCCACTCGGCTCGGAACAGCGGAATTCCACCAGGCGGATGGGAATGCGTCGTCCCACGAGCCAGCAGGTCAGTCCGTGCAGGATAATCCAGTAGCTACGATAGGCGAAGGCCGACCGAGGCTCCTGCGTATCATTCAGCTCGATCTGGGCGGTCGCGTCGCCGACCACAAGCCGGCCTGTAGGAGCACCCAACACCACGTTGAGAAAGCGCAGTGCCCGGCGCAACGCCTGCTCCAGCGTGGCGGCATGCAAGACGCAGTGACACAGCAGAGTAAAGCTCCCGCGCTGCATTGGACGGGCGCCGAGACCGAAGCACTCGTCATCCAGCTCCGCCGCGATCGCAAGCCACAACTGGCCAAATGTCTGCGCCGAAACCGGCTGCCTGACAACCGGCGGCAGGTCGAGCCTCGCCAGGAGCGGCTGCGTCGGGCGTCCACTGCGACGCAGGCAATCAAGCGCCTCCTCGACAAAACTGGGGGCGATCATATGTCGTTCCAGGTCTGACATGATCCACCTGCTATGGTAAAACTGTCCGGCAGGATGGATCAGTTTCGTCATCGCTTGCAAGAAGAAAACGGCCTAGATTTCGCGACGGCCGATCTCACAGGTATCCGGCAAGGGAAAACGGCGTGATGCCGTGCATCGGCGGTAGCCCATCGACGGCGGTCGTCGTCAAGTGCCGTCACCGGGGTAGAGCAAATGATCCTTTCCGACCTTCAACAGCAGATTCGCGAGATGGCGCGTCGGTTCGCTCAGGAGCGGCTGGCGCCCGGCGCTGCCAGAAGGGACAGGGAAAGGGGCTTTCCGCGAGACGAACTGCAGGAAATGGGGACGCTCGGTCTGTTGGGCATGCTGGTGCCGGAGGTGTATGGAGGGTCCGATACCGGAACACTTGCCTACGCGGCTGCGGTTGAGGAGATTGCTGCGGCCGACGGGGCGTGCTCGACCATCATGAGCGTCCATAGCTCGGTCGGCTGCGTGCCGATCCTCAAATTCGGAACAGAGGCGCAGAAACAGGACTTCCTGCCGCGTCTTGCGTGCGGCGCGTGGATTGGCGGCTTCGCCCTGACCGAGCCACAGGCCGGCTCCGACGCATCGAACTTAAGAACCCATGCGCGACGAATTGGCAACCACTACGTCATCAACGGAACCAAACAGTTCATCACGTCCGGCAAGAATGCGCAGATGATCATTGTCTTTGCCGTCACCGATCCCGACGCCGGGAAGAGAGGGATTTCCGCTTTCATCGTCCCGACGGACACGCCTGGCTACCAGGTCGTGCGCGTTGAGGAGAAGCTCGGGATCCACGGTTCTGACACCTGCCAGATCGCCTTTGACGACATGCCGATTCCAATCGAGTTGAGGCTCGGAGAGGAAGGCGACGGCTATCGCATCGCGCTTGCCAATCTGGAAGGAGGGCGGATCGGCATCGCAGCTCAGGCCGTCGGCATGGCGCAGGCGGCATTCAGTGCCGCGCGCGACTACGCCCGCGAACGGACCGCCTTCGGCAGTCCCATCATCGATCATCAAGCGGTGGCCTTTCGTCTTGCCGATATGGCCACCCATATAGAGGCGGCAAGGCAACTCGTCTGGCACGCAGCTTCGCTGCGCGAGGCTCAACTGCCGTGTCTGTCGGAGGCATCGATGGCCAAGCTCTTTGCGTCGGAGATGGCCGAACGCGTCTGTTCCGATGCCATACAGATCCATGGCGGTTACGGCTATATGGCGGACTATCCCGTCGAGCGGATCTACCGCGATGTGCGCATCTGCCAGATCTATGAGGGAACCAGCGACGTGCAGCGTATCGTCATCGCCCGCCATCTTTAAGTGCATCGAAGCATGGTTGTCTGCCGCCATCATCAAGACGACGGAGATCTTACGAACACCAAACCGCGCGTCGGATGAACGATGCAACCGACGACCTGATGCCGACGGTATCCTGCGGCCGACTGAAATCGCTGACGTGACCATGGTTCCGATCGGGACCCTGGTGCTGAGCGATAGATGGGCTTGCAATAGCTCATCATTGCAATAATGATGAGTTATAGAGGAGCTGGCTATAACTCATGACATGGAGCTGGCAAAACGCTGATTGGCCAAACCTTAGGTACGACGCTCCAAGCTTGACATTGTTGGAGCGGAAATTCCTGCAGTCGGCCGGCGAGGTTATTGGTGCCGTTCGCCATTTCAACGAGGATGACAGCAACCAACTCCGCATTGAGTTGCTGAGCGACGAAGCGGTCAAGACATCAGAGATCGAGGGGGAATTTCTTGATCGGGTAAGTGTCCAGTCATCACTCCGCCGGCAGTTTGGGCTCAACGCCGATGACAGACAGGTACGCCCCCAAGAGCGGGGGATCGCCGAGATGATGGCGGATGTCTATCGGAGCTGGCATAACCCGCTGGGCCACGAGGGCCTGTTCCATTGGCATTCAATGCTGATGGCCGGAAATCGGTACATTGAGACGATTGGCGCTTACCGTGAGCATGAAGACGCCATGCAGATCGTGTCAGGTCGACTGGATAAGCCCGCAATCCATTTTGAGGCTCCCCCATCTCGCCAGGTTCACGTTGAGATGGAGAACTTCATCGCCTGGTTCAATCAATCCGGACCAAATGGCCGAACGCCGCTTCAAGCTTTGACACGCGCAGCAGTAGGCCATCTTTACTTTGAAAGCATTCATCCATTTGAGGATGGGAACGGCCGAATTGGGCGCGCGCTCGCCGAGAAATCCCTGGCACAAAACATTGGGCAACCCAGCCTCATTTCACTCGCCTTCACGATCGAGAAGAGCCGGAAGGCCTATTACTCCGAGCTTGAGCGACACCAACGCACGCTCGATATCACCGACTGGATCATTTTCTTTTCAGAAACTATCCTGGAGGCTCAACGGGCGACGCTGGATCGCATAAATTTCTTCATTCAAAAAGCGAAATTCTACGACCGATTTCGAAACCGACTGAACGAGCGGCAGCAAAAGGTGGTCGCGCGCATCTTCAAGGAAGGCACATCAGGCTTCAAGGGTGGCCTGAGTGCAGAAAATTACATCTCGATCACAGGTACATCTCGCGCCACAGCGACACGCGACCTTCAGCAGCTTGTCGAGATCGGTGCATTCACACGCACGGGCGAACTTCGACATACCCGCTACTCTCTGGCATGGCAGAAATAGTCTGGTGCAAATCGAATGAATTTCATCAAAACCTCTATCGGGCTTTCTTTTCTAGGCTGCGAACAGCCTGATCAGGCGGCCCCATTGCGCAGCCGCGCGATGTTCGAGGGCGATCCACCGCCACACCTTTCCACGAAAGTTCTTCAACCGCGTCGCTTTGTGCGCATGCTGGCGGAGGAGCCGTCCACAGCATCAAGATCTGCCTAAGGCCTCAACGTCGCGAGCAGGTCGCCAAACCGGTTGCCTTGGACAGCTGCTATATGGTGGCGAAGTAAAAGCCGCGCCTTCTGCGCATCGCCGGCGGTGATGTCATCCATAATCTCACAATGCTCCGCCAGTGATACCTTCATGCGGTTTCGCACCCTGAGTTGAAGTCGTCGGTAGGGGCGGAGACGGCGGTGCAGCGCGACACACTGTTCCTCCAGAAATCCGCTGTGGCTGGCCGTGTAGATCGCGCGATGGAAGATTCCATTCTCGTAGTAGTACTGATCGGTGCCGTTCTTCTCGGCGGCATGTTGACATTGCTCCACAGCGGCAAGAATGGCGGCTTTGTCGCTCTCACCGTGCCGGCGGGCAGCCAGTCCACCCGCCATAGATGCTGCGCCAAACAGGCAGATCGTCGCGTCGGCGCAGGATGCGCGGCCGGCCGATGTGCTGGAGCAGACCCTCGAGGCTGTCGCCCACCGCCACGGCCCGCGTACCGCGTACCGCGTACCGCGTATATGGTGGCGATGCAGCTCGAGTATCAATGGGCGGCGGTAGGGCATTAAAACGGCAGGGCGTGGCAAAAAATTCAAACACGCCTGTCTGGATCGCGCCGACTGGGACGTCCTTGGGCCGAACGGAAAGAAAAGTCAGAAAGGAGAAAATCATGCCTAGCACAGTCAAGCTTCATCGCGTCTTTGCCGCCAGTCCGCAAAAGGTCTTCCGCGCCTTCGTCGAGCCTGACGCGCTCGCCAGTTGGTTGCCGCCCTACGGGTTCCTCTGCACCGTCCACGAATTCGACGCGCGGGTCGGCGGCGCGCACCGGATGTCCTTCCGCAACTTCACGACGGGAGAAAGCCACTCCTTTGGCGGAACCTATCGGGAGTTCGTCCCTGGTGAACGGCTGGTCTACACAGACAGCTTTGACGACGCCAACCTGCCCGGCGAGATGCTGGTCACAGTGGCCTTCGCGAAAGTCTCAGTGGGCACGGAGGTCACCATCGAGCAGACCGGGATCCCGGACCTGATTCCGCGCGAAGGCTGCTACCTTGGCTGGCAGGACTCGCTGGACAAGTTAGTGCGGCTGGTTCAGCCGGAGATCGCCGGGTAGCAAACGATTTCCGGTGCTATCGTCGCCGGAACCCGGGTTGACGTTGCACAGCCGACCATGGCGCCTCATCGCTGCAATCCGTGTTCTTCTCACCTGTCTCGTCTGCGGGGATGACCGCCTGTTGGGTCGCACTGCAGGATGCGCTCGGTACCCGGGATAGGGGCGATCGTGTGCCTGGTCAGGAGTGGGTCGGGTACACCAAAGTTCGCCCGACATCGGAGCGACTCCACGATGAAGCTGTTGGCGACAACGGCCTGGCGGTCCCGACCACTACGGTCATTGGGTTGTTCCCAAGGAGCGTCAGCTTGTCGACCTAAGCAGACGCCGGTGGTGTGGCTTCGCGTCCATAGGCCGCCAGGAAGATTGCGACGGTCTCGTCCACCTGCGTTCGCATCTCAGGCTCGGTGGGGATCGCGGCTTCACCGAGGTACATAACCTCTGATGTTGGACCTCCCATCAGAAGCCAGTTAAACTGCTTTGCGGCTCGCACTGGATCCGTCATGGCAATCTCGCCGCGCTCGATGTAGTGCTGCAAGCCGGTCGTTAGCCGCGCAATTGCTCGGCCCGGCCCGGCTTCATAGAGGGTCCTGCCCAACTGGGGGAAACGCCCCACCTCTCCGATCACCATGCGTCTCAGTTGCATGAGAGTTGGCGTCAGGACAACCTTCAACTGCTGGGTGGCAAACCGCGTAAGCCATTCCTCAACCGGAGTGTCTTCAGGCAGTGTTTCAACCAAATTGCCCACAGCACTCGCAGCGCCCCCGGCCAGGTCGGTAGCAACCTCGAGAAAGAGTGCTCCCTTTCCTTTGAAGTGGCTGTAGATGGTTTGGATGGAAACATCTGCTGCTAGGGCTACTTGCTCCATGCTTGAGGCGACATAGCCTTCACTCAGAAAGACATCGGAGGCTGCAGCAAGGATTTTAGTTCGACTTCTCGCGATCCGCGTCTGCGCACCATTGTTCATGGATTGTCCTTGTTGCTTGCGGACAGGTTTCTGGTCGTCTTGACTGGATTAAATAGAATCGTCATTCTATTCAATAAGGAGATGCACCGATGCAGGAATCACAGTCCATCACCTGTCGCTGCCGGGCGGCTCGCCTGACGATTTCGGGCCCCAGCATTATGAGCAGCGAATGCATGTGTACCAGTTGCCGTTTGGCATCTGAATTTTTTGCTGCCTTACCGGATGGTGTCGGCGTGACGGATGGAAAGGGCGCGACTCATGTCATCATTCATCGCGCCGACAAAATCGCATGCGATGCTGGTGCAGAACGCCTCCAGCAACATAGACTTACCCCCGACAGCCCAACCAGGCGCATTTTCGCTGACTGTTGCAACACCCCGATGTTCCTCGACTTCGAACCCGGCCATTGGGTAAGCCTTTATGCGAAAAATTTGCCTGAAACCGCCCGACCAGCTGTAGAATATCGAATGTTCTGTAGCGACCTTGCCGATGCAGATCGCCTCCCCAGCGATGTGCCGAATGGCAGGCCAATCCCGCTAGGGGCCGCATGGCGCTTGGCCTCATCGTTTGCCCTTATGGGGTTCCGCAGCCCAACAGTGCCATTCCTGCAGCGAGCATCTAATGTCTGATCTCGAGAAAATTGAAATTGAGAACGTCATCTCGACCGGACGAACGAAGTTGGTCGACCGGCGGAAATACGAAGCCGTTCGGGATGCACTCCTGGTCGTCTTGCCCCGACAGTCTCCCGGCATGACCGAAGCAGAAGCCAAGCAGGCCCTCCTGCCGCACCTCACGGAGGAGCTGTTTCCTGGTGGAGACAAACTGGGCTGGTGGTTAGGTGCTGTTCGGCTTGATCTGGAAGCCAAGGGCATCGTCACCCGGGAAAACGCAAAGCCAAAGCGTTACCATCAAGCGGTCCAGCGAGTGGGAACCCTGTTGCGTTGAGCGGCAGAAAGTCCGCCAAGAGCTGCCACTCTCTGGCCTGCCGCCGGCTTCATGGAAATCGCGTTTAGGTGTTCCGTCTGAATCCGGAGAGCGTCATTGCCAAGGCGGATATTGAGCCGCGAGTATAAGCGTGAGCGGTGAAGCTGGTCGGGAAACGTTGGGCCACTGTTGCCCAGGCGGCCCGGGGGCTGGGTTGGGAAAAAGCCGCCGACGGCCGAGCAACTGGGTTTCGGTCGGTGTTTCGACAGAGGGCCCTTCGTGGAGCATTGACGTTTTGGAGCCCACCCCAACGACGAAGAAACTCCGCCGTTTGCGGTTCCGAGGTTTTTTTTCCGCGGACCATTGGGGACTACTTCATTGTAGTAGCCTCCGCGGGCTTCGTCATCACCAATATCGGTGAGCCTCAACCGTCACCCGCTGCTTGCGAAGCCGTCTCGCGGTTCTTGCGCTGGCGCGACCTGGGCGGCTTTCTGTTGCTGGTTCTGGCAAGGCGCCCTTGAACCTGACCTGGCAAGACAACTGATTTGCAGCCCGCTGGAACGGCGCAAGGACGTACTGGGCGCCTCGAATGAACGGCATGGGGCCGTCTTCGAACGACTGGGTCAGGTGTTCGCATCCACAGATGGGACAGAACGGAGAGCAGCCAGCTCCGAATCATCCAATCCGGCAACCCGGGCTCCTCGCTCACCAAGGCAGTCCCTTGCGAAGGGTTTGCAGGCCGGGGTCGCGCGTTCGATCTCCCGGGCGGGCCGGCCGACCTTTGCTGCATGAAGGAGCTCCCCCTGGCAATTTGCATCGTCGTCGATGAGCATCATTGATAAGCGCGTAACCCCCACAGGTTTGCGTGAAGCTTTTCGGTCGCGCGTGCTTGACCTGCTAATCCGACTATCGTAGCCTTGCATCATTCACCAGGGGTGCCCCGGCAAGGGGCTGAGATTCTGCTGGCTTTCGCAGCGCAGTGACCCGTTGAACCTGATCCAGTTCATACTGGCGTAGGGACGGTGCGAGCGCTCGACGATATACAGTCCACGTCTGGATTCCGTCTCTGCGTCCTTCCATCATTCCGGCTCTAGGACTGGGTCTCCAACCTGAAACTTGGAGCCTCACGATGAAGATTGCCGCCTCAACCCATTCGACAGCCGTTACCAGCGGGCCCTTGCCCGCGTCGCGCAAGATCCACTTGGCCGGAAAGCAGCATCCGGACCTTCGCGTTCCCATGCGCGAGGTCGCCCTCCACCCGACCTCCGGTGAGCTACCCGTCATCGTCTATGACACATCCGGCCCCTATACCGATCCGTCGCACGTCGTCTCGATCGAAGGCGGCCTGCCGAAGCTTCGCCAAGCGTGGATCGCAGCGCGCGACGACACCGAGATCTATCAAGGCCGCAAGATCCGGCCGGAGGACAACGGCTTTGCGGCCGGCGACCGGCTGACGCCGCAATTCTCTCCCCTGAGCCCTCCGCGCCGCGCGAAGGATGGGAAGGCGGTGACCCAGCTCGCCTACGCGCGGGCGGGTATCATAACCGCGGAAATGGAATTTGTCGCTATTCGGGAGAATCTGGGCCGGCAAGCCCAAGAGCATTCGCTGCAGCGGGACGGCGAAAGCTTCGGCGCGCACATTCCCGATTTCGTCACACCGGAGTTCGTTCGGCAGGAAGTGGCGAGTGGACGCGCCATCATTCCGGCCAATATCAACCACCCCGAAGCCGAACCGATGATCATCGGCCGCAACTTCCTGGTCAAGATCAACGCCAACATCGGCAATTCCGCCGTGACGTCCTCCATGACCGAAGAGGTGGAGAAGATGGTCTGGGCGATCCGCTGGGGCGGCGATACCGTAATGGATCTCTCCACCGGCCGTAACATCCACAACATCCGCGAGTGGATTATCCGCAACTCTCCAGTCCCGCTCGGCACCGTGCCGCTCTACCAGGCGCTGGAGAAGGTCGGCGGCATTGCGGAAAACCTCACCTGGGAAATCTATCGCGATACGCTGATCGAACAGGCGGAGCAGGGGGTGGACTACTTCACCATCCATGCCGGGGTGAGGCTCGCCTACATTCCGCTCACCATCGATCGGGTCACCGGCATCGTCTCGCGTGGCGGCTCCATCATGGCCAAATGGTGTCTACATCATCACAAGGAGAGTTTCCTTTACCAGCATTTTGAGGACATCTGCGACATCTGCCGTGCCTATGACGTCTCCTTCTCGCTGGGCGACGGCCTGCGCCCCGGTTCCATTGCCGATGCCAACGATGCTGCGCAGTTCGCTGAGCTTGAAACACTCGGCGAACTCACCAGGATTGCCTGGGAGAAAGACTGCCAGGTGATGATCGAAGGCCCGGGACATGTCCCGATGCACAAGATCAAGGAAAACATGGACAAGCAGTTGCAGATCTGCGGGGAAGCGCCCTTCTACACGCTTGGGCCGCTGACAACCGATATTGCTCCAGGTTACGACCACATCACATCAGGCATAGGTGCGGCGATGATCGGTTGGTTCGGCACAGCCATGCTCTGCTACGTCACCCCGAAGGAACATCTGGGACTGCCCGATCGCAACGACGTCAAGACTGGCGTCATCACCTACAAGATCGCCGCCCACGCAGCCGATCTCGCAAAGGGACATCCCGCAGCGAAAATCCGCGACGACGCTCTGTCCCGTGCGCGTTTCGAATTCCGCTGGGAGGATCAGTTCAACCTCTCGCTCGATCCCGAAACGGCGCGAGCCCTGCACGACGAGACGCTTCCTAAGGAAGCGCACAAGGTTGCGCATTTCTGCTCCATGTGCGGCCCGAAATTCTGCTCCATGCAAATCTCCCACGATATTCGGGCCGAGGCGCGGAAGGAGGGCTTGGCGGCAATGGCGGCAAAATACCGCGAAGGCGGCGATGTCTATATTCCGGTCCATGGGTTGTCCACGACATAGTCCGGGCAGTGACATGCGTGTTCTTGTCAAAGGGGCCGGCGTTGCCGGTCTGACGGTTGCCTGGCAACTCTATCGCCACGGCCTCGACGTGACAGTTATCGATCACGCCGAACGGGCGGGCGCCGGCGCATCCGGCATTGCCGGCGGCATGCTAGCGCCGTGGTGTGAGCGAGAAGCCGGAGACGAGCGGGTCCTCACACTTGGTCGCTTGGCCGCCGACTGGTGGGAGGCGGCCCTGCCGGGTCATGTCTGTCGTCGCGGGACCCTGGTGGTCGCCGGTGGCCGCGATACCGGCGAACTCGACCGCTTTGCCCGCCGCACAAGCGGTTGGGAATGGCGTGACGGGGCAGGTATCGCCGCACTCGAGCCCGATCTCGCTGGCCGTTTCCACCAGGCGCTGTTCTTTCCAGCCGAAGCGCATCTCGACCCGCGCGCTGCGCTTTCGGCGCTCACCGCCGGGTTGGAGGAGGCGCGCATGCGCGTCCGGTTCGGTCAGGCCGCACCGGCGCCGAGCGAGTTGACGTTCGACCGCGTCGTCGACTGCACCGGCGACGCGCAGATCGGACACCTGCCCGGGCTGCGGGGAGTGCGCGGCGAAATGCTCTTCCTCCAGATGCGAGATCTCGCCTTTTCGCGGCCCATCCGCCTGCTGCATCCCCGTTACCCGATCTATATCGTTCCGCGGGAAAACGCACGTTTCATGGTCGGGGCCACCATGATCGAAAGCGATGACAGAGATGCGGTGACAGCTCGCTCGCTGATGGAATTGATGAACGCCGCCTACGCCGTTCATCCAGCCTTCGGCGAGGCACGCGTCGTCGAAACGGGAGCCGGCGTTCGCCCAGCCTATCCCGACAACCTGCCGCGCATCACCGAACATGATGGCGTGATCCATGTGAATGGTTTTTACCGCCACGGCTTTCTTCTTGCACCCGCAATGGCCGGAGAAGTCGCGCGCCAGGTGCTCCAAAACGACAGACGAGATGAAAGGATTGCCCCATGACGTTTATCGTCAACGGCGACGAACAGGACCTTCCCGCATCGACGCTCGCCGAACTACTGGAGCTTCTCGACTACCAGGGAAACTGGCTTGCCACCGCTGTCAACGGCGAGTTGGTCCACCGCGATGATCGCGCCGGTTTCACGCTCGACCATCAGGACCGGATCGAGATCCTGACGCCCATGCAGGGAGGCTAATGTGCTGAAACTTTATGACTGTGAAGTCAAATCCCGGCTGCTGCTCGGCACGGCCGGATATCCATCGCCAGCTGTTCTTGCCGAGGCGGTGCGACGCTCGAAGAGCGAGATCGTCACCGTGTCGTTGCGCCGGGAAACAGCGGGAGGCAAGCCCGGTGGTGCGTTCTTCGAATTGATACGTGATCTCGGCGTCCGGGTTCTCCCCAATACCGCCGGATGCCACAGCGTCAAGGAAGCGGTGCTGACGGCGAAGATGGCGCGGGATCTGTTTTCGACGAACTGGATCAAGCTCGAAGTGATCGGTCATCATGATACGCTGCAGCCGGAGGTTTTTGGTCTTGTGGAGGCGGCCCGCATCCTGTGCGACGACGGGTTCGACGTATTCCCCTATACCACCGACGATCTCGTCGTTGGAGAACGCCTTCTCGATGCGGGATGCCGCGTGCTGATGCCGTGGTGCGCGCCGATCGGATCGGCGACGGGACCGGTCAATCCTGCGGGTCTGAAAGCGTTTCGAGCCAGTTTTCCCGAAGTTCCTTTGATCGTGGATGCCGGCATAGGCCGCCCGTCACATGCCGCGAGCGTCATGGAGTTTGGCTTCGATGCCGTGCTGCTCAATACGGGTGTTGCGGGGGCAGGCGATCCGGCCGCGATGGCGCAAGCCTTCGCGCTGGCCATCAACGCCGGCCATATGGCCTGTGGTGCCGTACCTCTGGAACCGCGGGACATGGCGGTTCCGTCTACGCCGGTGATTGGGAAGGCGGTGTTTACATGAAACTCGATCCCTTCTATCTCATCGTCGATAGCGCAGCTTGGATCTCCAGACTGGTGCCGCTGGGGGTCCGGCTCGTGCAGCTCCGGATCAAGAACAGCGCCCAGGCACCGCTGCGGCAGGAGCTGCGCGCGGCCAAGGCGATCTGCGCGGCACATGCATGCCAGCTGGTGGTCAACGATCATTGGAAGATGGCTATCGAGGAAGGCTGCGATTTTATCCATCTTGGCCAGGAGGATCTTGCGGCAGCCGATCTTGCTGCCATTCGAAAGGCAGGGACGAGGCTTGGCGTTTCGACTCATGACGAGGCCGAACTCGACACGGCATTCGCCGTTCGGCCCGACTACATCGCTTTGGGGCCGATTTATCCCACCGTCCTGAAGCCCATGCCCTGGTCGCCACAGGGTCTTGATCGCATCGCCCAATGGAAGATGCGGATCAGCGGAATTCCGCTTGTTGCCATCGGCGGGCTCACCGTCGAGCGGGCCGCGGGCGTACTGGACCGCGGCGCTGACAGTGCTGCCGTCGTCACTGACATCACCCGAAACGCAGATCCGGAGCGGCGTTGCACCGAGTGGATTGCCGCGACCCGACCGGTTGCCAGCAAAGCAACCTGACGTCGTTCGGCACTTGACCGGTGCATGCGTCAATTTGTGGGGAGATCGGCGGACGTGGTTGCTATGGGCCGCCGTCGGCTGGCAGCGTCGCCGGGCTGGCCGCTACTTTGGCGATCGGGGGTGGCGCTCTCCTTTCCTCTATTACCTGCGCTTCTCTAGTCGGCGGGGTTAGGTCACGCTTCTATCTCATATTTCGGCGGTCGCCTCAGCGCTTGACCGAGACGACCTGAGCGACCGTCCCCCTATGCTCGATCTGCTGCTATCGCCCAATTGTGGAGGCACCGATCGAGACCGATGGCAATCTCGAGAACGAGGACATCATGCTTTCGTGTTACGCCGCCTTTTGAACGGGAGACGAACTTGCGGGGGAAGTCTGTCCTACGTGAGATCGAGCAGACCTCCATCCACTTGAAGCCGTTGTCGATCTCGACGTCCATCGTAACTTGGGAATAGCTCGGTAGCCGATCGGATTCAACGATCCGCGTTGGAAGGTTGATTACCGATGCAATCATCTTTCGGACGGGTTCCAAGCATGCCGCATGGTAGTTCATGCCCGTGTCGGCGGTAAACGCTGCCTGGAACTCCATCTGCCAGAATTCCTTCAGGCGCATGTGGGCAGTGGTCTGCTCTTGCTCTCGACGATAGGAGCGACCGGCCTGCCAGACGCAAAGTGGTAGCTTTGTCCCTGAATGACTGTCAAGAAGGTGGTTCATGTATGCGTAGGTTGATGTCGTTGTCTCCGGTCGCAGCACAAGTTCGGTCTCCGTCGGAGTAACCTTTTCCTGAGCCCATATGTCCGCGTTTTCATAGGCGTCGGAGATCATGAGGCGGGGAATGAGCGTTGGTGCTTCGACCCGGCGTATGTCCCAGGCGGGATTGATGGAACGAAGGAAGGCCCTGACCTCTTCCGAGAAATGGCGGATGAACTCCTCGCGCCGAAGGATTTCGCGTTCCTCCCAATGCACGAGCGAATTTACGTTGAGAATGCTGAGCATGGCTTACTCTCCTGGTAGCCACTGAAGGATGAGGTGAAGTTTTACGTCCAGTCGTTCGCGCATAAACGCGCGGCATCACGACTGGACGCGAAGACCTCGTCCGCCGAACACGCACATGAAGATAATCCGCAGGTTGCGGCCTTTCTTCATTGATGGTGCTGTCAAATTGCTCATGGTCTGCGTACATGCCCTAGAGGCTGCGGAGGGTCAACCGGTGTTGAACGGGTTCTGGGCAATCAACGAATCTCTCGCTCGCCTCTATGGCTGACTGTCGTGCCGCCGCGGTTGAGACATTCTCCTCTCTCGTCCAGCCTAAGGCCTCAACGTCGCGAGCAGGTCGCCAAACCGGTCGCCTTGGACCGCTATATGATGGCGAAGCAAAAGCCGCGCCTTTTGCGCATCGCCGGCGGTGATGGCATCCACAATCTCACAATGCTCCGCAAGTGATACCTTCATGCGGTTGCGCACCCTAAGTTGAAGTCGTCGGTAGGGGCGGAGACGGCGGTGCAGCGAGACACACTGTTCCTCCAGAAAGCCGCTGTGGCTGGCCGTGTAGATCGCGCGGTGAAAGATTTCATTCTCGTAGTAGTACTGATCGGTGTCGTTCTTCTCGGCTGCGTTTTGGCATTGCTCCAAAGCGGCTAGAATGGCGGCCTTGTCGTTGTCACCGTGCCGGCGGGCAGCCAGTCCACCCGCCATAGCTTCGAGCTCGGCCATGACCTCGAACATTTCGAAAACCCGCTCCGGACCATGTTCAGCCACGACGGCGCCGCGCCGCGGCCGCATCTCGACCAGCCCGATGGCGCCAAGCTGCATCAAGGCTTCTCTGACGGGCGTTCTCGACACGCCATAGCGGGTCGCGAGTTGGACCTCGTCCAGGCGCTCGCCAGGAGGAAATTCACCGGTGACGATTCCGTTTTCGATTTCATCCCGCAGTGTCTGCGATGTCGCGCTCATGGGCTCCGTCCAATTATGCAGTTTCAATGTTCTTGTATACAAAATCGTTGACTTCGTGTGCAAGGTGATTTCAACTCTTTCCAATCCAACGGGAGGGTTGGAGTAACGGGAGGATAATGATGTTTACTCGAACAAAAGCAGTAACGCTGACGGCGGTCGTCGCACTGATGGGTGCGGTCGCGACCGGGGCGACGGCGCAGACGGTGCTGAAGGCTTCGCACCAGTTCCCCGGCGGCAAAGGCGACATACGCGACGAGATGGTGCAGATGATCGCCCGTGACGTCGCTGCCGCCGACGTTGACCTTGAGATCCAGATATTTCCCGGATCGTCGCTCTACAAGCCGAACGACCAGTGGAATGCGGTGACCCGTGGCCTGCTGGACATGACGTCCTTTCCGCTCGACTACGCTTCCGGCCGCCATCCGGAATTCTCCGCCACCTTGATGCCGGGGCTGGTCGGCAACTTCGACCGCGCCAAACGCCTGAACGATTCCGAGTTCATGACCGACATCAAGAAGGTCATCGAGGATGCGGGTGCGATGGTGATTGCGGATGCGTGGCTGTCGGGCGCTTTTGCGTCGAAACAGGGCTGCATCACGTCGCCGGATACGTTGAAGGGGCAGGTTATCCGCGCTGCGGGTCCGGCGTTCGAGGAGATGCTGGTCGCAGCAGGTGCGTCGATCTCGTCGATGCCGTCCTCCGAAATCTACACCGGCATGCAGACAGGCGTGCTCGATGCAGCCAACACCTCGTCGGCAAGCTTCGTGTCCTACCGGCTCTTCGAGCATGCCAAATGCCTGACGGCCCCCGGAGAGAATGCACTCTGGTTCATGTATGAGCCGGTGCTCGTCTCCAAGAAGGTCTTCGAACGCCTGACGCCGGGACAGCAAAACGCGATCCTTGCTGCAGGAGAGAAGGCGGAAGCCTTCTTTGACGAAGAAGTGCGCAAGGGCGATCAGCTCATGGTCGACACCTACAAGAAGGCCGGCGTCGAGGTCGTGGAGATGTCGAAAGAAGACTATGACGCGTGGCTCGAGCTGGCCAAACAGTCCTCCTACAAGAACTTTGCCGAGAGGGTTGAGGGCGGAGACGCGCTGATCCAGAAGGCTCTGGCCGTGCAATAGCGAGTGAGAGGCGCGCACAAGCTGCGCGCCTCGTCGCAATGCCCCCTGAAGGAGCCGGAAATGATCAAGGCCTACATTCGATGGATAGGCAACCTGTCTCGCCTGTTTGCGATCCTGTCGACCATCCTCATCATCCTTGCCATGCTGGTCGTCTGCCAGATGATCCTGATGCGTTACGTCTTTCGTGTCGCGACGATTTGGCAGACAGATTTCGTGGTCTTTTCCGCAACCGCGGCCATGTTCCTCGGGGCGCCCTATGTCCTTCTCAAGGGCGGGCACGTCGGGGTGGACGTCATCGAACTGCTTCTGTCGGACAAAAGCCGCGCCCGTCTTCGCCTCGTCGGTGCAATGCTCGGCTTGATCTTCTGCGTCATCATGCTGGCGGCCACCTGGGTCCAATTCCACGAGGCCTGGGCCGGCAACTGGAAGCATTCCAGCGTCTGGGCGCCACCCTTGTGGATTCCGCTGCTCGCGCTGCCCGCCGGTTTCGCCATGCTTTGTCTGCAATACGTCGCCCAGATCCTTGTGCTCACGATGCCGGGCATGCACGCGGTCGTTCATGATCCGCTCGCAGTCGTTCCGGCCGTTTCGCAGAACCAATCCAACGTGAAGGAGTATCCGCGGTGAACGTCACGGTTTCGGGACTCCTGATCATCTGCGCCCTGTTCCTGCTGCTCGCGACCGGCATGCCGATCGCCTTCGCACTCGGACTTGCAGCTTTCGTGGCCCTCTTCCTGCAGGATGGACTGCAGATCTTCTACATCCTTGGCGATACCATGTTCTCGGGCATCGCCAACCTTGCCTATGTCTCCATTCCCATGTTCGTGCTGATGGGCGCGGCCGTCGCCTCATCTCCCGCAGGCGCAGACCTCTATACCTCGCTCGATCGCTGGCTGAACCGCGTTCCAGGGGGGCTCGTTTTATCGAACATCGGCGCCTGTGCCGTTTTTTCGGGGATGACGGGATCGTCGCCGGCGACCTGTGCGGCAATAGGCAAGATGGGTATTCCGGAAATGCTGCGCCGCGGCTACCCGAATTCCGTCGCCACCGGCTCCATTGCCGCAGGCGGCACGCTTGGCATCCTCATCCCGCCCTCGGTCACGCTGATCGTCTACGGGATCGCCACCGAAACCTCGATCGGTCGCCTGTTCATGGCGGGGGTGTTTCCGGGGATCATGCTCACGGTCATGTTCATGGCCTGGGCGATCATCGACTGCAAGCGGAAGGGCTACGAGTTCGACGCGCGCTTCGTTCGCTACACGTTAAAGGAGCGCCTCGCTGGCCTGCCGCGGATCCTGCCTTTCCTGCTGATTATCGCCGGCACCCTTTACGTCCTCTACGGTGGCATCGCAACGCCATCGGAAGCGGCCGGTGCGGGCGCACTTCTGACCCTGCTGGTGGTCATCATCGCCTACCGGCTTTTCCGCTTCCGCGCCGTCAGCGGCATCTTTGGTTCGGCCATGCGCGAAAGCGTGATGATCATGATGATCATGGCCGCAGCGGAACTCTTTGCCTTTGCACTGTCATCGCTCTTCGTCACCCAGACAGTCGCCGCCGCCATCGCGGACATGGACGTCAACCGCTGGGTCCTGATGGCGGTCATCAACGTTTTCCTGCTCGTTTGCGGCATGTTCCTGCCGCCGGTGGCGGTGATCGTGATGACGGCGCCGATGCTGTTTCCCATCATCACCCAGGCGGGGTTCGATCCCTACTGGTTCGCGATCGTACTGACCATCAACATGGAGGTGGGGCTGATCACGCCACCGATCGGGCTCAATCTCTTCGTCATCAATGCGATCGCCCCGACGGTGCCGACAAGGGATATCCTGTGGGGTTCGCTCCCCTATGTCCTCGTCATGTTCCTGGCGATCCTCATCCTTTGCATATTTCCCGAAATTGCGACTTGGCTGCCCAACCAGATGCTTGGAGTTGTCGAATGAACACCTCCTCCTTCCTGGCCGACATGCTGCAGACGATCACTGAAAGAGGGCGACGGTTTCTCGCGCTCAACCAGCGGGAAAACCTGGATGACCCCGTGGGTGGTGCAGGCACCCTGTGCGAAACCCTGCTGTCGAGCCGCGGTGAAGCCTCGGGCATGGCGCTGGCAAAAAACATTCTCGAGCGTTGGCAAAGCTTCGACGAAGGAGAAAAGCGTGACTTCATGATCATGCTGCTCGACCGCTTCGGGCCGGACACACAGCGGCTCGAAACAGCGATCGACCGTTACCGCAGGGATGGGGATGCCTCGGCTCTCCTGGAACTGCACCTGGCGGCGGAACCGCGGCGCCAGGAGCTGATCCGTCGGTTCAATCTGGCGCCCAACGGCATCGAGACCCTCGTGCGGATGCGCGAGGTCCTGCTCGCACTGATGAAGGAGCGGCCCGATCTCTCTGCCGTGGATGCCGATTTCTCGCATCTGTTCGGATCCTGGTTCAACAGGGGCTTCCTCGTGCTGCGACCGATCAGTTGGTCAACGCCTGCCAACATTCTCGAGAAGATCATTCGCTACGAAGCCGTCCATGACATCGGCGGCTGGGACGAGCTGCGCCGCCGGCTGGAGCCTGAGGATCGCCGTTGCTTTGCGTTCTTTCATCCGCAACTCTCGGATGATCCGCTGATTTTCGTCGAGGTGGCGCTCACGCGCGACATTCCTTCGCGCATCGATGACCTGCTGCGGCAGGATCGCGTGTTCGTTGCAACGGGTGAGGCGACAACCGCGGTCTTTTACTCCATCTCCAATTGCCAGGAGGGCTTGAGAGGGATTTCCTTTGGCAACTTCCTGATCAAGCAGGTGGTTGAGGATCTGCGCCGGGATTTGCCGAAACTGGAACGGTTCGTCACGCTCTCGCCGGTTCCGGGCTTTGCCGCCTGGCTGGCGCGTGAGCGCCGCAACGAAGCCTCGGATGCCCTTTCTCCCTCGGCAAAGACGGTCCTTGCGGTCCTCGACGATGAAGGCTGGGCAGACGATGGGCAGAAGGCAGCGGCCGTGGAACCGGTGCTCGCGGCTGCTGCCGCATGGTACTTCCTCAGAGCGCGTGACTCCGCCGGCCGTATGGTGGATCCGGTGGCACGGTTCCATCTCGGCAATGGTGCCCGGCTGGAGCGCCTGAACGTGCTGGGGGACCGCTCGCCAAGGGCCCTGCGGCAGGCGCACGGGCTGATGGTCAACTACCTTTACAAACTGGATGAGATCGAGGCCAACCACGAGGCCTTTGCGGGCAGGCGGGACGTGGTGACGACGCCGCAAATCCGGCGCCTCGTGCCGGCCGACAAGCCCAATCAGAGCCTTGTGCCGGTCAAAGATGTCTCGCCGCGCGGGAAGACTGTCATTAACGAGCATGCGAATACGGAGCCCACCTCATGAGCAATCACCTCTTCGATGCCATCCGCACTGCCGCGAGCAGGGGAGGCATCTTCATCGACACCGCCGATGGCAGGCAATGGACCTATGATCAGATGCTCTCAGGGTCGGCAGCCCTTGCCAGAAAACTCATCCAACTGGGCGTTCAGCCCGGCGACCGGGTGGCGGTGCAGGTCGAGAAGAGCCCGGAGGCGCTTCTTCTATACCTGTCGTGCTTGCGTGCGGGCGCGGTCTATCTGCCACTCAATACCGCCTATACCCTCGCCGAACTGGACTATTTTATCGGCGATGCGGAGCCGGCGCTTGTGGTCTGTTCTCCTGCAGCGCGCGATGGACTGGTACCCGTCGCCACCGATCACGGTGCTCGCGTGGAGACGCTGGACGAGCACGGCGGGGGAACGCTTCTGCAAGGTCTGGACGAGGAAAACGCCTTTCAGGATGTCGCGCGCGGCCCCGACGACTTGGCTGCCATCCTCTACACATCCGGCACGACGGGCCGCTCCAAGGGCGCCATGCTGACGCACGAGAATCTGCTGTCGAATGCCCAGACGTTGCGCGAATACTGGCACTTCACCGCCGATGACCGCCTGATCCACGCATTGCCGATCTTCCACACGCACGGACTGTTCGTCGCGTCGAACGTCGTGTTGCTGTCGGGGGCGTCGATGTACTTCTTGCCCAAGTTTGACGCCACGCAGGTGTTGCGGCTGATGCAGACATCGACGGTGATGATGGGAGTGCCGACGTTCTACGTGCGGCTTGCCCAGCACGCGGGCTTGACGCGGGCGGTCGCCTCCAGGATGCGCCTCTTCATCTCCGGCTCGGCGCCTCTGCTGGCCGAAACCCACAAGGCATTTGCAGACAAGTCCGGCCATCTCATCCTCGAGCGCTACGGGATGACCGAAACCAACATGAACACCTCCAATCCGTATGACGGAGAACGGATTGCCGGTACAGTCGGCTTCCCGCTGCCGGGGGTCTCGCTGCGGGTCACCGATCCCGACAGCGGCAAGCCGCTGACCGACGGCGAGACGGGGATGATAGAGGTCAAGGGCCCCAACGTCTTCACCGGCTACTGGAGAATGCCGGAAAAGACCCAGGCCGAATTCAGGTCCGACGGCTTCTTCATCACTGGCGATCTGGGCAAGATCGACGAGAAAGGCTACCTCCACATCGTCGGGCGCGGCAAGGACCTCGTCATCTCAGGCGGCTACAACATCTACCCGAAGGAAGTCGAAAGCGAGATCGACCAGATCGATGGCGTTGCCGAGAGCGCGGTCATCGGGGTTCCCCATCCCGATTTCGGAGAAGGGGTCACGGCACTCGTCGTCAAGGAGAAAGGGGCGTCGGTAGACGAACGAGCCATCCTCACGGGATTGCAGGATCGCCTCGCGCGGTACAAGCAACCAAAGCAGGTGATCTTCATTGAGGAGCTGCCGCGCAACACGATGGGCAAGGTGCAGAAGAACGTCCTTCGCGAACAGTACAGGCGGCTTTACGAATCCGGGGACCGGGCCGGTTGATTCCACTGATGTGCAAAGAAAAAGCAGCCTGAATAGCCCGGACGCGTGACGGTGCCGCATCCCAAGCGAGATCCACCAAGGGGTACGCTTAAGAGCACTGAGAGGCAAACCGATCCAAACCGAGGTGCCCCATGCGCAGTCATATCGCACCGATCCATAAGGACGCCGATGGCGACTTCGGGGTTTCCTTGCCCAACGTCCAAGGAGGTCGTGACTGCGGGAACTGACCTTGCTGATGCCCGCCGGATGGCTGAAGAGGCTCTTCTCCTTCATGTGGATGGCATGCTTGAGGAGGGCGAGGCCGTACCGGAGCCTTCCCGCTTGGAAACGGCGGCGGATCAACATCACCCTTCCTGAGGATGTCCTCAAGCAGATCGATGCTTTCGCAGAAGCTCAAGGCCTTACCCGGTCGGTTTCTCGGCATTGGCGGCCAAACACCAGATCACCTCGTCGATTTGCCTTGCAAGGCAGGTCCGGCGCCTGTCTCAGGCCAATAGTACCTGATGGCCGCTCTGGGTAACCTTTCCCCTTCGCGACGCTGGAACAATACCATGGCCGGCCATGTGCCCAAACCCGGATCGGGCCGTCACCCGGGCACGCTGCTCATCGACGCTAACGGATCAGGGAGGAGGACGAAAACGGCTGCTTTGGGATCTGGGCGAAGAGGAACAATCGCGCAGCCGTCCCGTTGGTCCTGAGCAAAGGAGACCGTCATATGTCAGATATCGTTATCATTCCCCAGAATACCCTTGTTGTCGTGGCGGACGGCCACCAGGCGATCCTGCTTCGCAGTCGTGGCGTGAAGGATGCGTTGACCCTTGCCGAGGAACGGCGCGTAACGCCGCAAAATCTGGAGGACGACGGTCCTTCCGGATCTCGCCCACCGGAGCAGACCATCGTCCAGACAGACGAAGCGACCTTTGCCAAGCAGCTGGCAAACGAGCTGTACTCGATGAAGCACGCTCACCAGTTTGATAAAATGGTCCTCGCCGCCGATCCCCAAACGCTGGGCCAGCTACGAGACACCATGCACAAGACCGTGGCTGACAGCATCGTCCTGTCGTTGAACAAGGTGCTGACAAACCACAGCACCCTGGATCTGGCTAAAGCTGTTCGGGACGCTGCCGGATAGGGCGCCTTCGCATCGAGACAGGGCCACAACCGACAAGAGCGCATCCCCGCCTGGCGAGCCCGCCCGGCCTTCCGGGCCGGCGTCGTTGCGTAAGGTCAACGCCTCCGGCCTGGCTACCGGTAACGGTGAAGGCGTCGACACTGTCTGCGACATTGCTGGGCCAGCGAGTGAAGGCGGCATGACGCTAACCCAGTATCGATGCCAAGAACTCGCGCGTCCGTTCATGTTTCGGCGCACCAAGGATTGCCTCCGGCGCGCCCTGCTCGCAGATGCGTCCCTTGTCGAAGAAGCACACGCGGTCCGACACTTCGCGCGCAAAGCGCATTTCATGGGTGACCAGCAGCATGGTCAGGTCATGCTCGTGTGCCAGGCCTCGAATGACGGAAAGCACCTCTCCCACCAACTGGGGATCGAGCGCTGAGGTTGGCTCGTCGAAGAGCAGGACTTGCGGGCGCATCGCGAGCGCGCGGGCGATGGCCACCCGCTGCTGCTGTCCGCCCGACAGCTGTGCCGGATACTGGTCTTTCTTGTCTGCCAGGCCCACCATCTGGAGCAGTTCGATCGCGCGCACCTCGGCTTCCTCCCGCTGCATCCCGAGGACCCGCACCGGGGCTTCGACCACATTGCGAAGGACAGTCATGTGCGGAAAGAGATTGAAGCTCTGGAAGACCATTCCGACGTGGTTGCGGATCTGGCGCAGATGCCTTTCGGAGGCCTGGAAACGGCCCCGGCCGCCCGGTTCATGGTAGGAAGTCCCATCGAGCGTCAGCCTTCCCTCCTGGAATGGCTCAAGTGTCATCAAGATCCGCAGCACGGTGGATTTTCCCGAGCCGGATGGGCCGATCAGGGTAACCTTTTCCCCCTTGGCGACGCTGAAATTGAACTGGTCCAGCACCGTAAGAATACCGAAGCGTTTGGTCACGTCGGAAAACTCAATGAGGGGTGTATCTGTCTTTTCGTTCATCGCAACGGGATTCCTGCTTTGGGAAGCGCCTTCTGCAGGCGGTGGAGGCCGGCCGAGCAGATCAGCGTCAGGAGAAGGAAGATCAGGCCGACAAGTGTCAGCGGCACGAGGTATTCGAAGGTGCGTTCGCCAATCATGTTGGCGAGCCCCATCATTTCCATGACGGTGATCACCGAAAGCACCGGCGTTTCCTTGATCATCGCGACCAGGTAATTGCCCATGGCCGGTACGATGCGAGGAACGGCCTGCGGGATGATGATGTCGCGATAGGCTTGCATGCGCGTGAGATTCAAGGCCGTGGCTGCTTCCCACTGGCCATGATGCACGGCTTCAATGCCACCGCGGTAGACCTCGGACGTATAGGCGGCATATTGCAGGCCGAGCGCCAGCGCCCCGGTCAGGAATGCCGGCAGAACGATGCCGAAATTCGGCAGGACATAATAGAGAAAGAACAGCTGCACCAGAAGCGGCGTGTCGCGAAGGAACTCGACGACGAATGCGACCGTCCAGGAGATCGCCTTGATCCGGCTGCGGCGCAGAAGCGCGAAGATGAGGCCAAGCACGAGCGCAATGGCAAATCCCGCGGCAGCTGCTTTCAAGGTCACCGTCAGGCCGATCAGGATGATCGGAAGGATGGAGATCGTGTAGGTCAGCCAGGTGGTCGTATCCCATTCATAGCCGTACATCATCGTGTCAGCTCCTCACGAATGGGCCGAGCGGGGAAAGACATCTCCCCGCCTGACGAAGTGTTCGATGATCCGGATGGCGATCATCAGCACCAGCGACATGGCAAAATAGCAAAGAAGCGTGATGGAGTAGATGCTCGCGCTGTCGAGGGTGAGATTGCGGATCGATTGCGCTGTAAAGGTCAGGTCGGCGATCGATATCAACGACACCAGTGACGAGAGCTTCAGCGTTTCGATGGCCAGATTGCCAAACGCTGGCATCATCTCGACCACGGCCTGGGGCAGGGAGACGCGAAACAGCGTCTGAAACCGGTCAAAGTTCAGGGCTCTTGCCGCCTCCAGCTGCTGGGTGGAGACCGAAGAGAGTGCGCCACGGACAATCTCCGCGCCATAGCCGCCGACGTGGGCGGCAAGCACCAGGATGCCCGTGGTGACCGGTTCGAAGCTGAGGCCCACGAGCGGCAGCGCATAGTAGAACCAGAATAGCTGGACCAGCAGGGACGTGCCGCGGAACACCTCCGTATAGCAAAGGGCAATGGTCGATAGTACCGGCCCGCCTTCGACGCGCAGGATGCCGAAGGCGAATGCAAGCAGCGCGCCGACGACAATCGAGGCAAGCGTGATCGTCATGGTGACGCCAGCACCCTGCAGGATCATCGGCAGATAGGCACTCCAGTCCATCCAGGATCTCCCTTGCATGGGCGCCCGGCTTAGCCGGGCGCCGTCCCTGTCAGTTACCCGCGCAAAGATCCGCGACGCGCTTGTCGGCGGCAGCCGCAATGCTCTGCTCGGACAGCCCGTAGTTTGCCAGGATCGCCTTGTACTCGTCCGTCTGGCGGAACTCTACCAGTGCCGCATTGAAGGCGTCGCGCAATTCCTTGTCTTCCGGACGGAAGGCGAAGCCACCATAGTTGCGCACCGGCTGGTCATTGACGACCGGATCCGTGAAGGGCGAGACCTGCTCGACCTGATCCTGGTCCTTTGCCAGTTCCGACACGGTCAACTCGGTGGCCGCATAGGCGTCCACCCTGCTCTGGACGGTAGGGATGGCGTCGGCATTGGCCTGGATGAAGACGATCTGGTCGTCCTTGACGCCGACGGCGCGAAGGAAGTCAACATTGTTGGCCCCCGACACCACGGCGACTGTCAGCGACGGATCCTTGGCGATATCGGCATAGGTCGTAAGCCCCTTGGGATTGCCCTTCTTGACGAGAAGCCCCTCGCCATAGGACGAGTTCGGCTCCGTAAAGGCAACCTGCTTGCAGCGCTCCGGCGAGATATTCTGTTCGGCCGCAACAAAATCATAGCGCCTTGCCTTGAGCCCGGGAATGAGTGTGCCAAACGGGGTGACGGTCCAGTTGACCTCCTCGATCCCCATCGATTTCAGCACCTGATTGGCGACATCCGGTCCAATTCCCGCCGAGGTGCCGTCAGGTTGCATGTAGGAATAGGGAACTTCATTGGCAGTCGCCGCGCGAATGTATCCCTGCTCCTTGACCTCCTCGACGGTGAGTGCCGCCGCAGTCGTGACGGTTACGCTGAATGCAAGGGCGGAAAGCCCGATAAGCTTTGAAACATGCATATGTGTTCTCCTCTGGTTGGCGGTTTTTCCGTGGCCCGTTTTCGGGTCTCACGAGGTTCGCCGGCTCACGGTGGCTCCGTGACCGTGGCGATGACGGAAAGGCAGTCGCCCGCCTTGATCAGGCCGGGGACATGGCGGGCTGCAAGCACGCCATCTATGGCGGCAGCGTAGCTTATGGGGGCAATGCCGGTCTTGCCGAGGGGGTACACACGGGCGATCACGTCACCTTCGTTGACGGGATCGCCGAGATTGCAGGCAAAGGCGATCAACCCGTCATCCTCAGCAAAGGTAAAGCAGTCACTCGAGGGCATGTCCAGCCAGCGGGTCGGTCGCACGTCTGGAGCACCCTTCAGGATCCCCGCATGCCGCAAGAGATTGCCCGTCCCGCGTCGCGCGATGTCAATGGAGCGCGCACTTGCCGTGCCGGCGCCCCCAAGCTCGGTGGTGACGAAGACCTTGCCCATCTCTTCGGCTGTCGTGTCCAGCATGCCGACGGCATCGATCTCCAGCATCTTCATCGAGTATGGCGCGGAGAATGCCGCGACCGCCTGGAAACAACGTGCCTCCTGCAGCTTGTCCGGCAGCTCGTGCGCCGCCGCATAGGGCAGGAAGTCGAGTGTCTTTCCGCCGGAATGGAAGTCGAGCACGATGTCGGCGAACGGGATCAGCTGACGCGCTACGTAATCGGCGATCTTCTCGGTTACCGTCCCGTCTGGCCGGCCAGGAAAGCTGCGGTTGAGGTTTCCGCGATCAATGGGCGAGGTGCGCGTTCCCGCACGAAAGGCCGGGTAGTTGAGAGCGGGCACGATGATGATGCGCCCCTTGACCTGGGTCGGATCAAGCGTCTGCGCCAGCTCGAAAAGAGCCGCCGGGCCTTCATATTCGTCCCCATGATTGGCGCCGGTGAGAAGAGCAGTCGGCCCATCCCCATTGGCGACGACACAGATCGGAATCATCACCGAACCCCATGCACTGTCGTCGCGGCTGTAGGGCAGCCGCAGATGGCCATGCTGCACACCCTTGGCGTCAAAATCGACCGTCGGTGTGATCGCAGAAGGACGGGGCGCGGTCTCCAACATTGCGTCACGCCTTCACAAACAGTTCGCGGGGCACATTTGCCAGACATTCGACGCCGGTTTCGGTGATGGCGATGCTCTCGGTGATCTCAAGCCCCATGTCTTCAAGCCATAGCCCTGTCATGAAGTGAAAGGTCATTCCCGGCTTCAGCTGCGTGCGGTCGCCCGGGCGCAGGCTCATGGTGCGCTCGCCCCAGTCCGGCGGATAGGAAAGACCGATCGGATAGCCGGTTCGGTTGTCCTTGGTGATCCCGTATTTCTTCAAGACGGCAAAGAAGGCGTTGGCGATGTCCTCGCAGGTGTTGCCCGGTCGAGCGGCGGCCAGACCAGCCTCCATCCCTTCGAGCGTCGCCTTCTCCGCGTCGAGAAAGGCCTGTGTCGGCTTGCCGAGAAAGACGGTGCGCGAGAGCGGGCAGTGGTAACGCCTGTACGCTCCGGCGATCTCGAAGAACGTGCCTTCGCCGGTGCGCATCGGCTTGTCGTCCCATGTCAGATGCGGCGCGGAAGCGTCGGCGCCCGACGGAAGAAGCGGGACGATCGCCGGATAGTCGCCGCCGAACTCGCGGGTCCCGCGAATGCCGGCATCATAGATCTCGGCAACGAGATCGCATTTGCGCATGCCCGGTTCGGTGACGTCGAGAATCCGCTTGTGCATCAGTTCGACGATCTTGCCGGCCTTGCGCATGTAGTCCAGCTCGGTCGGGCTTTTGACCGCACGCTGCCAGTTGACGAGCGCTGCCGCATCGGTGAAGCGGGCATTGGGCAGATGCTTCTGGAGGGAGGCGAAAGCAGCTGCCGAGAAATAGTAGTTGTCCATTTCGACGCCGATCGTGAGGCCGGACCATTTGCGCTCGTCGATGATCTGCGACAGCAGATCCATCGGGTGACGCTCGGTCGACTGCACGTAATGGTCCGGATAGCCGATGATGTTGTCGTGTTCCAGATAGGCAGTGCGCTTGGCGCCGTTGGCATCCTGCCTGCGGCCGTACCAGATCGGCTCGCCGCCAGGCGGCACCAGCACGCATTGGTGCACGTAAAATGACCAGCCGTCATACCCGGTCAACCAGTGCATGTTGGAAGGATCGGTCACGATGAGAAGATCGATTCCGGCCTTGTCCATTGCGCGATGGGTTTTGGACAAACGCTCGGCATATTCCTCGCGCGTAAAGTTCAGCGTCACGCTCACGCCACGTCTCCCGTCTTGAGTGTGTTTTCGATGGTCTGGCCGCGCCCGGCGTCTTTTGCGCGGGTCAGCGCGAGATTGGCGATCGCGGTGTCCTGCACGCCAGTCCCGGTGAGATCGGCAAAGGTGATGTCGTCGGCAGCCGTGCGTCCCTTCGCCCTGCCGGCGATGACAGCTCCCAACTCCGGGTACGATCGGTCGGCCGGTGCGATCCCCGCCTTGATGGCGTGGTGCAATTCCCCGAGAATCCGGGTCTGGGTGATCCGGTCGGCGATATAGAGCGCGCGCGCAAAGACGGCCGGATCGATCTCGTTCTTGTGCTCGGCGTCCGATCCCATCGCCGTCAGGTGCTGGCCGGGCTCCAGCCACTGCGCCATCAGGATCGGCTTTTCGGCCGGTGTCGTGGTGACGATGATGTCGGCACCGCTTGCGGCCTGGCGCGCATCGGCCACGGCGGTGACCTCGATGCCGTGCGCGCGAGAGAAATCACCTGAAAGCTTGCTTGCCCTGGCGTGATCGCGTGCCCAGATGCGCGCCGACCTGATCGGGCGCACCAGCATCAGCGCCTGCAATTGCAACCGCGCCTGCATGCCGGCGCCAAAGATCGTGGCAACGCAGGCGTCCTGCCGTGAAAGATGCCGCGCCGCGACAGCACCCGCGGCGGCGGTGCGGATATCGGTCAGATAGCCGTTGTCGAGCAGCAGAGCCTCGACGAGGCCTGTCCTGGCGCTGAGCAGGATCATCAACCCGTTGAGGCTCGGCAGGCCGAGCTGCGGATTGTCGAAGAAGCCGGGGCTGACCTTGATGGCAAAGCTGTCAAAGCCTGGTACGTAGGCCGTCTTGACGTCCACCTCGCCCCGAAATTCGGGAATGTCGAGGCGCAGGATCGGCGGCATGGCGACCGGTTTGGTGGCAAGCGCCGCGAAAGCCTGTTCGACACAGTCGACGGCGGAAGCGTCGAGCGTGACGATGTCACGCAGATCTGCCTCCGTCAGGATGCTGATGTGGCTCATCCGGCCGCTCCCCCGACAATCTCCCGGTGTGTCTTCGGGTCGATATTGCCGCCCGAGACGATGACGGCGGTCGGTCCAAATAGCGCAACCTTGCCCGCGAGAATGGCGGCAATGCCGACGGCTCCCGCCCCCTCGACGACCTCTCCTTCTTCGCGCGCCGCATGCCGGAGACCGGCAATGATTTCGTCTTCGGTCAGCAGGACAACGCCATCGAGGAGGTTGCGGCAGAGCGCGAAGGTGACGCGGTTTGCAAGCCCGATACCGCCGCCGAGCGAGTCTGCCAGCGTTTCCTCCTCGCGGACCGCAACAGGTTCGCAGGCGGCGATCGCCGCATGCATGGCGGCACCGCGCTCCATCGAGATGCCGATGATGCGCGCCTGCGGCCTTAGCCCTTTCACTGCGACGGCAATGCCGCCTGCCAGGCCGCCCCCGGACAGGGGCACGAGCACGGTGGCAAGGTCCGGCAGGTCCGCCACGATTTCCAGGCCAATCGTACCCTGGCCGGCGACCACGTCGACGTCGTCGAAGGGCGGGATTGGGGTCAGGCCGGCGCTTTGGACGAGACGCTCGACCTCCTCCTGCGCATCGTCCTGCGACAGGCCGACGATGCGGATCTCGGCGCCAAGCGAGCGGATCGCCTCGACCTTGTTGCCCGGAACCAGCGAGGACATGCAAATGGTGGCGGGTATGCCAAGTTCGCGTGCGGCATAGGCGACGGCGCGGCCATGATTGCCGGTTGAGGCGGTGACGAGACCGCGCTGCCTGGCCGTCTCATCAAGCGACAGGATGGCATTCATCGCACCGCGCAGTTTGAACGCGCCGATGGGCTGGCGTGTCTCAAGCTTGAGGTGGACGGGCTGACCGGCCCGTCGAAGCAGCGCGGCAGAGGCAACGAGCGGCGTCCGTATCACCCGGCCCGCGATACGTGCCGCAGCCTGCTCGACATCTGCCAGCACAACCGGCAGAGTGATGTTTTCGCTCAACTTGGACAGGCTTCCGCTCTTCATGATTGTCATGTTGCGAGCGAAGTAAAATCATGTCAATTATTATATTGTCATGATCCAATCTTCGTCCGGCTGCCTAGCTGATGGAGCCGATGTCATAGACGGGAGGCCATTGCTCGAAGGTCTGGCGCACCGTCGTCAGCGCTTTTGCCAGAGTCTCGTGACTCATGCGCCCGCCAAGGCAGATGCGGATGCCGCCGCCATGGCCGGGACCGGCAATGAAGGGTTCCGAAGGCGAGACGGCGACGTTGAGATTGGCAAGCGCACGCACCAATCCGTCTTCGGTCCACGGCGCCGGCACTTTCAGCCAGGCGCAAAGCGAGAGCGGATGGCTGGAGGCAATGTGCCCGTCAAGGATGCCGGCTGCGATGGCCTGGCGCGCACGGGCCTCCTTGCGCTGGATCTCGAGCAACCTTTGCGCCGTACCGTTTTCGATCCAGCGTGTAGCGATCTCGCCGGCCATGTAGGTGCCGCTCCAGCTCGACACGCGCAGGATGGAGGCGGCGCGGATCGAATAGGAGGGAGGGACGACCAGATAGCCGACACGAAGGCCCGTGATCACCGCCTTGGTGAAGCTGGTGACGAAAAAGCCCAGGTCCGGCAGCATTTCGGCGATCGACGGGAGCTGCTCGTCGATCATCGGACGGCACACCTCGTCCTCGACGACGAAAATGCCGTAACGCGCCGCAATGGCGGCGATTGCGATCCGACGTTCGGCGCCCGCCACGTGACCCGTGGGATTGTTGAGCGTCGGGATCAGGACAAGCGCCCGGACCCCGCCGGAAGCGCAGGCCGCCTCCAGCGCGTCGGGCAGGACCCCTTCATGATCCGTGGGGAGCCCTTTGAGGCTGAAGCCGAGGACGTTGGAAAGGCCGATAATGCCATGGTCGGTCAGGTTTTCGCACAGCACGACGTCGCCTGAGCGGACGATGCAGCTGAGCGCAAGGAAGATGCCGTGGGCAGCGCCGTTGGTGACGAGGATGCGATCGGCGCCGGCGGTGACGCCGAACCTCTGCAGCCAGAGGCGCGCCGTTTCGCGGTGACGATCAAGTCCTGCAATCGGGCGGCAGGGGCGCATGAAGCTGGCGATGTCGCTTTCGGCCATGTCGCGGAAGACCTCGCGGCAGGCCGTTTCGTGCTCATCGAGATAAACACCGCGGATGATGGAAAGATCGAGCACTTCATTGGGGCTGTGATCGAGCATCATGCGCCCTGCGCGGTCGGTCACGCGCGCCTTGACGAATGTACCGCGGCCGATCTCGCCGCTGAGGAAGCCGAGCCGCTCCGCCTCCTTGTAGGACAGGCTGACGGTCTGGACGGAAAGATTAAGTTGGCGCGCGAGATCCCGGTGCGTGGGCATGCGATCCATCGGCTTGAGCACCCCGGAATCGATGTCGGCAATGATCCGCTCGGTCAGCGCCGCGTGCTTGGTGACCCCCTTTTGCTTCGTGAGGCTTGGTCGCCAGACCACAGGCCTTGTCGAAGGCACGGGATCGGTGACGAGCGGATTGGCTTGGCGACGCATGAAATTGACTCGTTATTCGAGAGTGCATTTTCATGACATTATGCATGCTTCAGCGCAAAAGATGAAGCACTATGCCTGCCTCAGAGGCGTTTGCCCTCTGGACAGGCAGGCTTGCCGCAATCGTAACCGTCGGCACCGGCCTTGCAGCATAGGCCTTGACCGGGCGGCGGGAACCGCCCGGTCAAGAAAGCGTCAGAGCGTTTCGCCGGCGCGGACCAGATCGTCCATGACGGCCCGAATGGCGGCTTCGGTGATGGCGACGATTTCGTCGACCTCCGCCCTCGTCGTGACCAGCGGCGGCGCAAAGCCAAGAATGTCTCCATGCGGCATGGCGCGTGCGATGAGACCGCGCTCGCGCGCCGCCTTCGACACGCGTGCTCCGACCGTGAGGTTGGGCTTGAAGCGCGTCTTCTTCTCGCGATCCGCGACGAATTCGATTGCGCCCATCAGTCCCACGCCGCGCACTTCGCCGACAATGGGAAGCTGCGCAAACGTCGCCTTCAACTGTTCCTGGAAGTAGCTGCCGACCGCGCGTGCGTTTCCCGGCAGGTCCTCCTGTTCAACGATGTTGAGAACAGCGTTTGCCGCCGCAGCGCCGATCGGATGGCCGGAATAGGTATAGCCGTGGGAGAAAGCGCCGACGCGGTCTGCTCCTTCTTCCAGCACCTTGTAGACCTTGTCGCCGACGATCGCGCCCGACAGCGGAAAATAGGCGGAGGTCAGGCCCTTGGCCACGGTGATCAGGTCCGGCTCGATGCCGTAGTGCTGCGACCCGAACATCGAGCCGGTGCGTCCAAAACCGGTGATGACCTCGTCGGCGATGAGCAGAATGTCGTATTTCTTCAGAACCTTCTGCACGTCTTCCCAATAGCCTTGTGGAGGGGGAATGATGCCACCGGTACCAAGGACCGGCTCGGCGATGAAGGCGCCGATGGTGTCTGGATCCTCACGCAGGATCAGGGCCTCGAGTTCCTCCGCACGCCGCTTTGAGAATTCCCGTTCCGTCTCGCCTGCTTCTGCCCCCCAATAGTAGTGCGGTGCTCCGGTATGGAGTATGCCGGCGCGCGGCAGGTCCATGTGATCGTGATAAAAGCTCATGCCGGTCATGGAGCCGGAGACGACGCTGCAGCCATGATAGCCGCGTTCGCGGGAAATGATCTTCTTCTTGTTCGGCTTGCCGCGTAGGTTGCTGTAGTACCAAACGAGCTTCGCCTGGGTCTCGTTGGCGTCGGAGCCGGACATTCCGTAGAACACCTTGCTCATCTTGCCCGGTGCCATCTTCACCAGGCGGTCGGAGAGGATTGCCAGCTCGTCCGTCGTGTGGGCCGCATAGGAGTGGTAGTAGGCGAGGCGATAGGCCTGGCGAGAGATGGCTTCCGCGACTTCCATTCGTCCGTAGCCGACATTGACGCAGTAGAGGCCTGCAAAGCCGTCGATCAGCTCCCTGCCATGTGCATCCTGGATACGGATGCCCTTGCCGGTCTCGACAATGGTCGGATCGCCCATCTTGCCGGAGGCGAAGTCCTTGAGGTGCGTGAAGGGGTGCAGGACGCAATTGCGGTCCATTTCAGCGATTTGGTCCAGGTTGACAGACATGGTGATAGTCCTTTCATGCAGCAAGGTTGCCGAAGCAGACGTATTTTGCCTCGAGATATTCCAGGAGTCCGTGCCGTGCGCCTTCGCGTCCGAGCCCGGATTGCTTCCATCCGCCAAAGGGGATCGGCGCGCCGGTAAATTTTGGCGTGTTGACAGCAACCATCCCGTATTCAAGCCGGTCGGTGAGGCGCATCGCGCGCCCCAGGTCGTTGGTATAGACATAGGCTGCAAGGCCCATTTCCGTGGCGTTGGCCCGGGCAAGCACGTCCGCTTCGTCGTCGAAAGGCAGAATGGCGGCGACCGGACCGAAGGTTTCCTCCCGTGCGATCAGCATGTTGTCGGTGACATCGGCAAGCACCGTCGGCGAGACAAAATTGCCGCCAAGCGGGTTGTCCTGTCCACCACAGACGAGACGGGCGCCGGCTGAAACCGCCTGGGAAACCTGCTGGCGACATTTTTCCACGACCGACGGGCGCGTCATCGGGCCGATATCCGTGCCGGGTTCAAGACCATGACCGACGCTGAGCTGCGAGGTCGCCAGCCCGAACGCGTCGACGAAGCGATCGTAGACACGGCGCTGAACGTAGATTCGATTGGCGGCCAGACAATCCTGCCCCGACGTCGCAAATTTCGCGCTGATGCAGTCGCTCACGGATCTGGCGAGATCGACATCGTCAAACAGGATGAAAGGGGCATGCCCCCCGAGCTCCAGCGACGCCTTCTTCACTGTCGCCGCGGAGTGGGTAAGCAGGATGCGGCCGACTTCCGTGGAGCCGGTAAAGGAAAACGCCCTGACCTCGGTATTCTCGAGAAGCCGGCGAGCAAGTGGTACGGCCTCGCCGGTGAGAACCTGGAAGACGCCTGCCGGCATGCCTGCCTCCTCGGCAAGCTTCGCAAGGGCGAGAGCAGAAAGCGGCGTCTCGGGCGCAGGCTTGACGATCATTGTGCAGCCAGCCGCCAGTGCGGCGCCCGCCTTGCGGGTGATCATGGCGGCAGGGAAATTCCACGGCGTGATCGCGACGGTGACGCCGACCGGCTGCATCTGCACCGAAAGGCGACTCCCGGGCAGATGGCTTGGAATGGTTTCGCCATAGGCCCGCTCCCCTTCGGCAGCAAACCAGTCGAGGAAGTTTGCAGCGTAGGACATCTCGCCCAGTGCTTCAGCCAGTGGCTTGCCCTGCTCGCACGTCATGATGGTTGCAAGGTCCCGCGCATTGTCCCGCACCAGCTTGGCCCACAGGCGCAAGATCATGCCGCGCTCGGCCGGGAGCCTGTCGCGCCAATCGAAAAACGCCTGACGGGCGGCGGCGACTGCAGCGTCGGCGTCGGCAGGGGAGCAGGCCGCGACACCAGCGAGGCGCTCACCGTTTGCCGGGTCGCTGACACCCAGGACCTCATCGCGCGCTGTCCACACGCCGTTCAGGAAGGCGCGGCGTTCGATCAGGTCCGGTCGCGAGAGCGTCTTGAGAGCCGCAGCGGCAATGCCTTGCATAGGGAACTCCACATCGGTGTTTACAGCAGCCTACCCGCACAGCATGATTGATTATCTGCGTTGGCATGCCGCCAGATGCCGAATTTTAGAGTTTTTATCGTCAAGGACGCAGGATTTCTGCAATGGTGACACTGGATCGCGCTGACCTGGCTCTTCTCGCCGCCGTTCAGAAGAACAACCGGTTGACCTCGGAAGAACTGGCGCAGGTCGTCAATCTCTCGCCAACCGCCTGCCAGAGGCGGTTGAAGCGCCTGCGCGAAGGGGGAGTGATCGAGGCAGATGTCTCCATCGTCTCGCCGAAAGCCGTGGGGCGGGGCATCACCATGATCGTCCTCGTGTCACTGGAACGCGAGCGAGCAGACATTGTCGATCGCTTCAAGGCGGCAATCCGGGCCACGCAGGAGGTCATGATCGGCTACTACGTAACCGGCGATGCCGATTTCATCCTCGTCATCACGGCCAAGGACATGGAGGACTACGAGGCCTTCACCCGGCGGTTTTTCTACGAAAACCACGACATCAAGGGGTTCAAGACCATGGTGGTGATGGATCGCGTAAAGGCGGGCTTGGCTTTTCCGATCGGGGACTAAAATCCGGGAAAGGGGGGGGCGGGATGCTCGAGACATCGATCTCCGCCCCTCCTGTGGAACGCGAATTGACGGGCCGATGTTAGCTTGGCTGGTTTCCGCCCAGGATTGGATTGCTTCTATTCCACCCTTCGACAATACCCTCCATGGCGGCTTCGCGCTGGCTGCTGTCGTCCGTGTCCGGCCAACGGCGGTGACGTCCGCTTTCTCAGACCGTCAATGCTTGCAGATTACATGCATCGTCTCCGGGCCACTGTGCAAGCAACTATCAGGATTCAGGCGGCTCATTTTCGACTGTGCGCGTCCGAGAGCCGCTGGCTCAACATATCGGTCATTGGGCAAACAGCACATGCAGGAACGACCGGTCGGTCCTATCGCCGCAATCCGCTACAGGCATTTATAGCTGCTCTTAACGGGCTCTATGACGCCATTATGCCATCGGATTTCGATGCTCGTTTCACGATTGGTCGAATCTCGGTCTTGCCTGGCTCTGTAAACGTGATCCCCGACAAAGCAATGTGTACGATCGATTTGCGTCATCCCAAGTCCGTCCGACTGGATGGAATTGAGAGGCAGATCATGTCGCGATCAGGTTCGAAGCCGAACGACACGGCTGCAAGTTTGATGTTGCTCGTTGATTTGATATGCCGCCTTGTACCTTTGACGATAACCTCCAGCAGATGATCTTGAATAGTGCAGCGATGCTTGGCCTTAAAACCAAAACCATGCTCTCAGGCGCTTCCGTGATGCGCTGTTTATCAATCGCCCCGCGCCGACGGTGATGATTTTCGTGCCCTGCCGCGGCGGCCTTAGCCACAACGAGGCTGAACATGTGGAGCTCTCCGATGCGGGCAAAGTCAAGTTTGTTCGTTTTTCTGGTCATAAGGAACTTTCCTGACCGCAATTTTGAACACTTCGAGATTTCGAACAGTAGACATCGAACGCAGGGCGACGTTCGTTTGCCCAATTTCGTCGATCTGGGCCTCTTCTCGAAAGCGTGTTTCCTTCACAATGGAAAGGCACAACTCCAAGTCGTCGCATGACTACCTGCCGCGACCTCAGTGGTTGCGGCACTTCTCACGTGACCGCATTTGATGCTTTCCCGACCCAGCCACGGCCGCACACTTTGTGAATTCTCAAATCCCTGAGCCGTCCAGTTCCTCCTCATCCTTGCCTTCCCAGGCCAAGGGCGCCGTCATGAGGTCGACATCGGCGGATGGCATGGGCATCCAGCATTTTAGTTCCGGTTCCGCATATTCAATAATTCGGCCGGGTGCGGAATCCGAAGAACGCCAGGATTCGGCACCGTAGCGGTCGCCATTCGACCAGTAGGCGAGATCAACTGTTCCTGGTCCCTGTTCGGATGGGCGGATCGTCACGAGAATGCGCTTGCCGTCCCTTGGCGCGGTTCGCATATGCCGCCAGTGGCTTGTTGGTTCCATTCTTGCCTCCATCTCACTCAATGGGGAGTGTCGTCCCGCAAGTTGGAAGGGTCAACATCATTTCGGACACCAGTTAAGCGGCAATGCCGCGGCATCCGTCCAGGCAACGCTTCCCCGTCAGCGCTGTCCGGCCATTCGATTGAACGAACCCGGGCTTCTGCAACGGCTGTACTCAGTCTTCAGCGGAAAGCCCTGCGATGTCCGCTAACCCTGCTGGGCGCCATGAAGCCGCTCGGTCCCCCGACAGGCCCTCCGCACTCTGCGCACCCCTCCACCACGATGCCCGTCCGGTTGGTCGACATCGTCAGCTTGCGCTCGGCGCGCTCCTGCTGGCGGGAGAGCGAACGACAGACGCGGCTCGACCGCATTGGATGTCGATCTAGCCCAGCAGGAATGCCTCCACCGGCGCATTGTGTGACCCGCACACTGGTCACTGGATCTCACCGGTTGTCGCCGCTGCTCTTTGCATCAAGCCGCCCGGCGCGCTGACCATCAATCAAGAGCGGAAACTCTGCGTTCTTGTCACTGGCTGGCGTCGAAACATCATAGACGGCGATAGCGTTCTTTAAGTGAGTGGTTCCGCAACGCAGGCTCCATATTTGTCAGTTTGCCTGATAAGTGGCGCGTTACTGCGTGGAACGCTTTTTGGGGGAGACACCAGGCGAGCCGGTTTGGCCACAGATGCGGATATGCTGCGGTTGACTCCGATGGATGTTTGCGCTCCGCATCGTCAGGCCGCAGCTTTTATTCACGCAGCTAAAAAGGCGCGCATCCGACCTCATCGCGACGACGATTTTTACGCGACCTCTATTATAGTCCGATCCTAGCACGGACCTCATGGACGAGCGTCAACGTATCGAGCCGCCTCAGAACCCGGTCCGAACGGTCGGATCCCAAAAGAACGGGAGCAATCTTGGGCCAAGTTTCTAAGGCTTGTCGGACGGCATGCTCGACTTCGCGCGTGATAAGCTTTGGATCGAGCCTTATAAAGCTCGCAACCCGCTCGAAGCGATGCAGGTTCACCGCATCGAAATTATGCGTCTTGACGAAGCGCAACGCCATCTCGTCCTCGGGGAGATACATGACGGTCGGCACGATATCGTAGGCGGGCGATAGCCTAATCTGGCCCGACTGCGGGAAATAGAAGGACCAGTTCTTCAGGTGATTGTCGCCATTTCCAAGAAGCACATCGGTGACGACACGCCTGACAGCTTCCAGAACGTCGTCACGGTGATCGGTACTGAAACGGCGAACCATGTTGATGACCGTTTCGGTCGTACCCATCGTATATTTGTGGTCACCTACAGCGCCGAGAACCTGGCCGGCATCCTCGATATGGATGCGGCCGTCGGCAGACCTGTCGAACCTATCAACGACAAGCACGTTTTCGCTGTGCTGCAGTAGTTCGGCTGGTACGTCCCGGATCGCGTCACGAGAAATGAGCCGGCACGGCGCGGTTCTGACGCCTATGGCGCTTGCCATCTGCATGGCGGCGAACTCTGCTTCAGGAAGCCTCGGAAATCGTTCGCTGCCCAGCTTGATGATGCTACGACCAGTGCCTCCCCGGGCTGGAGCCGTCAGACGGTCGCCATCCGGGTTGCCGGTAAATTTCAGCTGGACGCCTGCCAGCGAGAATTTGACCGCCCCTTCGGGAAGCGGCGCCATGAAACCATGGATCATTCTGAGATCGAGCGGTCCTGCCGACGCCGGTATGGCGGTCTCCGGGACAACGAACACCGCGCCGGGCAAGTCCGCTCCGAGGCGGGTCAGCACGTCGAATTCGTCGTGATCGCCCGGACCCATTTCCGTCATCACCAGGTTGCGCAGGGCTCCTTCCGGCAGAAGCCCGGAAAACCAAGGCGGCAACCTTCCGTGCAGCCCGATTTTATCTCCCCGCGAGGCGAGCCTTTCGCGTGTGCCTTGATCGGAATCACGATCATACCAGCCGAGACTGAGGATTGGCCTTGTCGCGTCCCGCAGGAAGCTTTCCGCAACGACGAAGGACACCGCACCATCGGCGTCGCGCGTCAGCGTTCCGGCCCGTACGGAGCCTCCCTTTTCGTCGAGCATGAAGACGCCGAGAACTGCCGCTGCTTTTGCCATTACCCTTCCTTTGTCTCGTCGTCGTCGAGGTCAATGAAGAGTTCGTCGAAAGCTCTCGGAACTTCGATTGAATGTCTTGGAGCAGGTATGTCATCGACCAGTAGCCGCACGCTTTCGACGCGCGATTCCGGGATCAGCACCGGGACAAGATCAAGCGCATCGCAAAGTTCGGCAAACAGCGTCAGACGGTCTCTGCCCAAGCGATTGTTGGCAAGGTCACGTTCTAGTTCTGATATGCGGGCACGATCTCGACCAATTCGCACGGCCAGTGCCGGTTGGCTCAGGTCACGCTTTTTTCGGGCTGCTAGAAGCTGTTCACCCAATAACTGAAAAACGGTAATGGTCATGCGGAATTCCGCTCTTGCCGTGAGAATAATGCGGAAATCCGCATAGGATCTTTTACGCATACGAGCGGAATTCCGCAACATATTTCATAGTTGTACGGAATTCCGCTCGACTGGCCTGCCGAAGCTGTCGAACAGAGGTGGATCAGAAACTGGCGATCATCACCCAGCTGGGAGAATGGGCATTAGATAAGGTGCAGGCGAAAGCCGAACACCGCTGGATCGTGTCCCGGCGCGTGGTGTAGCTGGTTGGTAGCGAAGCCGCTCGCGAGCGCGCCCTCCAATGTGCTGTAGGGAGCGGGCGGCGTAGCGGTGGTCACCAGTGTTTTCCGGTAGGGTCGGGTTGCTTAGAGCCAACCTGAGGGACACCACCGATGACCGACGACATGATGAACCTGCGCTCACTCGTTGAGAAGAGCGCTGATGCAGATTTGCTGCGCGAGATGATCGGCTTTGCTGCCGAGAAGCTGATGGCGCTGGAAGTGAGTGCGAAGACCGGCGCGGGCTATGGCGAGAAGAACAGCTTCCGACTTGCCCAGCGCAACGGCTACCGCGATCGAGACTGGGAGACACGAGCAGGAACCGTCGAACTGCGCATTCCCAAGCTTCGCACAGGCAGCTACTTCCCGAGTTTCCTAGAACCGCGCCGAATGGCCGAGAAGGCTCTGACGGCAGTCATTCAAGAGGCTTACATCCAAGGCGTTTCGACCCGATCCGTCGATGATCTCGTCAAGGCGATGGGCATGTCGGGCATCTCCAAGAGCCAGGTATCGCGGCTCTGCGAAGAGATCGATGACAAGGTCAAAGCCTTCCTCGACCGCCCTATCGAGGGCGAGTGGCCATATCTCTGGATCGATGCCACCTACCTGAAGGTTCGTCGCGGCGGTCGTATTGTCTCGGTAGCGGTCATCATCGCCGTGGGTGTGAACACTGACGGCCGGCGCGAGGTGCTCGGCATGGAAATAGGCACATCCGAGGCAGAAGCGATCTGGACCGATTTCCTACGCAAGCTGACCAGACGGGGCCTGCGCGGCGTCAAGCTCGTGGTCTCCGATGCACACGAGGGCATCAAGGCAGCCGTATCGAAGGTGCTTTCCGCCACATGGCAGAGGTGCAGGGTTCACTTCATGCGCAATGCCCTCGCTCATGCGGGCAAGAGCGGACGGCGTGTCGTCTCCGCCTTCATCGCCACGGCCTTTGCCCAGGACACCCCGGAGGCGGCAAGCACCCAATGGCGCAATGTCGCCGACCAGATCAGGCCGAAGGTGCCGAAACTCGCCACGCTGATGGATAGCGCCGAGCAGGACGTGCTCGCCTACATGACCTTTCCCAGGCAGCACTGGGCAAAGCTTCATTCCACAAATCCGATCGAGCGTCTCAACGGCGAGATCAAGCGACGCACAGAAGTCGTCGGCATCTTCCCCAACGACGATGCCATCGTCAGGCTCGTTGGGGCGCTGCTGCTCGAGCAAAACGACGAGTGGGCCGTTCAGCGATCCCGCTACATGACACTTGAGACCATAGCAGCAATGAGCGATGATCCACTTATCAGCCTGCCAGCCGCAAGCTGATCAATTCCCGGCTTTGTCCGGAAGGCACGGCCAGCGCCGGAGCTACACCACGCAGTGGGACACGATCCACCGCTGATGATTATACCCACTGTTTTAGCCAATCTGCATAAGATGCCATAAGGTTTCAGATGCGTGGCCAAAGCACCTGAGTGGTTTTTAGGTTCAGGTCCATGCAAGGCGAAAAGGTGGTCTTGACTTTCCGATGGCCACGCAACGACCGACTTCAACAACGATATCACATGAGTTATATTGATATCACTATTAGCGCCGAAAATGGGTTCGTGAAGATGCCGGCAGTTACCATTCGAAACCTCTCTGATGAAACCCACCGCGCGCTGCGTGTGAGAGCAGCTCATCATGGCCGAAGCACGGAGGCGGAGATCCGTGACATCCTCGAGGCCGCTGTTCGCCCGTCTCAACGCGTAAAGCTCGGCTCATTGCTCGCGTCGATCGGTGGTGAGGCCGAACTTTCCAACAGCGACGTTGAAGCTCTGCGAGCGCGCGATGGCGGACGCGCGAGCATCCGGTAAAGCGATCGGCAAGGTTGATGGGCTCATTGCAGCCACAGCAGCAGAGATGGGTCTAGTGGTGGCAACGAGAGACACAAGTCAGTTCGCGGCGGCTGGATTGAAAGTTATAAATCCGTGGAATGGTCAGAACTTCAAGTAAGGGGCCGTTCGTTCGAATCCTATCAAGGCGGAGCCGACAGGCATTGTGCAAACGGATGCGGAGACTTTCCGCATTTGACTGGCTCGCAGTACTGCATCAGAAGAGAAAGACCCTCAGAACCGCAATGCAGATTGAGCAGCTTGCAGATCGCCGATTGCTTTCCGTATGGAAATCCTGATTGAGATAGCGGGTCCTCCAGCCGCCGCGTCGATCGTTCCCCTCTGGAGGCTCAGACCTTCATAACTCAAGGGCCGCGGTTACCGCTGGCCCTTTTTCTTTGGCGACAGATGAATCAGCCGCAGGCGACCCGCGTGACCAGTCCCGTCGCGGGATCAGTCTCGATCGTCACCCGATCTTCTCTGAAGTCTTGGGTTACCATGTCGCCGGGCTGAATTTGGCGAACCGTCTTAGAGCCGGTCAGTTGCAGCGCCTCGGCGTCTGTCGGCTTTTCTTTGCCGACTAGCCCTTGCGCGGCTTCGGAGTTGCATGGTCCTGCAGCCGGGGAGGTCGAGGCACCATCCGCATTGCATCCGGTTACGACCAAAGCCATGCCGGCGAAGAGCATCGAGACGGAATACGTCGGTGATTTCATTGGGGTCTCCCTGTTGTGATGCTCCAACAAAGAGCTCGGACTTGGCTTTTTCGTGTCACCGCCACCATGCGGAGATGAAAACATCTCGCACCGGACATGGTTTGACCGGAGCGGATGCAAGGCTTCAGGAGGCTAAATGGTGGGAAAGCCTGTAATGCAGCCGGACGCATCCCTTGTCGAGCGTCTTGGAATTGATAAGCTGCGGGCTCGACTTGAAGCCGGTCGACGGAAAAAGGGGACGACCACCGCCGAGCAGCTCCGGAATGATGTAGATCTCGATTTCATCAAGCGCGCCGCGTTCCATGAACGCCATCTGCAACATCCCCCCGCCCAGCATCCACACATCACCATCATCGAGTACTCGAAGCTCGGCGATGAGGTCCTCCAAGTTGTCTCTGGTCTCAAGTGTGCCCTTGGGATTTTCGATGGGTCGTGATGTGACGACGATTACCCGTTGCTCGCCATAGGCCCAGGGTGCGGGATCTTTCGCGATGAAGTCGTAGGTGCCGCGACCCATTACGATCGTGCGAATGTTCTTCACGAAGATGCGGTAATCATGCTCACCCAGATCCATGCCGTCGTACTTGAACAGCCAGTCAAGCTTGTCGCTCTCATCTGCAATGAAGCCATCCAGACTAGCCGCTATGTAGCCAACGATCTTTGCCATCGACGCCTCCTTGCTTAATAACCGAATGTACGTTTATAAATATCGATGACCAGACGCAAGACAATCCCCGATGAACAGCTTCTCGACACTTTGTTCGAGCTGATGATGATGACAGGACCCGATGGTTTGACCTTTGCGCGCGCGGCAAAGGCCTCATGCTTGGCGGCGGCGACACTGGTGCAGCGCTACGGCAACCGTGAGCGCATGATCGAGGCGATCCTCATGCAGGCCTGGGACCGCCTTGATGCACAGACCAAGGCGGCAGACGACGAGGAGGATCTATCGCCTGAGGGAGCCATCAAGCTTCTACTGCGCCTCATGTCCCCCAATACGGCCGAGCGTGATGCCACTGATGGTCTTCTTCTCCTGCGAGAAGATATCCGAAACCCACGACTTCGCGAACGGGGCGCTGCGTGGGGCCGCGCATTGGTCTCGGCACTGGGACGGCGACTGTCTTCGGACCCGCAGGAGGCGGATATTCTGGGATGGCAAATGGCCGCCCTTTGGCAAGGTGCATACACCTCGTGGGCGTTCGATCAGACAGTGCCTGCAGATCGTACGATCCGCCAAGCTCTGGAAAACTGGTTGCAGCGGCGTTGACAACTGGAAGTCTATGGCCGGAATCGGCCGATATTGTTGAAAAACTATGCGTTGTCGGCACTGGGTTGTCGTGGTTCAATTGTCGTATTGATTTGCGGAGGATTGAGCGATGATGGGATGTCAGACGGCTCCGGCGCAGCTCTTCTACGACTTCTGCCTTGATGATCACGTCCCCGCAGACCACCTGCTGCGCGGGATCGACCGCCATCTAGAACTCGAGAGCGTTCGAGCGCAGTTGAAGCCTTTTTACAGCAACACGGGTCGCCCTTCGATCGATCCCGAGCTGATGATGCGAATGTTGATCATCGGCTATTCCATGGGTATCCGCTCGGAGCGGCGACTGTGCGAGGAGGTTCATCTTAACCTCGCCTATCGCTGGTTCTGCCGCCTCGGACTGGACGGAAAGGTGCCCGATCACTCCAGCTTCTCGAAGAAGCGCCATGGGCGGTTCCGGCAGAGCGACATCCTGCGACATATGTTTGAGACGGTCGTGGAGCGCTGTCTTGCGCAAGGGCTGGTCGGTGCGGAAGGATTTGCCGTCGATGCCAGCCTGATTGCAGCAGATGCCAACAAACAGCGCTCGGTACCGGGCGCGGAATGGGAAGCCAAAGAGGACGCTGGCCGCTCAGTTCAAGAGTATCTGGCGGTTCTCGATGATGCGGCTTTTGGTGCTGCCTCGCCAGTGACGCCGAAGTTCATCTCTTCATCCGATCCGGCCGCGCAATGGACCGGTGCCCACAAAGGCCATGCCTTCTTTGCCTATGCCACCAACTATCTGATCGATACGGATCATGGCGTGATTGTCGATGTGGAGGCAACACGTGCAATTCGCCAGGCTGAGGTCGGTGCATCGCGCACGATGCTCGACAGGACAGAGAGCCGGTTCGGCTTACGCCCGGATTATCTTGCTGCTGACAGTGCCTATGGCTCAGCAGACAATCTCGCCCGGTCAAGGAGAGGAAGATCGCGCCGCACATTCCGGTCTTCGATAAGTCGAAGAGGACGGACGGCACCTTCTCCCGTTCAGACTTCTCATGGGAGGCCGAGAATGACCGTTACATCTGCCCGGCGGGTAAGGAGCTGAAGCAGTTCCATCGAACTTATGCTACACCCAGATCAGGGATCACGGCCGAAGGAACGCGGCTTTACCGTGCCAGCAAGAGGGACTGTGACCGCTGCGAACTGAAGCCTCGCTGCTGCCCGAACATGCCGATGCGCAAGGTGCCGCGCGATCTCAACGAAGATGCCCGTGATGTCGCCCGAGCAATAGCCACAACACCGGAATACGTGCAGTCACGGCACCGTCGAAAGAAGGTCGAAATGCTCTTCGCTCACCTCAAGCGCATTCTACTGATGGCACGTTTGAGACTTCGAGGACCGTGCGGTGCCCGAGACGAATTCCTCCTTGCAGCAACCCCACAAAACCTCAGGAGGCTGGCCAAACTCAGGCCACGACACGGAGTCATTGCCGCTTGAGAGCGGCATAGATCGATACCTCGCGCTGCGGCGCGGGGGCAGAGGGGAACATGCCGGCCAAAGACAGAAATGGGCGGATGAGCAGACAGTCCGGCGAGTTTTTCAACGAAATCGGCCCATTGCGGACTTCACCGGGATTCAGCATCGAAGTAGCGAGAGGGACCTTCTCGCGCTTGGCTTCTTAATGCAGGTTGACGAGGCGTCCGGCGCTACGTCGCTCAAGAATGCGTTCGCACGACATGACCCCGAGGCGCATCAGGCATCGTCCCGTCGCTGCACGAGCGGCTGCGGCGCGATGGCGGCGACGATGCCGCTTCGGTCCCGCTGCCCGCGCGCGATGGTCACCTGTTCCCGCAGACGCATTCCGTCCCGCTGGCGGATGTCCTCGACGACCCTTTGCGCCTCCACCTCGGAATAGCCGAGACTCCGCAGCCCCTCGGCTCCGATTTCGAGCGCCGAGGCGAAGGTCTCGCGTACGATGCCGTCGACGGCCTCGTTCGACAGGCTTACGGCGTGGATGCGGTCGAACGCCCGCACGATCAGCCGCGCGCCGGGGAACTCCCGTGCCGCGAGGCGCGTGATGGCAAGCGTCGTCTCCGGATCATCCGTCGCGATGACGATTGCACGGGCCTCCGCCGCGCCCGCCGCCTGCAGGACCTCGCGCCGCCGTCCGTCCCCGAAATGCACCCGGCTCCCGAAGCGCTGCGCCTCGCGCACCCGGTCCGCGTCGTGGTCGAGAAAGGTCATGGTGATCCCCTCCGCGAGCAGTGGCTGCGCCGCGATCTGCCCGACGCGACCGAAGCCCACCACGAGGACCGAGCCTCCGGCGTCCGAGTAATCCTCCTGGAGTTCCTCGCGCGGGGAAGGCACCGACGAGGCGGCGGAAGACGCGGCCCGACTGCGAGGATAACGCCATCGACAGGGTCACGATGGAGACGACGACGGAGGAGGTCTCGGCATCGAGGATTAGAGCCGAGGCGGCCGCGGCAAAGAGCACGAACCCGAACTCCCCGTGCTGCGCCATGGCCATGGAAATGCGGAGTGCGAGCCGGCTCGGCGTGCCAAAGGCGCGCGAAACGCCGTAGATCGCGAGGCCCTTCAGCGCCATCAGGATAGGCACGGCGACGACGATGAGAAGCCAGTTCTCCGCCACCCCCCCCGAGGTCGAGGGAGAGGCCCACGGCGATGAAGAAAAGCCCGAGAAAGAGACCGCGAAACGGCTCAATGTCCGCCTCCACCTCGTGTCGGAAGGCGGAATCCGCGAGCATCACGCCCGCGATGAAGGCGCCCATTGCGTAAGAGAGACCGGCGAGCGTCATCACGAGCGAGGCGAAGATGACCACTCCGAGGCTCGCCGCCGTCATCAGCTCAGGCGTGCGCGTGCGGGCGATCACGCGGAACATCGGGTTCAGCGCGTAGCGGCCGACGAGGATGAGGAAGGCGATGGCGGCGATGCCGATGGCCACCGCGACCACGTTGCCGCCGAGCGTCATGTCCTCGCCCGTCGGCCCGATGAGCGTGACGAGGAGGAGGAGGGGCACGATGGCGAGGTCCTCGAAGAGCAGGACGGCGATCGCGGTTTCGCCGAAGGGGGTCCGCCGCTCGCCGCCCTCGTCGATCTCGCGCATCACGAGCGCGGTGGAGGACAGCGCGAGGCCAAGGCCTACGATGAGCGCGGCGCGCCAGTCGAGTCCGAAGGCGAGAGCCGCCCCGCCGAGTACTGCGCCGCAGCCCAGAACTTGCACGAGGCCGCGCCCGAAGATCGTGCCGCGAAGCTCCCACAGCCGCCGGGGACGGAACTCGAGGCCGATCACGAAGAGGAAGAGGACGACGCCAAACTCGGCGAAATGGAGGAGCTCCTCGGGATGGTCGGAGAAGGAGAGGTCGAGCGCAAGGCCCGCCGCGACGCCCGCGACAAGGTAGCCGATGACGGTGCCCAGGTTCAACCGTTTGGCGAGCGGCACGAAGAGGCAGGCGAGCGCGATGAGGGCGAGCGCCTCGGTGAAGGCCATCTCGAGACTCCTCAGGCCGAACGGCCCGTCGCCTTCGGCAGCCAGGGCCGGCGAGGTTCCCAGGGCGGCGGCGGATCCGATGGTCCATCGCATAACCCGGCGGCTTGTGCTCGAATGACTGCGCATCAACTCCATCTCCCTGCGGTCATTACCGCTCCGCTGTGGTTGGCTCAGCTCAGTTCTTTTTCCAAAAAAAGGCTAAGAGGGTCCGCTTCGTAGGTGCCGAAAGGCTCTATTTCTCGAAATCCGTATCCGCGATACAGTTTGATGGCTTCGGGTTGGTAGATGCCTGCTTCCAGCCGAATGGCCCGCAGACGCATTTCCAAGCCTCGAAGAACCAGCTTGTCCATCATCTGTTTGCTGACTTCGAGGCCGCGTGCACTCGGATCGACGAACATGCGCTTGATCTCGCCCGTCATATCGCCGGTATCCACTAGGGCGCAGCAGCCAACGATTTCATCGCCTCTTCTCGCAGTGAAAAACGTAACCTCTGGTTTTCTAGGGTTTGCAGGCCCAGCGGATGGTTGCTAGCTGCGGGGTACAAAGAGGCCGCATAGGCATCGGAGGCCTCCAAAAGCCTGATCACGCCAGCTTGACGCGGGCTCTCGATTGAAGCGATTGCGGTGGAGGCCACACACTTGGGTTTCGAACCTCAACCGCCTGGGCATGGTCTATGGTCACCTGCTCCGTATATTAAAGCTGCGTAAACAAACTCTCCCTAATGTAGCGCGAGGGCTCGGACGAGCGGCAAACAGGACGTGAACGGCATGCGAGGCAAACTCAGCTTATTCGATTCCAAAGCCGCCGGGTTGCTCAGCGCATTGGACAAGTCACTCGCCATTATCGAATTCGATCCGCGGGGAAATATTCTCTGGGCTAACGAGTGCTTCTGTAAGGTCATCGGCTATGCGCCTTCCGAGATCATCGGCAAGCACCACAGCATGTTTGTAGATCCTGATTATGCGAAAACAGCCGACTATCGCGATTTTTGGGTGAAACTGGGTCGCGGAGAATTCGATCAGCAAGAGTATCGTCGGATTGCCAAAGGCGGTCGACAGGTCTGGATTCAGGCTTCCTATAACCCCGTGGTGAACCGGCGGGGAAAGGTTGTCAGAGTCGTCAAAGTCGCGACGGATACGACAGAGGCTCATCAGAAGAACGCAGCCTTTGAAGCCAAATTGGCTGCTATCTCACGCGTACAGGGCGTCATCGAATTCAAACCCACGGGGGAGATTATCGACGCCAACGACAATTTTCTCTCATTGTTGGGCTACCGGAGAGACGAAGTCCAGGGCAAGCATCATCGGATGTTTGTCGATGACGATCTGGCGCGCTCTCCCGATTATGAAATTTTCTGGAGAAAGCTGAATGCTGGAGAGTTCGTGGCTGGCGAATTCAGGCGATTCGGAAAAGGCGAGAAAGAGGTCTGGATACAGGCATCTTACAACCCGATCTTCGACCTGGAGAACAGGATCACGTCCATCGTGAAATTCGCAACCGATGTGACCGGCCGAGTTGGCGCCATTTCTCAGGTAGCGGGTGGCATGGCCGCCTTAGCAGACAGCAACCTCGCGCATCGGTTGCACGATGAATTTGAGCCGGCCTTCGAACCATTGCGCCTGGATTACAATACGTCCGTGAACCGCCTGCAGGCCACGATGAAGAAAGTTGCCTCAAGCGCCACCACAATGTCTGTTGGTACCGACGAGATCGCGCAGTCATCAGCTGACATGTCCCGGCGGATCGAACAGCAGGCTGCCAGTCTGGAGGAGACCGCAGCTGCGCTGGATGAGATCACCGCCACGGTCAGACGGAGTGCAGAATGCGCATTGGAAGCTGCACTCGCAGCATCCGGTGCCAGGAGTGGAACTGAGCGCTCGGGGCAAGTCATGAGCCAGGCAGCGGCTGTCATGGGTGAGATTGACGATAGCTCCACCAGGATTTCGCAGATCATTGGGGTTATCGACGAGATTGCGTTTCAGACAAATCTGCTGGCGCTGAACGCAGGCGTTGAAGCTGCGCGGGCGGGTGATTCCGGTCGGGGATTTGCGGTGGTGGCCCAGGAAGTGCGTGAACTTGCTCAACGTTCGGCAATAGCTGCCAAGGAAATTAAAACGCTGATTTCGTCAAGCTCCGATCAGGTGAAGAGGGGTGTGAGACTTGTGGGCGATGTCGCAACGGCTCTGGAGGCTGTGACAGCCAAAGTCGGCGAGATCGACGTCGTATTGTCTGAAATGGCCCGCTCCTCTCAGGAGCAGGCCACCGGACTGGCCGAAGTTAATATTGCGGTCAATCAAATGGACGAGGTGACCCAGCTTAACGCGGTGATGCTTGGGAAAGCGACGGAAGCTTCCGATCGCCTGAAGTCAGCAGCTGCGGAAATGTGTGCCTTGATCGGAGAGTTCCGTATCGACGGTGAAGACCATCAGCTTCAAAGACGAGTCACACGCCACGCGAGCCGAAATGACGGTGCTGCTGAGGTGGTGGTGGCACTGCGATCCTCGAGAGCAACAGGTTAAATCGCTTTCTTGGGAGTTACGGGTGGTGGCGAGGTCTCGCGAGATTCCAATTCGGTCGAAGGACCATCATTTCATAAGGGAAACAGTAGTGGAAGCGGATCAGGAGACGAGACGGCTCAAACGGCTTCATGACCTCGGAATTCTGGACACGCCGGAGGACCGAATGTTTCGAGGGCTTGCCGAACAGGCGCTGACGCTTTTTCCAGGTGCCAGTATCGCAGCCGTGAGCCTCATCGACAATGAGCGCCAATGGTTTAAAACCATTGTCGGTCTGTCGATCAAGGAAACACCTCGCAGTCAGTCGTTCTGCTCTCATACCATTGAAACCCCGGGCGTGATGGTTGTGGAAGATGCGACGATAGACAGCCGCTTTCAAAGCAATCCCCTTGTGACGTCAGGACCTGGAATCCGTTTCTATGCTGGCGTCAAGCTGATGAATGGCGTTGGCGCCCTCTGCGTTATCGGCCGGCAGCCTCGCCGTGCGAGTGGGTCCGAACTTGCAAAACTCACCAAGCTGGCGACCCTGGTCGATGTTCAGCTGATGGCGCATGGGACATTATTTGCGCTGTCCTGAGATCTGGCAGCCAAGGCCAACGAAACCTGTGACGGCACACCTCGTCGTGTCGCGGTCTTAAACGGTCTCGGCGTCGGCGTTGCGCCGGAGTGGACACGGGATCTCCCCCTTCGAACCGGAGAAGGTGAGGGGGCGACCTCAGGATCGTCCGGGTATGCGCCTGGACAGGCAAGATCCCACTGCTGAACGGAGCGATATCGTCCATATCGCAGGCTCGCTGGCGCGGCCCAGGGCACAGTTCAAGCGTCACCGGATTTTGTGGCTCACGATCGGTGCGGAGCTGGACGGGAAGGTAGCTCATGCAGGATCGCACCTCCTGCCGGCAACGGTCCTCGTCGCCTCTTCTTTCCCCTATCCCGGGCGATGGATCGGCAGTTACATGACCCTTGAGCACGTCAATGCGGAGGAGGGTTTTCAATTTCTGGTACCACCAACGACAGATCGTCAGTGACGTAGCAAGCAAGATTGGCGTTGCGCTCATCGGAGCCGGCCTGCTTGCGGCGGCCGCCTGCGCCGCGCCGTCAAGCGTTGGCTGGCCGCGCTTGCGTTTGCGGTAAGGGCCTGAAAGTCAACGCGATCAAGAAAGCTCCAAGGCCCAGGCCGCAGGCGCCGAGGTAAAGCCAGCTGTAGGTCGCGAAGGTATCGTAGATCAGGCCTCCCGCCCAGGGGCCGAGCGCCATGCCCAGTCCGCCCGCCATGCCGGTACCTCCGATAATCGTCCCCATCATCTTCTGTGGGAAATTTTCCCGGGCCAGCACCGCATAAAGCGGCATGACCCCGGCATAGATGAAGCCGAACATGGCGGCGATGGCGTAGAAGCTCTCCAACTGACGTACAAAGAAGAAGAAGAACGCGACGATTGCCTGGGCCAGCAGCCCGAGCACAAGGATGTTCTTGGCGCCAAATCGATCTCCCATGATGCCAAACGCCACCCGTCCACCAAGCCCGGCAAGCCCTTCGACACTGTAGATCGTGACAGCGGCGACGAGCGGTATCCCACAGCTTACGGCGTAGCCGACCGTATGGAAGATGGGCCCGGAATGGGTGGCGCAGCAGAAAAAGTTGGTCAGCATCAGGACGATGAACGGCGACGACGTCAACGCCGCGCCAACAGACATCGGCGCACCTACCCCGCTCGTCGGCATCGGCGAACGCTCTTCCTCCGGAAGCGCCGGCGGCCGGCGGATGAGGAGGGCGAGCGGGATCATGGTGATTGCGGCAAGCCCGGCAATCGCAAGCAATGAGAACCGCCAGTCATGGTTGGAGACGAGCCACGCCGCGAATGGCGAGACAGTCATCGGCGCCATGCCCATTCCGGCTGATACGAGTGACACGGCGAGGCTGCGATGGGTGTCGAACCAGCCCATGACCGATGCCATCAAAGGCGGCAGTATTGCTGCGATCGACAGGCCGACCAGGAGACCGAAAATCAGCTGAAATTCCACCATCGATGTGGCGCGGCTGGCCCAGGCCAGACTGGCCGCCAAGGCCCCTGATCCCATCAGGACGACGGGTCGGGCGCCGATATGGTCAGAAAGCGAGCCAAACGCCATGCTGCCGAGCGCCATGGCGACGAAGGCGATCGTCATGGCTGTGGAAATGCCAGTCACCGACCAGCCGGTGTCCTCGACGATTGGCCGGATGAAGACCGGCAGCGTGAACATTGACCCGATCGCCATGCAGCCGAGCAGGCCGCCAGCGGCAACGATGACCCAACGATAGGTCTCCTTAGGCATGCTGTTTCTCCTCCGACGGTTCGGGTGGCGCGCCCTCGACGCGCGGCTCGCCCCTTGTACTCATAGCCCACGACCCGGCTTAAACAACGTCGCTTAACGTCCCGGCATTGTCCTCCTCGACCGCCACGCCCGCCAGCCGGTCCAGGCAGGCCTTCCGACCTGTACCCAGATCCTGATGCGCGAGGTCTTTCCTCGACACGACGGATCCCGAAAGAACGAGTTGAAGACGTGGACCGCCTTCGGTTCCCGACAGCGTCCACGAAACTTTTATGTTGCGCCGCCAGCCATGGCCGGAGTTGGCTTCACCGCAACCTTCCAGGGATCGGAGAACCTCTCGTTCTCCTATCCCTTCGAGAACGTCGCAGTCAGCGGATCCCCACCATGAAATCCCCGCAGTCCATCGCTGACGCTGCCCAAGGCAAGGCGGGCCAGCCCAAGCCAACGGACGTCGATGTGATGTGGCTGGCCAATTCCACGGTCGTTCCCCAGATCGAGCCCGGCCAGATGGCAACGCAGGACCACATGGAAGATCGCGTCGCCGTCGCCACCGATCTCGCGTCTGGTGGCGTTGCCGCAGCCAGGTGCGGCGAGCACTGCGTGTTTTCATTGACACGGTTCTCGCACTCGCGCATGAAAGCTTCATCTGTTACTCCACTTTATGGCCTCCACGGTGACATTTCAGCCCCGGATGAATAATCGTATCGACGGCTTCAAGGTGGTGGGTAAGATTCACAGCCGCCAATGGAACGGCATCATCGCTGACCTGACTGAGGTTCGATGCACGCACTACGCCGGGGGTTACTACGTTGCCCAGGATCCGCGGCTGTTCATTCTGCTGGATGTGGAGGGCAATGACCGTCCGTTGGTGAAAATGACCGCCAATGGCGCAGCTCTGCCGCATGATCCCTATCAACGGCCGATATCCTATGTGCCGGCGGGTATGGATCTTTGGGTCGACGTCATTGGTGTTCGATATATGCGTCATCTCGATCTCCATTTTGACGCCCAGACACTTTTGCAGCGACTTGGTGAGGATCTTGATCCAAGGCGCCTTGCTGAACCGCGCCTGCTCTTCAGTGACCCAAGGATCGTCGCACTGGGTCAGCTGATTGCAACCGAATGCGTCACCGCGCGGCCCCTGCACGATCTCTACGGTGACAGTCTGGCGCTGGCGCTGATCATCGACGCGATGAAGCTCGGTCCTGCGGTGCCACGGCAGCGCAGCGCCCTGGCTTCATGGCAGCTGAGGCGCGCGCTCGAATTCATCGAGAGCAATTGCCTGCGCAGCATCCGTCTTGAAGAGCTGGCCGCGCTGACCGGACTTTCGCAGTCCCACTTCAGCCGTGCGTTTAAAGCCTCCACAGGAACCCTACCCCATCAATGGCAGATGAGGATGCGCATCCAGCGCGCGCAGCAGTTGCTCCTGTCCGATGACAAGTCCTTAAGCAATGTGGCCGCGGAAACGGGCTTTGCCGACCAGGCCCATTTCACCCGGATCTTCCGGCAGATGACAGGGGCGACGCCAGCGCATTGGCGCAGGGCGCAGAAATAAGGCGAAAAGCCGCAAATATTGCCGGGATCCTTCAAAAGTCGCAGATACGTTCAAGCCGGGATCATAAAGATGAGTTAGCGGCTCAGCTTATTTTTCAGGTGCGGGCAGAGACTGCGGCAGAGGCGGGGATAGACGAAGACGATGGGTGATTTGAAGGCGATGAAGGTGCTGTTGAAGGCAGGGGCGGCCATGGCGGTGATGACGGCAGCCGTCCCGGCTCTGGCGCAGGACACGCAACTCGAGACGATCGTGATTGAGGGGCAGGGCAGTCCGTCCGCCGTCGCGCCGGTCAGGGGGTATGTTGCCAAGACCTCGTCGGCCGGCTCCAAAGGCAACACCCCGATCAGCGAGATCCCGCAGTCGGTGTCCGTCATCGGCCAGCAGGAATTCCAGGACCGCGGCATCACCAACAAGGTGGACGAACTCCTGCGCTACACACCGGGTGTGGTGGCGCAGCCCTATGGCAGCGACCCCGATACCGACTGGTATTTCATCCGCGGCTTCAACGCGACACAGACCGGCGTCTATTTCGATGACCTGAACCTGTTCAGCTATGGCTTCGGTGGCTTCCAGATCGATCCCTTCATGCTGGAGCGGGTCGACGTGCTGAAGGGACCGGCGTCGGTTCTCTACGGCGGCGCCAATGCCGGCGGCATCGTCAACATGATCCGCAAGCGGCCAACCGACGATCCGCTCTACCTGACCGAGACGGGGATCAACTCGAACGGCAATGCCTTCTTCGGCTTCGATTTCTCCGATGCGATCCGCGAAGACGGGACGATGAGCTATCGCCTGACCGGCAAGATCGCCGGCGGCGACAATTATTCGGATTATTCCGAAGACCTGCGCGGCTTCGTGATGCCGCAGCTGACGATCGCGCCGGACGATGCGACGAGCCTGACGCTGTGGGGCTATGCCGGCGCGCTCGACCAGGTGCATTCGAGCAACGGCTTCCTGCCCTATGTCGGGACGGTGGTGGACGCACCCTTCGGGCGCATCGACCGCAAGGCCTTCTTCGGCGAGCCGGATCTCGACACGGGCCGATACGACCAGCAGATGATCGGCTTCGAGTTCGATCATGAGTTCGACAACGGCTGGAACTTCACCTCCAACTTCCGCTACGGCCATTTGGACAAATACGAGACCGGCCCGTATCCCTATCTCTATGTGAACACCACCAATCCGGCAGACCCCGGCTACTACCGGCTGAACCGCATCGGGTTCGAGGGCGACACGTCGGCCGATACGGTGGCGTGGGACAACCGTGTCGAGAACACGTTCGATCTCGGCGGCGCCGAACACGCCGTGCTGGCCGGTATCGACTACCGCTACTACCGGCTCGACAACGTGCAGAACTCGCTGTTCGGCGCCAGTTCGATCAGCCCGACCAGTCCCGTCTACGGTCTGCCGCAGCCGAACCTCAACCCGCTCTACGACCAGGAGCTGAAGATGAGCCAGCTGGGCCTCTACGCCCAGGACCAGATCCGCTTCGGCGGCGGCTGGATCATCACGTTGAACGGCCGCTACGACTTCGTTCAGACGGAGATGGACGACCGGCTGGCGGCGAACGACGACTATGACAGCTCGCAGGGGGCATGGAGCGGCCGCGCGGGCCTTGCCTATGAGTTCGACAACGGCGTAACGCCCTATGTCAGCGCCGCGACCTTCTTCAACCCGCTGGTGGGTATGGGCCTGCAGGGACCGCTGGTGCCGGAAGAGGGAGAGCAGTTCGAGGCGGGCGTCAAGTTCGAGCCGGGCTTCCTGGATGCCTCGTTCACGGCCTCGGTCTTCCACATCAACAAGCAGAACAACGTCGTCTCGGTGGCCGTTGCGCCCTGGCAGGACCAGCTCGGGGAGGTCCGCTCGCAGGGCGTTGAGCTCGAGGGCAAGGTCAACCTCAACGAGAACTGGCGCATGCTCGGCTCCTTCACCTATGCGGATGTCGAGGTGACGGAAAACGCACCGAACCCGGCGCTGGTTGGCAATGCGCCCTATATCGTCCCGGACGTGACGGCCTCGCTGTGGCTGGACTACACCTTCACCAACGAGGCGCTCGACGGGCTCAGCATCGGCGCCGGACTGCGCTACAAGGGCGAATCCTTCGCCGACGAGGCAAATACGCTCAAGGTGCCGGATGCGACGCTCGTCGATGCGGCGATCCGCTACCAGAAGAACGACTGGACCGCATCGCTGAACGTCGCGAACCTGTTCGACAAGGACTATGTCGAAAGCTGCGGCGGCGTCGGGGCCTGCGGCTACGGCGGGGCGCGCACCGTGACGTTCAAGCTGAGCAAGACGTGGTAGGCAAGGACATCCATGGTTGAGCAGGGCGTGCCGGAGAGTTTCCTGTCGCTGAGAGGCATCGGCTTTTCGGTGGACGGCAAGACGATCCTCTCCGGCATCGACCTCGATGTCGGTGCCGGACGGGTCTGCGGGCTCGTCGGGCCGAATGGCTCCGGCAAGAGCAGCCTGCTCAGGATCATCGCGCGGCAGATCGATCCGAGCTCCGGCGAGATTGCCTGGAACGGCCGGTCGGCACGGGCGTGGAGCAATCGCGCCTTTGCCCGTCACGTCGCCTACATGCCGCAGTTCACGCCCGGTGCGGACGGCATGACGGTGCGCGAACTGGTGGCGCTGGGTCGCTTTCCCTGGCATGGGACGCTCGGCCGCTTCGGCGCCGACGACCGGCGGGCGGTGGAGGGGGCGATCGCCCGCACAGATCTGAAGACCTTCGCCGACCGGCGGGTTGACGGCATGTCCGGCGGCGAAAGGCAGCGCGCCTGGATTGCCATGATGCTGGCCCAGGACGCCCGATGCCTGATCCTGGACGAGCCGACCTCGGCGCTCGATCTCGCCCACCAGGCCGGCGTCCTCTCGCTGGTGCGCACGCTCGCCGAGGAGCGCGGGCTGACGGTGATCGTCGTGCTGCACGATATCAATCTGGCTGCCCGCTACTGCGATACGATTACCGCCCTCAACGGCGGTCGCGTGCTGATGAGCGGCACGCCGGAGGAGATCATGCAGGAGGAGGCGCTGGCCCGCATCTTCGGCGTCGGCATGGGGGTGTTCCGGAATCCCAATCGCCGGCAACCGGTCAGTTATCTGCTGTGAGCGCTGCACCCTCTCCATGGACGCGGCGGCAGCTTCTCGCCGGGCTGTCCGCAGTACTTGCGGTGCCGACTGCCATGCATGCCGCGCCGGCAGTCCAGGGGCCGCGCGTCGCGACCCTCGACTGGGCGCTCCTGGAAACGCTGCTGGCGATGAAGGCAAATGTCGTTGCCGGTGCCGAGCTGCGGCAGTTCCGCGAGGTCGCGGTGACGCCGCCGGTGCCGGCGAAGGTCCGCGATCTCGGCCTGCGCGGCACGGCCAGTTTCGAGGCGCTGATCCACGCCCGGCCTGACCTGATCTTCAACTCCAACTTCTACGCCTCGAGCGCGCCGTCGCTGAGCCGCATCGCGCCGGTGGAGACGCATTCGGTCTATGTGCCGGGTCAGAGTCCTTTCGCTCTTGCGGCGGAGGCGGCCCGCGCCATGGGCGAGCGGCTTGGTCTGGAGACCGGCCGGCAGCTGGTGGAAACGACCGAGGCACAGCTGGAGCGCCAGCGGCAGATCCTCGCGTCCGGCGGCGATGGTCGGCCCATGCTGCCGATCAATCTCGGCGATGCGCGGCATTACCGCGTCTTCGGCAGCGACAGCATGTTCGCAGAGGTGCTGGCGCGGCTCGGGCTGGACAATGCATGGGCCGGTGCCACCGCCTATTCGGCGATGGCGCCGATCGGCATCGAGACGCTGGCGACGATGCCGGACGCCTGGATCCTCCTCATTCCGCCGCATCCGGCGGACGTGCCGGGGACGCTGTCGGCAAGCGCCTTCTGGAACGCGCTGCCGCCGGTGAGGGCAGGGCGCGTGCTCACGCTCGGTTCGGTCAATCCCTATGGCGCGCTGCCGGCGGCCGCACGCTTTGCCGATCTGCTGACGGAAGGGCTGCTGCATGCCCGCAATGGCTGAAATGACCGCACCGTCACGGCAGAGGCTCGCCATCGGGGGCGGTGTGGTCATCGCCGGATGCCTGGGGATGCTCTTGCTGCTGGTGCTGCTGATGCCAGCCGTTCCCGGGCCGCCCGCCGCGGCGCAGGCGCTGCGCTCCATCCTTCTCTGGCACAGCCTGATGCCGCGGGCAGTCGTCGCCGTTCTCGCCGGGGCCGCGCTCGGACTTTCGGGTGCCTTGCTGCAGCACGTGCTGCGCAATCCGATCGCGGATGCCTCCACCCTGGGGATTGCCGCCGGGGCGCAGCTGGCGCTGACGGTGGCGCTCGGCCTTTCGCCCAGCCTGCTGGTCCTGCCGCGCGAAGTGACCGCCTTTGCCGGCGGCGTCGGGGCTCTGGCGTTGGTGCTGGCGCTCAGCTGGCGGCGGCAGCTGGACCCGGTGACGGTGGCGCTGTCCGGCATGATCGTGACGATGGTCGCCTCGGCGGCGAGCGTGGCCGTGGTCCTGGCGCGCGGCGAATATGCCATGTCGATCTTCATCTGGGGGTCCGGCGCGCTCAGCCAGCAGGACTGGAGCGGCGCGCTGTCGCTGCTTCCCCGCCTGATCGTCGGCATGATCGCGACCCTGGTGCTGATGCGGCCACTTCGGGTGCTGTCGCTGGACGATGCCGCCGCGCGCAGCCTGGGTGTTTCCATCCATGCCATCCGTCTTACGGTGCTGGCGCTGGCGGTGTGGCTGGCGGCGTCGGTGATTGCGATCGTCGGCGTGATCGGCTTCCTCGGGCTCGTCGCGCCGGCGCTTGCCCGCTACTGCGGGGCGCGCACCACGGGCGAGGTGGTCGGTGGTGCCGCCGTCATTGGCGGCGGGGTGCTCTTCGTCGCCGACGGGCTGATGCAGCTGCTTGGGCCGGGCTTCTCCGATCTCGCGCCGGCCGGCGCCGCGACCGCCCTGCTCGGGGGGCCGCTGCTGCTCCTGCGTCTGCCGCGGGTGCGCAGCGTTCTGACGGTGAAGATCGCGGCCGTCCTGCCCGGGCGGCGGCTGTCGCGGCCGGGCAGGGGGATCATGCTGCTGGTGATGTTCCTTGCCGTGCTGCTCGTGCTAGCCACCGTCGTCGGCGCCACCGAGGCCGGGTTGACGGTCAGTCTCGGCAGCGATCTCCATGGCCTCCTGCCGTTCAGGCTGCCGCGGCTGATCGCGGCGGGCGGCGCCGGGGCGATGCTGGCCGCAGCAGGCCTGATCATGCAGCGGATCACCGGCAATCCGCTGGCGAGCCCGGAGGTTCTGGGCGTCAGTGCCGGGGGTGGCGCCGGGCTGACGGTGGCGCTGTTGCTGGTCGCGTTTCCCTCCCTGCCGGTCATGCTGGCCAGCATGGCGCTCGGGGCGCTCGCGAGCTTTCTGCTGATCATGGCACTGACAGCGCGCACCGGGTTTTCGCCGGAGCGGGTGCTCCTGGCCGGCGTCGCGCTGGGCGCCCTTTCGATGGCGCTGATCACGCTGGTGCTGGCGCAGGGGGACATGCGCAGCTTCATCCTGCTCACCTGGATTTCCGGGTCGACCAACACTGCCGGGCCGCTGCAGGCGGGCGTTGCGATGGCCGCGCTGGCCCTGCTGGTCCTGCCGCTGCTTTTTGCCGGGCGCTGGCTGGCGCTCCTGCCGCTCGGCGCGCAGGTGGGGCGTTCGCTCGGGCTTTCCGTCGCCATGGCGAGGCTGTCGCTTGCGGTGCTTGCGGCGCTGTTGACGGCGGCGGGCTCCTTCATCGTCGGGCCGCTCAGCCTGACGGGGCTGGTCGCGCCGCATCTTGCGCGGATGGCCGGGTTCCAGCGGCCGGGCCAGCAGCTTGCCGCATCGCTGATCCTCGGGGCGGCGATCCTGATCGCTGCCGACTGGCTTTCCCGGCTGGTGATTTATCCCTATCAGATCCCGCTGGGGCTTTTCGCCGCCCTGATCAGCGGTCCCTATCTCCTGTGGCTGCTGAGCCGCAGGGCGCCGGCTTGAGTGCGCCGACGTGACGCCATCAAAGCAGGACAGATGACCGA
>NZ_JMQK01000015.1:0-120049 GCF_000705355.1 Pseudorhizobium marinum
CCCGTTAATTGGCGGGGGGATTACCCAAGCAGTTGCACGCTGCAGCTCTAATAGCTGTCCGTCCCTCTGCTATTCGTGGCTGTTGGTCGGGCTGGTGAACTCCGGATTCGTCTTTGGCATGCAAGACAATGGCTGAGAGCCTCTTTCACGATCTCCGGATCTAGAGCCGAAGTGGGCTCGTCAAAAAAAGATAATCTTCAGCATTATGCAAAGGGCGCTGGCAACCGTCATACGCTTCTGCTGCCCGCCTGCGACTGACGGTTTTTTGTCGGCAGGTTTTAGGCTTCGCGCCTTTGCTAAGCTGCATGGACCTGCTCCATTCACGCGCTCTGGAATGAAAGTCTTATCAGACGGCCGTTCATAACTGCTTGCTGCCATTCAACGATCCTTCCGCCTGTGAGCGCCCCACTCGCGACAACGTCCAGCACTGGCGAGTTCTTAGGGCATACGAGCAATGCGGCCTCGCGTTCATCCGCCAGCCGCGCGCCAACTGTCGTAGATTTCCGACGAAGCTCACCCAAAGCTGCTTTTCTGAGGATTTCGGTGAACGATCCCGTCTGAAGAAGTTTCTGCTGAAAATCATCCACCAGATCAGCGGGGAAATATCGCGTCGTTAGAATAAACGGTATGCCGTCACCTGTAATAATCGCCGTGTGGGAAAGAACCGGCTCCCCGACCTTGATGAAAAGCCGGTTGGCAAGTTCGGCATCCGCGGGCGCTACATAGCTTTCAACAAGGCGCGATGCGCTTGTGACGCCCTGCTGCTCAAGAACATCGCGGAAGCGAGACCCGGCTTCTATTTCATAGGTGACGCCGGTCCGCATGACATAGCTACCGTGTCCATTGATGCTCCGGATCGCACCGTCCTGCGAGAGCGCCAGATAGGCCCGCCTCACGGTATTACGACTGACTCCTGCGCGCGACGCCAGTTGATGCTCTGTCGGAAGTCTTTCTCCAGGCGCCAGAGTACCTAGCTCGATATCTGCTCTGAGGCTTTCGTAAAGTGCCTCCCACTGCGATTTCATCTGGGCTCCAGTCTCGGCGGCCTTTTCCCGAACCACAGATGGACTTAACACGATTTCTATAGCTGTACCTACAGCCGTCATCTGGTCTACATAATGCCTCGGTAATGGTGGTGCAGGACATTGATCCTGTCCATCTAGCAGTTCTTCGGTCTGCGGGTTGGCCAAACAGACATTCTCAATCGCGATAGCGGGCATCAGGGTGCGACGCGCCATCATGCTGCTTGATGCCCTGAATCTGGAGAAGAAGATGAAACGTAGACAGTTTACTGGCTCTGTTTTTGCGGTCGCGGCGTTTATGGCTGCACCCGGCGCGGCCCTTGCCGAAGCCAACCGCATCGACGTCTATATTACCGGCGATTCCAACATCATCAATTTCTGGAACAACGTCATCAAGCCGGCCTACGAGAAGGCTCATCCCGCTTACGAACTCAACGTGGTCAGCGCCCGCAACGCCATTGCGCCTATCGTGGAGCGTACTTTGGCAGCACTTGGTACCGACACGGATCCGCAGGTCGATCTCTTCGATGAGAACGATCCGAATCTGCCCAAAGGCGCGATCGAAAAGGGGCTCTGGGTCGATTTTAAGAAGGCCAATCTCGTAAACTACGCCAAGCTGAACCCGGTGACGCTGGAAACCAACTACGGCCTACCCTACCGCGGCACCCAGGTTGTTCTCGCCTACGACAAGACAAAGCTTGACCCTAAGGATGCCCCCAAAAGCTGGGAAGAACTCGTCGTATGGATGAAGAACAACCCAGGTCAGTTCGTCTACAATCGTCCAGATACCGGTGGCTCAGGCGGCAATTTCGTTCGCCGCGCCATTCACGAGGCCAATGGCCGTGACCCGTCGATCTTTCGCATTGACAATTACGTCAAGGGCGAAAGCGACGCTCTTCTGGCCAAAGGCTTTGATATCCTCAAAGAAATCGCACCCTTCACCTACGGTCCGGGGTCATACACCGCAGATAACATGCAGTCGATCCAGCTTCTCGCACAGGGCGTTGTAACCATGGCGCCAGTCTGGTCCGATATGGCGCTCGATGCCGTCAACAAGGGCGTCCTGCCGGACACGATCGGTTTCACGCAGCTCGGCGATCTCGCTTTCGCCGGCGGCTTTGCAGACATGACGGTACCGACCAACGCTGGAAACCTGGAAGCGACGATGAAGCTCGCAGACGTGGTTCTTTCTGCGGAAGTGCAGGCCAAGGTGGTGACCGAGATCGGCGCTTTCCCGGCGATCGGCTGGGAGCACCTGCCGAAGGAGCTTTCTGCGAAATATGCCGCAATGCAGCCGGCGTCCATCCCGACCTTCCCCGGCGGCCCGTGGGTTTCCGCCATCAGCGACGGCTGGTTCCGTAGCGTAGCGCCGCATGTCAATCGCTGATAGGTTGCAACACCAGACAGATGCGGCATCAGCCGGCGTCTTTGGGAGGGGGCTCTTGGGCCTCCTCCTGATCGCGGCTCCCGTTACGCTGATCGTGGGCTTGATCATATGGCCGGTTGGGCTTTCGGTCATCGACACATTGACCGTGGAAACCCCTGAGGGACTTGCGTTCAGTCTCGACGCATACCGCTTCTTTTTTACTGATGAATTCAGTCTGCTCAGCCTATGGATTACCGTACAGGTCGCTGTGATCTGCACGGTACTGCTGCTGTTGATCAGCTTGCCAATTGCGCTCTATCTTCGTTTTGCCGACACACGACTGGCGAGCTACGTCCAGGCTCTAGCGCTGTTCCCGCTCTTCGTCCCATCCATTCTGTTGGCCTATGCCTTGATTCGTACGCTGGGCCCGAATGGAACGGTCGATACAATCCTGTCAGCTGTCGGGTTGCCCAAGATACCTTCACCGTACCTGACCCCCTGGGGGCCGATCATCGGCCTCGTCTGGGACAACCTCCCCTTGACGCTGCTGATCATTCTTGCTGGCCTTGGGAATGTTTCGCGCGCCTCGATCGAGGCCGCACGAGATGCGGGTGCCGGCTCTCTGACCGTGTTGTGGCACATCATCCTGCCAAGGATCAGCAGCACCCTGCTTGTGGCAGCATCGTTTGTCATCCTCGGGCTATTTTCCGCCTTTACGCTTCCATATTTGCTCGGACCTGCCGTGCCGGAGATGATGGGGCCGTTCATGCGTCGCACGATCATCGACGTCGACGACCCGTTGCAAGCGCGGACCCAGGCGGTTGTGACGTTCGTTATCTGCGCTGCCTTTGCCATGTTTTACGTGCACTCGATAGCGCGCACCCGTCGAGAGCGTGCGTCATGAACACGATGTCCCGCCCGCCTTGGAAGCCGGATTGGAGTGGGTTCGTGATCGCCGCTCTGCTATCGATCGTCATCCTGCTGCCGCTGGTAAATGTCGCCATTTGGGCATTTACCGAAGTATGGCGCTATCCCGCTGTGATACCGCAGAAGTTCGGATTTCGTTTTTGGCGCGACGTACTTGCACGCAACGATGTCTGGGACGCGATGAGCACTTCGCTTTCGCTCGCGGCTATCGTGACGGCCCTTTCAGCAGTGATCTGTTTGCCCGCTTCCTACGCATTCGCCAGGATGAACTTCCCCGGCCGCAACCTCTTCTTCATGTCGTTTCTGACCGTCTATGCGTTTCCAAAATTCGGCCTATACATCACCATCGCAGCCATTTTCATTGGGCTGGGCCTGATCGGCAACTTCTGGGGCGTCGTGCTGATCCAGCTCGTCTCTACGCTCATGTTCATGGTCTGGATTCCCGTGTCGGCATTCCAGAATGTGGACGGTCGGCAGGAGGATGCTGCAAGGGATGTCGGTGCGTCTCCTCTGCGCGTCTTTTGGTCAATCACTTTGCCGCAGGTGATGCCGGCGATATCGGCGGCAGTCCTCCTGACTTTCGTCAACACATTTTATGAAACGGAAGTCTCTTGGCTCATCGGAGCACCGGAAGTGCGCACTGTACCGCTGCTGATGATCCGCTTCATCAACTCCGAGTTGGTCGTCCAGTACGGCGCCATTTTGTCCCTCATCATGTGGGTCCCATCCGTTGCGCTGCTGATCGCAGTTCGCCGTTTTCTTGGTGCCCAGGCTTTGGGCCGGGCGCTGGGCGCGTAAAGAAGGAGCAATTCCCGTGGCAAAGCTTGAAATCAGAAACCTCAGCCGGGCGTTTGGCTCCACGCGAGCAGTCGATGACGTGTCCTTGACGGTCGCCGACGGTGAGCTTGTCTGCTTGCTTGGCCCTTCCGGCTCAGGAAAATCCACGCTTTTGAGGATGATGGGAGGCTTTGAACGACCAAGCGCCGGTTCCATTTTTATCGACGGTCAGGACGTCACCGAGATTCCACCCGAACGCCGCCCCACCGGAATGGTGTTTCAGAGCCACGCGCTTTGGACGCATATGGATGTTTTCGGCAACGTCGCCTTCGGTCTCAAACTCAGACGGCAGGCGCGCCACGAGATCCAGCGTCGGGCGGAAGCGGCCCTAGAAATGGTAGGACTCGCGGGCTACGGCAAGCGCCGGCCTAATGAATTGTCCGGCGGGCAGCAGCAGCGCGTCGCCCTGGCGCGCTCGCTGGTTCTGGAGCCGAAGATCCTTCTCTTGGATGAACCCTTCGCAAGCCTCGACCAACACCTGCGCGAACGTCTACGCGAAGAGGTGCGCGACATTCAACACCGCGCGGGCATCACAATGGTATTTGTCACCCATGGTCAAGACGAAGCGCTTGCTCTCGCCGATCGCATAGCGATCATGCGCGATGGTCGGCTGGAGCAGATAGGCCGCCCAGATACCATATACCGGCAGCCTAAGACGGAATTTGTCGCGGGCTTTATCGGTCAGATGAATCTGCTTGCTGGCGAAGTTCGTCAAGGGACTCTGGCGGCGAGTGGTATTAGCTTGCCTGTCTCGCTGGATGAAGGCCTTGCCACGCTGGCAATCCGTCCCGAGGACATAAGCCTTCAAAAGGCAATCGGCGAGGATGGCGCAGTCGTCCATCGGGTGACGGACTTTGGGACACACCTGTCTGTGGAACTTCGGACCCTTCAGGGCTTAAGGCTTAAAGCTATGACGGAGCCTGCCCAAGGTTGGGTGGCGGGCATGTATGCCTCCGTACATCCCCGCAAATTCAGCGTTTACCGCGACGGGCGTCTTTGCGCTCTGACGGCTCAAACATCCGGCATAGAACTGCCGGCCAAATCTCAGCAACTTGAACCCGCTTGATCCAAAGAGAGCAACGCATGCTTACTGCCTTCCAGTCCTCCGGACGTCTCCTGCGCGGCAACCTACATTGCCATTCGTCGCTCTCCGACGGCGATCCGACACCCGAACGAGTTTGCGCCTTTTACGAACAGTCAGGCTACGATTTCATCAGCCTCACGGACCATTTTATGGAGCAATACGGCTATCCTGTCGTCGATACCTCTGCCTACCGCACCAAGGAGTTCACGACGCTCATTGGTTCCGAGCTTCACGCGCCTGGCATTGGCAACGGTGAGATCTGGCATGTGATAGCCAACGGTCTGCCACTCGATTTTGCGCCCCAGCTCAATGAGACGGCCGCGCAACTCACTCAGCGAGCGCTTGATGTCGGCGCGTTCGTCTCCTTAGCACATCCGGCTTGGTATGGTCTCACGCTCGAAGATGCGCTCGAACTGCCGCAAGTGCATGCGGTCGAGGTGTATAATTCGATCTGCGATTGGGAAACCAGCCGCGGCGATGGCGGTTACCTGATAGACCAGCTTCTGAACAGCGGGCGCCACACCGGCGTCATTGCCACCGACGATGCTCATCGTTATCAGGGCGAGGTGTGCCGCGGATGGGTCATGGTGAGGGCCGAGGCCAATACGCCTGAAGCCATTCTGGAAGGGCTGAAGGCGGGCGCTTACTACGCATCGCAAGGACCAGAATTCCTGCACGTGGAGATCGATGGAGATTTCCTCAATGTCGAGACCTCCCCGGTGAGTAGCGTCTGGCTGGTCGGCCATGCCGCAAGCTCGAAAGTCATCATGGGGCAGGACATCACCCATGCCCGTCTGCCGTTGGAGAAGTTCGCGGGCGGATGGGCGCGTCTCGTCATTGCCGAGGAAAACGGCAGCCGCGCCTGGAGTAACCCTCTTCATCTGGCGAAATAGTATTCACCATCATAAGTATGCTGGCAGAATGCAAAATAACCGACAGGGGAGGGGCCGGGCAAGCTCTCTGTGGACTTGTCGACTAAAGCAGGTGGGCCTCTCGAGAGATGGCTATGCACGCATCGCCAACTAGGCCCCGACAGTCGCAGATCGCGAGTAAGTGGCCCGGCGCCGCGATGAGCAGATGAACCGTCTCAATCGTTCTGCTGTTCGATCTGGTCCCGTCGCAGTTTCGTCGCCCGAGGAGGGTCGTCGCCAGGCGTCCAATAGCGCAATGTTGGCTCCACTTTCTCAGAAGTTGGAGCCTCCGGCAAACCCGGCGCGGTTCACTGGTGAGATAACTCATCTTCGCAAAAAGCTCTTTGGCCGCTGCGAAAGGTAGTCCGAACCTTAGTGGCTCTTCTGCCCCTATGTTGAATTCCAGGACCAATAAATCTCCCTCCGGAGAAATCAGAGCATCAGCGGAATCCGCCTGCGCGAATTCAACCTTTCCTATCCTAGCCGGCATTCGCTTGCCCCCGTTGTCGGTGCGACAAGAGAAACACGGGGCAAGGCATGAGTCGAGTCCGTCACATCAGGAGAAGCATCATGAGCCGTGCAGAGATGCGCGAGAGGTCGAGGAATTGCCTCAACCGGGCCAGACGCCGCTTGCCAATAGGTTTCGGACTGAGGCCCCGCAGTAAAGGCGCCGCTCCTAGCCGCGCTCCCAGACCCGTTGCCCGTCGCGCATCAACCAGCGGCCATCGAGGTCGCGGTCGTTGCGGGAGCCGGCGCCGTGATCCCGCTCGTTGTCCCGATTTCGGCTATCATTACCATCGCGACGTCCGTCCCACCATCACCACCGCGCCTGTCGTCCCCGCCGAGTGTTCACGGCCGTCATCTCGGTCACGACGGGCATCGCGGTCCGGCTCCTGTCGCCTGGATCGTTCCTGTCAACACGATCAAAGCGCGGCCCCGAATTGCGGGCGACGTACGAACCACCATCGCTGACGCAGCCAGTTGCTATAAAGCAGACAAGAGTGAGAGTTGACGCGGTGATAAAGTTCTTGTTCATGATGCACTTCTCCTCGATGCGTGGGAGATGGGCTCCATTGCAAGATGGCAAGCTCAGGAGAGCTGACGATAACGCTTAGAGCGACTTCAGTTGAGCGGCATTCATTCGAATCGGATGGAGGGGCGGGCTTTATTGCTCTGGGAAGTCCATGAATGCCGGTGTTCCATGTGTTGAGGTGCTTTAGGTGTTCGAGGACGGCGAAGCAAGTAAGCTACACCATCGCAGCCTGTTCCTTCGGTCGTTGCGTCAGAGGATGGACTGCTTGACAGAGCGAGTATAACTATGATGACCCATCAAATTCCCTCGTCGTTGAAATGGTTTAATAATGTCTTTGATAGCCAGTAGACCAAAGACCCACATGGCTGTTCTTCTCGCTCTTGGCTCAACACATTTCTTAAACGATCTGATCCAGTCGCTGATCCCGGCCGTTTATCCCATCATCAAAGACGCTTACGCCCTCGACTTCGTGCAAATTGGTCTGATCACGCTCACATTTCAAATCGCCGGCTCTCTCCTGCAGCCGGTTGTCGGCTTTTACACGGACCGAACTCCGTCCCCTTATTCGCCGGTCTTGGGGATGGTTTTCACGCTCTCAGGCTTGCTCAGTCTTGCCTTCGCCTCAAGTTACGCGCTGATACTTGTTTCCGTTGCGCTGATCGGGATCGGATCGTCGATCTTTCATCCTGAGGCGACCCGAATGGCACGCTACGCATCGGGCGGACGGCAGGGGCTGGCACAAGGTGTTTTCCAAGTGGGAGGGCAAGCAGGCGGCGCACTTGGACCTGTGTTTGCTGCAATTATCATTGTGCCATTTGGGCAATCAAGCCTTGCCTGGTTCACTGTGGCAGCCCTTGCCGCGATGTCGTTGATGATTTGGATTGGGGCGCAGCATAACGTAATTAGTCAACAATTTGCTGCTTTGAGGGCATCATCCGCTGCCGGAGCTCGTGGCGCTCGCCCGTTGGCTCCAACCACCATCGGGCTTGGCCTGTTGGTCCTTACGCTTCTTATGTTTTCCAAGAACGCCTACAGTGAGAGCTTTCGGTCCTTCTACACCTTCTACCTGATGGACCGCTTCCATCTGTCGATTCCAGAGTCCCAGATGATGTTGTTTATCTTTCTCATTGCCGCAGCAGCCGGGGTGCTGATCGGGGGCGTCTTGGGTGACAGGATCGGTCGCTACCGGATCATTTGGATATCGGTCCTGGGCCCGCTGCCACTGACCCTGCTCTTGCCCTATGCAGATCTTTTCTGGACGGGAATTCTCACGGTTCTCATCAACCTGATCATGGCCAGCGCCTTCGCCTCGATCTTGATCTATGCGATGGACCTGTTGCCAAACCGTGTGGGCCTGATTGGCGGCCTTTTCTATGGGTTAAATTTCGGGCTCGGTGGAATTGCTGCGGCCATCCTGGGAGGGTTGGCGGATAGCTATGATATTGAAACCGTCTATCGCATCTGCTCGTTCCTGCCGCTCGCAGGGCTTCTTGCCTGGTTCCTCCCTAGAATTGAGGACGATGACCCGGCGCGAAAGTAGACGTCGCAGCAGCGACGTCGGCAAACATGGGCAGCACCATCTTCGAAAGCCGGAGTGGCGCAGTGCTGACAGGCATGGTCTTTAGCGCGTGAGACAGCAGGTAAGAAGCGCCTCCGTAGCACAGCCCCATGATCAGGGTGGACGTCAGCTTGGTTAAACTGTTCTGACTTTTGCAGATAGGTCGTCCCGACGACCTCCAGAATGTTCGGATGTTGTGGTTTAGCAGCTGCCAGAGGGCGTGATCAGCGGTGCGATCTATTCTGACGGAAGTAGTGTCACTCGAATAATGTCTTCACACCGGATGTGGTCGTTCGATCTGGACATGGCCTCGAGTTGCACCTGTCGATGTCGAATGCCTCGTTCATCTTGTTCAAGGCGGCATCTATATCCGTTTCGCCGAACCCGGGCCGTTGAGCCGAAGGCACGTCCTTGGTTTGATGAACATTGACGACGGGCGCGGCAACATGCGGATAGTTGTGACGAGAAAGCTTGTGGAGAGGACGCACAACACAATGAAGATGCAGGACTTTGGGGCCACTGGAACCAACGGAAACAGAAGGCCCCAATTGGCGACAGTCGAATCGCCGATAACGGCAGTCAACGCCGCCGCACCTCCTCGGGGATGAAGGCAGCGGGTAAACGACGTGGCGACGATGGCGAGAGAGACGTCGACGCCCGTTGCCACGACGGGGTCGTCGATTAGCACCCCTGAATTAACTCCGACTAAAGCGAAATCGTGTTTCCTCCGACGATCGGCCGCGGTTGGGCCAACGGACCTGACGGAACTGCAAACAACAGCATTAGCTCCAGCCAGAAGATCCCGTCACCAGCGACTAGAACCGGGTGCCAGGCAAACCACGGGTTCCGTGTCAAGGCGCCAATCCGGGCGACAAGCAAAGGCAGATGGTCGGAGCCGTCACCGAACAACAAGCCGGTAATCATTCCTAACGATCGGTCCGCTTTGTGATTTCGCTAGCGGCAGATGCACTGTATGAGGCAGGAAGATGAGCTGATCGATTCTTCCTGAAGGTACCAAGAAGGCCGGATCTGATGGTCGTCGTGGTTAGCATTGGGATCAGCTGGCGGCAAAGAGGTGGTGCAAGTAATGGTCAACGTAGATGAAAAGCTCGAGCCGATCCTTCAGGAGGTCCTGAGGCGAAATGCGGGAGAGCACGAATTTCACCAAGCGGTGCGAGAGGTTCTGGAGAGCCTGGGGCGGGTCATTGCCAAGCATCCTCGCTACCTTGAGAACGCTCTCATCGAACGTATCTGCGAGCCGGAACGGCAGATCATTTTCCGGGTCCCATGGGTCGACGACCAGGGGCAGGTCCAGATCAACCGCGGCTTCCGGGTGCAGTTCAACTCGGCGCTTGGCCCATATAAGGGCGGCATCCGGTTTCATCCGTCCGTCAATGTCGGTATCATCAAATTTCTCGGCTTCGAGCAGACCTTCAAGAATGCGTTGACCGGTCTGCCGATCGGCGGCGGTAAGGGTGGCTCCGACTTCAATCCGCGGGGCCGCTCAGATGGTGAAATCATGCGCTTCTGCCAGTCCTTTATGACGGAACTTCATCGTCATATTGGGGAATATACGGACGTCCCGGCCGGCGACATCGGCGTGGGCGGGCGTGAAATCGGATACATGTTTGGCCAGTACAAGCGGCTGACCAATCGATATGAGGCGGGCGTCCTGACAGGCAAGGCGCTATTCTACGGCGGCTCACGCGCCCGAACGGAAGCGACGGGCTACGGCAACACCTATTTCGTTCAGTCCATGCTGGCGACAAAGGGGCAGAGCTTCGACGGCAAGCGGGTCGTCGTTTCAGGCTCAGGCAATGTCGCAGTGTATACTATTGAAAAGGTGCAGTCGTTTGGCGGAAAAGTTTTGGCCGTCTCCGACAGTTCCGGGTACGTAGTGGACGAGAATGGTATCGACCTGAAGCTCCTCAAGGAGATCAAAGAAGTTCGTCGCGCCCGTATTTCCGATTACCTCCGCGCCAAGGGGGAGGGCAAGGGTGTCTATTTTGTCAATGCGGACGCAGGATCGATTTGGGATGTCGCATGTGACGTTGCTATGCCATCGGCTACCCAGAACGAGCTGACAGGGAAGGATGCCAAGACGCTCGTTGAGAACGGCGTGATTGCTGTCGGCGAAGGTGCAAACATGCCCTCCACGCCTGACGCGATCCGCCTCTTCCAGGAGGCGGCCGTCCTCTTTGCGCCAGGCAAGGCTGCCAATGCCGGAGGTGTGGCGACTTCTGCTCTCGAAATGCAGCAGAATGCCTCCCGCGACAGTTGGACCTTTGAGGCAACTGAGGCCCGGCTTGCAAACATTATGCGCAACATTCACGACACGTGCGCCGGGACAGCCGAGGAATACGGCGCACCCGGTGATTATGTGCTCGGGGCGAACATCGCGGGCTTCGTTCACGTTGCTCAGGCTATGGATGCACTCGGAGTGATATGAAGCAGCCGAGAGATTAGCCAGTGCCCTTTCAAGCCTCCATATTTTCGGGCGGAACTAACAGGACCGGCGCCATGCGTTCCGATCTCACCGCCAGAGCAGCACACTCCGCCGCCCCCCATGAATATGCAGCGCTAAGATCAGTGCGCTCCCTGGATGCTGCTCGCCGGCCTCGGCGCGCTCGCCGCCATTACTGCCGGGCACAGACACTCAAACGCCTCGACGCCTCCGTCGTCATGCCGATGGACTTCCTGCGCGTGCCGATGGCCGCGATCGTCGGCCACTACGCCTATGCCGAAACGGTCGATCTGTGGGTATTCCTGGGCGGCTGGATAATCGTGTTTTCCAACTACCAAGCAGTGATGATGGAGCGCCGGTTGGCCATGATGTGAGGTGCCTATGGTCGTCGCTGCGCAGGTTGCAAAACGATCGAATCCTGTAAGTCCGCCGACGTTCTGGTCGACGCAAGCACCGCCAAATTTTGGCATCTGTCTTGGGCCACCCTTTCTTCAACATCGATGACGCATTGTTCGACAGCTGAATCAGCGTTTTCGCAATTCGGATCGTTTCTGGATCCAGTTACGAACGGACTGTCTTCACGGCCGGCGTCAAGCTCAACCAAACTTGATAGCCCCTCAGCGTCTCAAACCCCAGTGAGGGTAGTGCCTCTGAGGGTAGATCAAAGGTGAGTATTTTTCGGTGATCAAATTACAACTCTGAACAAGCGGTTGCGCCTCCATCTTGCCGGTTCTATCCCCTGCGCGCTGCATCGATTGCGCCCGGTTTGGTCGTCCTCCGTATGCCTGAGCGGAAGAGACTTGCCCACCCGAATTGCAGCAAGTATCGTGAGCAGATGTCCGCAAGGCCGCAAGGGAAGCAGCACTCGGCTATGCTTGTTTGTCCACTGAGGAAGGGTTGAACATAAATGTCCATGATTTCTGCAGCTCAATGTCGCGCCGCGCGAGCCATGGTCGAAATATCCCCGGACGTCCTGGCCAAGCTCGCCGGCACGGAGGTTTCCGTGATAGAGGCTTTCGAGAACGGGCTGGGAAAACCGAACGACGAGATCATCGCGCGGCTACAGAGAGCGCTTGAGGATACAGGAGCAACGTTCCTCTACGAGAACCGGGCCGGTGAGGGTGCAGGTGTGCGCCTCAAGTTCGACAGGTCCTCCACCAGAAGGATAGCAGTTCTTGAAGGGGAGGGCGGGGTCGTTGCTCCAGATGACGTGCCCTAATCGCCTTCGCGACGGCCAAGACTATGAGATCTGCAAGAGCTGGGAGCGTTGCAGCACGCGGCGCAGAAGATTTTGATCCAGGTGTTCAAGGTCCTGGCTCTGTCGATAGCCTCGACGATTGCGGTGCTGGTCATTTCAAGCCACCGTCGCTCGAGGCGCGAAGCGCCAACCAGGTGGTGAGGGCAAGCGAGTCAACGACCTTGGGAAGGCTTTCGCTTTCCGTTCGGAGCAGCAGGACGACTTGAGCGGCGTCCTGCCCTTGCTCGACGGCCCCGGTGCCTTCATAACGAGGATCGCACTGATCCGTGCGGCCGAAGTCGCTGTCGATGCGCTGAAACGCTTCGATGCATCCGTTGTAATGCCTATCGACTTCCTTCGCGTACCGATGGCGGCGGTCGTAGGGTACTACGCCTACGCCGAGGCCATAGACCTCTGGGTCTTCCTCGGTGGCGGTTTCATTCTGTTTTCCAACTACCGTCCGGTAATGGCGGAGCGGCGGGCGATGCTGACATGAGGGGTTGCGTCAGGCTTTTGCGGATGCTTGCGGCGAGTTCGCCGAAGGCTTCCCAAATGCGGAATTGTTTTCCGCCTCCAGTACTTGCACAGCCCGGATTGGTTGGCCGATGCGGGCTTCGCGGCGCTTTCTCTTGTGCCACCGAGACAGGAGACGCTGCCATGGCAGACGGCAGCACCATAACAACCAGTCAACTTCGAAGCCAGTGCGGTTACTGATGGTGCAATCGAGTAACTCCGTCAGTAACAATGGTGCCCGCCGCAACCCGGCCGTGCCGCTCTTGCATCCGGACGGCTGCAGGAGAAGCCTTGCCCGCCAGCGAGAATTGAAGGAGGAAAGAATGATTGGCTCGCAATGCCGAGCGGCCAGGGCCCTCGTCGAAATAACCCGCGGCAAGCTGAGCCTCCGCTCTGGCATCGATGAAGCCGTCATCCGCGACTTCGAGCACAAGCTCGACAAGCCTAACGAGAAGACGATCGCGGTGCTCCAGTCTGTCCTGGAAGAACTCGGCGCGGTGTTCATCGAGGAGAATGGCGGCGGCATCGGCGTGCGGCGCAAGTTCACGGGATCGGAAGCCAAAAGGATTGCTCGCATGGAGGGCGAAGGGGGAATCGTCGCAAACGACCGAGTGCAGTGATCTCTCGAACGCGGACGCGTATCCGCCCTCCCGTCCGGATTCCAGCGTCCTGCGCGGAGGCTCTATCGCCTCATGCCTTCCGCCCCATGGAAGGGACGTAGTGAAGGGAACCGCCACTCATCTTCTCAAGGGCTTCGATCCCGGCATGGGCTTCGGCCGACGACGTCGCGTTGTAAAGGCATTCCCGACAGCTAGACTGGTGAAGCAGCCGGATGGATTGCGCGAGCGCGAAAAAGAATCCTTCCCTGCTGTCGCAAGGCCATAGGAGGCCGAGGAGCAGATCCACGTTCCTGCCGTCGGGCGCGTCGAACGAGATGGAGTGCTGCAGTGTTGCGAGGACGGCTGCCGGCTCCGATATACCTTCTAGTAGTGCGTGGGGCACCGCAACACCGTCACCCGTCGCCGTCGACCCAAGGCGCTCACGGCGAAGGAGCGCGTTTAGAATCGCTCCTTCGCTCTGTCCCCTTCTAACGGCGAGATTAGCTGTAATCGCTTTGAGGGCGGAACGCTTGTCTCCGAACGGTAAACCCAGCAAGAAACCGTCCACTCCGAGGAGTTCGCTGAGTCTCATGATTGCCTCGGCGTCATGTTGCGGCCACGCAAGGCGGGCTGACCGAGCAGCGCCGCCGGCACGATGATGCAATCGATGCCCCACGGGCAACGGGACCCTATTCGAGCCCACGGACGACTGCAGGAAAGGCAAACGCGCCTCGACCGGGATTTTCTCATGTCACCTCCATTGACGCGGCGCGCGGGCACTGCGGGATAAAACACATTGTTCAGACAGTCCCGGAGCGGCGTTCACATCCGGGTAACGGGCGGGTGCCTGCTCCGGGAAAGGATTCGGCCTTTCCAGGCAAGCCTCGAAATCTGCATGAACGTCCGATGCTCATGATGGCGTCTGCCTTGCCCAGCCGGGTCGGCACTTTGATCAGATCAACAGAAAAGCGATGATCATCATGCTGAGGAGGCCAACGGCCACGACCGTCCTGGCCACAATATCCATCTTGGTCTCCTTCACTGGTAGCGTGCGGCCCCCAGGAGCCTGGCGGCATCGGCCGAGATCCGGGAACCCTCTGTTGAGGTCTCGATGTTCGAAGGGAAGAGGCCTGCGACGACGCGGGGAATGTCGTTGCGAGTAATGCCGATGTCTTCCAGCAGTCTGTCGTCGAGGCGGTGAAGCGCAGCGGCCGCCCTGTTGCGGTGCCAGCGCTCTACCGCTCGGGAGAAGACACCCGCTAGTCTCGCGCGAAAACCGGATCGCGGGCTTGATGTGGGACGGGTTCCTGATTGTTTGAATTCGGACATGATTGTCGCTCCATTCACGATGATGATTGAGCCGCGCGCGCAAGGATGCGCCGGCGGCGTGCACTGCGTCTGGTGCGTTCCCGAGGGAAGCGCCATCGCGTGTCCATGACTGTCGTGTTGAGATCCCCGAGGCGGCGAACGCGTGCGTTCGAGCCGCTCGGGGCTAGGAGCGGTTCAGGGGCGGCGCAATAAAAGCGAACCAGTTATTTTTCTGAATAAAGTTTAACATAAGAGAAACATAGCTATATTAGAAGGTGTTTTCAAGCCGCAAGCCATAAGTGCGGCCTTACGTCGCTATATGGTGCGTGCTCACTAGGTTGGATTCAATCTAAGCTTGGTGATGATGCGCGCAATAAATAGAAATTTCATCCTGCGTAGTGTTGAGCGCAACGTTTTTCTTGGCTCATATCCCGCAATCAAGGCATGCGCTGGTCCTGCGTCTTGTTGCGATTGGGCTGGCAATCTTTGCGGTCGTTGGAGCTGAGACGGCTCTTCTCGCGGCCGCAGAACCGGTCGCTGCGGTGGCCATGGGTGTGATCACCGCAACCTTTGGCGGGATCATCCGCGACGTTCTGGGGGGAGAAAGCCCTGTCGTTCTCCGGAAGGAAATCTATGTGACCGCAGCTTTGCTGGGGGCGACTGGTTACGTCGGACTTGTCAACATGGACGTCGATCCAACCACCGCCTCGTTCTGCGGACTTACGACAACCTTATGGGTGCGTCTAGCGGCGCTGCACTGGCAATGGACGCTACCAAGGTACCGGCGTTTGCGGAATAGTCGCTAGGTTAACCCAGAGACAGAGTCGTGGTCGGAAGCTCCTGTCCCGATGGCAAAGAGAATTCTACGGCTGAAGGGAAGTGACCCATGAGCTGCCCTTCAGTTCGAGCTGAACTCACGCCGACGAAACCTGAGTACCTCCGTAAAACGGTTTCTTCAACTGAGGTCGGTCGATATTAATCGCGACCGACTGGGGGGATCACCAGAACGTCGACAGGCGAGTCACGTAAAACCTGTTCGGCAACGCTGCCGAGCAGCATCCTTTCGAGGCCGGGCTTTTGATGTGTCGCCAGAACAATTAGATCTGCATTGGTCTCTGCTGCGCACGCAAGGATTTCATGGCTGGTCTTGTTTGCTTCCGGGCGTACAACTGGCGCGAAATAGGAGGCGGGGATAGAAGCAATAAACTGTCTAAGCGAGGTGTAGGCGCTTGCCTTCTGGGCTTGGGCATATTCATGTTGTTCATCCTCTGGCAGCTCATTTGACAGCGCTAGCCGCAGAATGGGCGCGTCATAAACATGCAGGATTGACTGGTTCGCCGATCCTGCCAGGTTCAGCCCGACCAATGACACGATTGCGTCTTGAGAAACTTCGCTGAGGTCGGTGGTCATCATTATATGCCGGTATGATGCAGCAGGTGTCGCGTTCACCATGAGGATTGGGCACGGCGCCTTTCGAACGGTGCGTTCAGCGGTGGTTCCAATAAAGACATCGCGAAACAACTGGCGCCGGTGGGGTCCTATGACGACTAGGTCTGGGGCGAGTTCGTATGCACCCCGAATAATAGCCTGAGAAGCTTCAGCGAGAATGACGGTGGTATCGCACTCGACGCCGTCCACCCTTTGCAGCGTCGCGCTCATTTCCCGCAAAAGCATTTCGGCCTGCCGTTTGTCTTCATCGACTATCCGCTTAGGAAGATCGTCATCCACAGCGGTTAGAAGTGTCACCGCTGCGGCATTCTGTCTGGCAAGTAAAGTAGCGCGCCGGATGGCGCGGTCGGAGCGCTCTGAAAAGTCTGTGGCTACCATGATCCGTTTCATTGACTGCTCCTGTTCATCTTGTTCCTACATAGGCAATGGCCGATATCAGCGGTACCCTTGGAACTGGAATATCTAGCCAGCGCCAGCAACTACCTCAAGACATCCTGCCGTCACCGAGCCTGTTAGAGAAGCAGCCGCAATCGCAACGATGGTCTTCGCCGGTCTGTACTGCCACGGATCCAAGCAGGCTTTGGTTCATGGCACGGCCCAAACCGGCTCTGACCGAGTTAACGTAGAGGCCTCTGCCGGCGCGCATTAAACTAGCCACGCCCTCTTCAGACGGAAAGCGTCTGATCGACCGCCGCATGCTGCATAAATGAGATGGGTCTTTCGCGGCCAAGGGGGGACCCTCAGGCAGCTTTGCCGCCCACTCTAAAATCTGTTCGCCGTGGCGGGCGCTGTCAGCTCTGTCAAGTTGGCCTGTATCTCCGCGATCGCTATTGTTCGGCGGAGCTGGCCCACCCCAGAGGCCTGCAGGAAATCACGGTCAACACGATGCGAATTCACTAAGACCAGCTTTGCTGCTGCGGGCCAGAGGAAGCCTTGCGTGTAAAGCACGAGGACTGTCTCCGATCGACTCCGATCGTGTCCCACCGCGATGCTTCGGAGGCATTCTCCGGGCCAACCTATTGCCGGTGCTGGCGCAGCCGCATCAGCAGGACAAGCAGGAGGATTATGCAGCCAGTAAGCCGCACAAACTCCGTTGTCGCTGGAAAGAAAATCTCTGCGGGCACCGTCGCTAAAACACTCGGTCCCGCGATGACTTTACCCGATGTGATCGCCTGCGTCAGCCGGATTAGGAAAAACAGGCCCATACACGCAGTAAGCGCGATTCCGATTTTCAGTTGCTTCTGCGACAGTCTCGTCATCCTAATTCCTCTTGAGCGTTTCCTTGAGGTCGTAGTGCTCCGTACTTCTGATCTGCAAGTTCCCCAGAAGGTGGACATCCGCTTCAAAAGAGTTAGGATTTAAGCATGATATGGAACCAGCTGCGAACATTGATTGTCACACGCCAGATCCTAACCCTGGCAATTGTGTTTGTCGGGATTGTTATCGCGATTTGGGGAAGTTACCTGGTGTATAAGAATGGATCACCGTTCTACATCCTTATTGGTACTGGATTTCTTATGGCAGGTATGGCCCTCCGGTCGAAATAGCGCGGCGTCAGCTGACCATGCACACGATGGCCGATGTCTTTAGCTCTCGGGTCCGTCAGCGTCAGCGTCAGCCAGTTGCTTGCTGGGTACTTTCGGGTTCTTCTCGTACCGGTCACGGTGCAATGCGGCGCGCGCCAGAAGCATGAACGTCACAGGTGTTGTCATGGTGATGAAAATGCCGACCAGGATTTCATGCGCGACGAGTCGTCCTCCGCTGATGCTGAAAAAGAGGATTGAGGCAATCATGATCCCGCCCGTGCCCCAACTGGTGGACAGAGTGGGCGGGTGCAGCCGTTCGTAGAAATCTGGCAAACGTAGAAAGCCGACGGCCCCAATCAATACCAGCGCCGCCCCGCCAAGCAGGAAGAATGCGATCACAAGTGCGGCCCACACGGGAATATCGGTGGCGGAATAAATCATTCGATGACCTCACCCCGCATAAGGAACTTGGCAAGCGAGACGGTCGCGACGAAGCCTAGCAGCCCGATTATGAGCGAGGCTTCAAAGTACACCGTCCGGCCTGTCCCAATCCCGAAAGTAACCAAAAGCAGCATTGCGTTGACGTAGAGGGCGTCAAGCCCAATGATCCGGTCCTGCGCCCGCGGTCCGTAAAACATCCGTCCCGACGCAATAGCCATTGCGATCATCAGCATGATTTGAGCGAGGCTGACGGCCGTGAAAATGATAATGGCGCTCATGAGAAGATCTCCAGCAGCAGCTTTTCGTAGCGGTCTTTGATGAGATGGCGCCACTCATCCTCATCGACCATGTCGAGAACATGAATAAGGACAGAGCGTTGACGGGAGTCGTATTCAAGCCAGGCGGAGCCTGGGGTGCTCGTCAGGATGATGGCCAGAAGCGCAAGAGCCGTTGGATCATCGATCTCTAGGGGCAGATTGATAAAGGCCGATCGATGGCCGCTGGCACGTCCCCTCAAGATGATCCAACTGACGGCGAGATTGGACCTGACGACGTCCAACATCACTATGCCGAAAAGTTTCGGCAGCAGGTACCACTTGCGTAGTTTCGGCTTGTCCGGCCTCAGAGAGGCCATCGTCCATGACGCGAAAACAGCCACAGTTCCTCCGAGCAGGAACTGTCCCAGGCTCCACCCACTGAGCAGCAGCCACATGATTAGCAGAGAAGCGGTGAGAACTGGATAGGGAAACACTAGCCTCCACCCTCCTCAAGAGCGCCATGCGCCTGCGACGCCAAGGGCTCCTTGTTGATCACGTTATCAATATAGGTTTGCGGTTTGCCTGCAGCGCGGACCGTAGCCTCCATGTAGTTGAGAGCCGGTCCTGCGTAGACGCTGAGGCCGGCAAGCAATACCAGGATCACCATCACTGGAACCACCTCGACCACAAGTACGCGTGGAACCGTGATCTCAATCGCGCTCCAGAACGTCCTGATGCCGGCTCGCGTCAGCGCAACAAGGGTTGCCAAGCCGCCCAGAATGACAAGGGCCGCCACAGCCAGAGTAGCGCCTGTCGGTGGAACGCCGATGGAACCCGTCCCGATCATTGCCGACAACATAGCGAATTTGGCTACAAAACCTGAAAGCGGGGGCAGGCCCGACAGCAGCAATGTGGAGGCGGCGAAGCAGACGCCGAGCATGGCCAAGGTCGCGGGCATGGTGACGCCCTCTAGTTCCTCTTCAGCGTCCTCATCTGCATCTCCGTAAGCCTCCATGGTCACTGCCAGAACAGTAGCACCGGCGACCTGACATCGTTCGACCAGTTCCACGAGCAGAAAGAAAGCAGCCAGCGCCAGTGTCGAGCTGACCAGGTAGAGCAAAGCGCCGGAGGTGGCCGCGGCATCATTCAATCCAATGACAGCGAGCAATGTGCCGGTAGAAACCAGCACGGAATATGATCCAATCCGAGCAAGAGCCTGCGAAGCCAAAACCCCGATGGTGCCGAACGCGATTGTAGCCATTCCGCCGTAGAGCAGGACGTTCAAGCCGAAGCTAACGGACGGACCGTCGGAAAACAGCAGCATCGTCAGTCTCAGTATAATGTAGATCCCGACCTTGCTCATCAAAGTGAAAATAGCAGCCACGGGAGCGACGGCGACGCTGTAGGCACTCGGCAACCAGAAGCAGAGAGGCCACATGCCGGCCTTGACCAGAAATGCGACGCCGAGAACGGCGACACCAGCCTCCATCAGCATGCGGCGGTCTGGTTCGATCGTTGGAATCCGGTCTGCAAGGTCTGCCATATTCAGCGTCCCTGCCGTGCCATAAATCAGGCTCACGCCAATCAGAAAAAGCAGCGCGGCTGCCAGGTTTACTGCGATGTAATGGAGGCCAGCCTTGACGCGAAGCGGGCCGGAGCCATGCAACAGCAGCCCGTACGAAGCCGCGAGCATGACTTCGAAAAAGACAAACAGATTGAACAGATCGCCGGTCAGGAAGGCGCCGTTCAACCCCATGAGAAGGAACTGATAGAGGCTGTGGAAATGGGCACCAGCTGAATGCCAGCGTGCAAGAGTGAACGCCAGGACCGGAACCGACAGCACTGCCGCTAAAGCGACCATCAGAGCCGATAGCCTGTCGAGGACAAGAACGATACCGAACGGGGCCGCCCAGTTGCCCACGAGGTAGACCCCGTCAAAGTTCCCCTCGTTCGCAGAGATCCCGAGCAGCAGCAGCGAAAGGGTTGCAAGAGCGATTGTGCTCGCCAGGCTGACCATTGCTTTGACGACGCGCTGTCGCTCCGCAATGAACAACAAAGCTGCGCCCGTGAGGAGCGGAAGAAGGATCGGCAGGATGATGAGGTGTTGCGACCAGGCGATCATCTTGAATCGTTCCTGCCGTCAACATGGTCACTACCGGTCATCCCGCGGGCGGCCAGAAGGACCACTAGGAACAAAGCAGTCGTCGCAAACCCTATCACAATGGCTGTGAGAACCAGCGCCTGCGGAACCGGGTCACTGATGCTGAAGTTCCAGGTGCCATCGACCAGCAGCGGCGGCTCGTCCGATTTCACGCCGCCGACCCCAAATATGAAGAGGTTTACCGCGTAGGAAAGCAATGAAAGGCCGATGATGACCTGGTAGGTTCTCGGGCGAAGAAGCAGCCAGACGCCGCATCCCGTCATAATTCCGATCGCGATGGACAAGACCAGTTCCATTAGCCATCTGCCTCGTGTGTCGGATCGAGCGGCCGCTGCCGCCTGATCCGGATGGACTGGTGGGCGAGAGCGATCAAGATCAGCACAGTGGATCCGACCACCAGAAGAAAAACACCCAAGTCAAAGAGCATTGCGGTCGCCGCTGGCACCTTGCCGATCAGTGGCAAGTCCAGATAGCGGGAGTGCGATGTCAGGAAGGGATATCCGAGAAGCCATGCGCCAATTCCCGTGAGCGCTGCGACAATCAAGCCGGATCCCATCCAGCGGAGAGGAAGTATACGCACACGCTCCTCCGCCCACTTTGTCCCACCAGCGAGATACTGGAGCAAAAACGCTAGGGACATGGTGAGCCCCGCTGAGAAGCCCCCGCCAGGAAGGTCATGACCGCGGATGAAGATATAGATGGCGAAGGTGACCACCACGGGAAACAGCCACTGCATAATCACTGACGGTACGCGCAGATAGTCTCGCGCTGTGTCGCCCACCGAACGATCTGGCTGCTGTTGATCGAACACGCTCTGCACGGTCTGCTGTTGAGGCGGTTCTATGCTGTCAGGGGCTGGACGAAAACGACGCAGCAACGCATAGACCGTTATCGCCACGATACCGAGAACCGTGATTTCTCCCAGCGTGTCGAAACCGCGAAAGTCGACGAGGATGACATTGACGATGTTGCGGCCGCCGCCCAGCGTATAGGCGTTTTGCACGAAGTACGCGGCAATGGCATCGGGCACCGTCATCGTCATGACAGCGTAGGCCACAAAAGCCATGCCGACGCCGCATGCTCCTGCCAAGACAAAATCCCGGAACCGCCGAAACCTCGCGCGAAATGTCAAATCGTCCTTGAGTTCCTCCGTCCGCTTCGGCAGCCAGCGCAGTCCGAGCAGAATGAGCACGGTTGTCACCACCTCAACCAACAACTGGGTAAGAGCCAGATCCGGCGCAGATAGCCATAGGAAGGTTGCACATACGATTAGTCCCACGCCGCCCAGCATCACCAGCGCAGCCAGTCGATGGTATTTGGCGAGATAGGCAGTGCCGACGGCCAGGCAGGATCCAAGTATCCACATCCCTGAAAAAGGAATATCTACACCAGAGGGAGCCACCATTCGGGGTTGAAACCCAGATGCGTACAAGGGTCCGAGTGCTGCGCAGAAACCCAAGAAAACAACCCATCGCAGCTGAGGCTGGAGATTCCTGGTGCCAAACCGAGACTCCAGATACCGCGCCCAGCGCCAGGAAACGGTTACAAGGAAACGTTCGAATAAGCGCTGGCCACGCAGATGCCTGAATATAGGGGGGCCATCCTGGTATCTGATGAAGGTTTGGCGAAACACAAAGTAGATGGCGCACCCAAGCACCAGCGCCAGAAGGCTCATCAGCAGCGGTGTGTTGAACCCATGCCAGACAGACAGGCTGTAGTCGGGCATCGACTGGCCCAGAACGCTCAACGCCGCCACCCGCAGGAACGGACCGATCGTCAGGTTGGGCACGATGCCTATCACCAGGCACGCAAGGACGAGGAACTCAATAGGGAAGCGCATCCAACGCGGTGGTTCATGTGGCGCGGCCTTTGGCAGGTCCACAGGTGGCGGTCCGAAGAAAACAGAGTGGATGAAGCGCAAGGAATAGGTGACGCTGAAGGCACTCGCGAGGACAGCCATGTAGGGGAGGGCGGTATCCAGCCAGGAGTAGGCATGCATTTCCACCGCCTCAGCGAAGAACATCTCCTTCGACAAAAAGCCATTCAGAAGCGGTACGCCGGCCATGGCCGCACTGGCCACCATGGCGAGTCGTCCGGTGATCGGTAGAAACCTTAGAAGGCCACTCAGCCGGCGCATGTCACGCGTGCCCGTTTCATGGTCGATGATACCTGCGGCCATGAACAAGGAAGCTTTGAACGTCGCATGGTTCACCATGTGAAAAATTGCCGCGACGGTCGCCAAGGGGCTCCCCAAGCTCAAGAGCGTGGTGATGAGACCAAGGTGGCTGATGGTGGAATAGGCCAGCAGGCCCTTCAGATCCCGCTGAAACATCGCGAAATAGGCACCCAGAACCATGGTTGAGATCCCGGCAAGCCCAACCAGCATGAACCACTCGTAGGTGCCCGACAGGGCAGGTGAAAGGCGCACCAGGAGAAAGACCCCGGCTTTCACCATCGTCGCGGAATGGAGGTAGGCCGAGACCGGCGTCGGCGCAGCCATGGCCGCTGGAAGCCAGAAGTGGAAGGGAAACTGGGCGCTCTTGGTGAGGGCACCGATAAGGATCAAGACCAGACTTGTTAGGTAAAGCGGATGCGCCTTGATCTTGTCGCTCGCTGCCAGGATTGCGTCGAGGTCGTAGCTACCGACGATGGAGCCGAGGATCAACAATCCGACCAGCAGGCTGAAGCCTCCTGCCGCAGTGATCGTGAGGGCCATCCTGGCCCCATCGCGGGCCGCCGAATTATGGTGCCAGTAGCTGATCAACAGGAACGACGACAGACTTGTCAGTTCCCAAAAGATCGAGAGCAAGATGACATTGCCGGAAAGGATGATCCCGAGCATTGAGCCCATAAACGCCAGGAAGAACGAGAAAAAGCGCGGGATAGGATCGTTGGTGGACATGTAGTACCGCGCATACAGTACCACCAGCAGGCCGATGCCGGCCACCAGCATGGTGAACAGCCAGGCCAGGCCGTCCATCCGCAGAGTTAGATTGACGCCCAACTGAGGCAGCCAATCCAGCTCGAAGCGAACCACGCCCCCCTGTGTAACGTGAGGATAGAGAGCCGCAGTGGCAATCAGCACTGTTGCGGCCACAAATGCAGAAACTGAAGCGGGAAAAAGCTTTGAGTCCGTACGTAGCGACAGGCCGACAACGACGCTGCCGACGAAGGGGAGAAGGATCACCAATGCAAGGAGGTCAGGTTCGGTGGTTATCCCAATGTCATGAGTCCTTTCAGGGGGGCTTCGCAAATCACCCAATTTGGTTTATATCCTACATTGGATGTGGAGCTGCAATGGGTCAAGCTGCTAAAGATACAATCTTGACGCCGGCTCTGTGCCGAGCGGCCAGGGGACTGCTCGACTGGACGCAGCAGCAGCTCTCCGATGCATCTTCTGTGTCGCGAAGCACCATCCGAGACTTCGAAGGCGCCCGGCATGGCATGCATAAATCGACAGCGGCGCAATTGCGTCGCACTTTCGAGGATGCCGGTGTAATATTCACATCGATAGAAGGATGTGGCCCCGGCCTCTGCAGCGCGGCTTCAACACCCTCTTCTCCTACGCACGAAGCGGTGTGACGGAACGACCTGCGATCAATGCGAGGACGCAGCATGGAAATTCATCATCTTGCGAGCGCAGAGGTCGTCATCAGTCTCGCTGTTGGAATAGTCACAGGCTTCGCCATCGGAGCGGTGATCGGCGAGCGACGCAGTCGCGTAGGACGCATCGGACGAAGCTTGAGGCTGAAGATCCTCTCGCGGTAGCTCGACGTGCTGGAAAGGCTGGCTCGTCGCCCGCCAACCGTTCCAAGGATTGCGGCGCGAACTGCCCGCTTCTATTTGACCGAAACTGCGTTGTCAGAGCAAGTGGCTTCGCACGGTTACCGCGGGCCTAGCAGAAAATTGTAGGCGCGGACCGGCTTGGGGCATGGGCGGAGCGAGAAATGATCTGAGTTGGTACTGCTTCCGGAGGAGAAGTTGGCCTAGATAGAAGGATGCGACCGTGGTCTCCACGTTGTTCTTCGGCTTCTTTTTAATTGCCTTTCTCGCTGCGGCTCTATGGGGGATTGCCCACATAGAGGTGCCGAGGACGCTACTGAAGAAAAGAGAAAAGGGGAGAGACAGAGACACCTCCCTGGGAGGGAAGGACGTGAGCAAGAATGGCCGCCGGGCGCCTGGGACCCCAGCTCCAGACAAAGACGGAAATCTCCGAAAATAGGAACTGAGTCGAAAGCTGCTGAGGATGGATGTTCCCAAGGCTCCATGGGCTTCGCTTGAAGTTCGCTGGGCCGTCTGCAGCATATGACGACTATTTCGAGAACGCAGCGACCGTCGCCTCACACGACTCCCGGAATCGCCTTGATGAACCTTCAGCACCGCATGCTTGCTGGCTGACCCTTGCGCCTTCCAGAAGAAGCGACAGCGTGTCTGCGAGCAGCTGCGGATCGGAAACCCCCACAGCCTCGCACACGGCAGCAAGACGGTTCCTCTGCGAGTTCTTAAACTTCTGAACCACAGCGTGCGCCGGGTGATTGCTATCGCGAAGTTCGACGGCCGCATTGGCCATGTCGCACCCGCCCGGCTCCTGCTCAAGTCGTTCGACCTGGAAGTCGAGCCATCCCCTGAGCTGAGCCGCGGCGTCGTTTGGATGGTGCCTTTCGAGATCCTCCCAAAGCGAACAAGCACGCTGTGTCACATGCCGCAGCGTCTCGCATAAAAGCTCGTCCTTGGAGCCGAACTTTCGGTAGAGGGTCATTTTGTTGGTGTGAGCGGCCTCAACGATGGCATCGACACCGATCCCGCGAATACCGTGCTTTCGAAACAGTTCGGCAGCCGACGACACAATTCGCTCACGCGGCGGAACCTGGGTCTGATCCAAAGGAGCGTCGTTAATTTCTGTGGATTTCGAACTTGACATGGGTGTGACCGGTCGGTAACGTTGTTTCGTTACTGACCGGTAACACCCTTCTGCACCGGAGTCAAGAGTTTCGGCAATATCGAGACAAAGGAGGCGAAGATGCCGATCCTACACGAACTGACACTGAGCGAAATCCTCTCGGACCCGCTGATCCTATCCGTCGCCGCTGCCGATGGATGGTCAAAGACAGCTTTCCGAGACGAGATGACCGCGGCCGCGCGGACCTTGACGAGACATAACTCACGAGCCTTGGCCACATCCTCAACTCGCGGATACCCTCCGGCTCAGTTGAACGAGCAACCACTCGCGTGCTGCGCGTGACGCGGTGGGACCAATCCGCATCCCTTACTCCACCCCTTTTGGGCTGCCGTATACCCCGTACATCATGATATGAAACGTCACATCCGCTGCGTCACTACGCGACTTCGGCGGACTCGGCTTAGTGACCTCGTCTCTACATGCTGAAAAATTGATAATCGGATCCGTTCTCGGTGGGAAAAGAACCGTCTTACGGCACAGCGGCAGTTGCTGGCAAAAGGGTTACAAATCGGTTCCCATCAATTGGCGGTACTGTTTCTCCGGCTTGCCGTAGGCTTCACCCGCAAGTTTATCCATGGCCTTGCGGTCACGGATAGTTACCAGGCCGCGTTCGGACCGTATGAAACGACTTCCTTCCAGGACGTGCAGCGCCGTCGGCCAAGAAAGCAGGAAACGCACATGACGGAAAAGAAAGTAGCAATCATAATGGCTGGTGGCAGTGGCATGGGTGCAGCAAGCGTCCGCCGTCTTGCTGCCGATGGCTTCAAGGTTGCGGTCCTGTCTTCGTCCGGCAAGGGCGAGGCACTGGCCCAGGAACTTGGCGGCCTCGGTGTCACGGGCTCCAATCAGTCAGCAGATGACCTGAAACGCCTAGTCGATGCGACGGTAGAAAAATGAGGTCGTATCGATGCGCTCGTGAACAGCGCGGGCCATGGTCCCCGAAAGCAGATTCTAGAACTAACGGATGAGGATTGGCACACAGGCATCGACGTCTACTTCCTCAACGTCGTGCGACCAGCGCGGCTGGTGACACCAATCATGCAGGAGCAGAAATCGGGCGCCATCATCAACATTTCCACCGCCTCGGCCTTCGAACCGTCTTCCATGTTTCCGACGTCAGCCGTTGCTCGGGCAGGGCTCGCATCGTTCACGAAAATCTTCGCGGACACCTACGCCGCCGACAATATCCGTATGAATAACGTCCTGCCCGGATGGATCGACAGCCTGCCAGCGGCGGATGAACGCCGCGTGGGCGTGCCGATGAAACGCTATGGCACGAGTACCGAGATCGCCGCGACGGTTGCCTTCCTTGCCTCCGAGGGTGCTACCTACATCACGGGCCAGAACATCCGCGTCGATGGCGGCGTCACCCGCTCGGTGTGATCTGGTGAAGAAGCCCGCCTCGTCGCCGTCGCAGGGGAGGGTCGTGGTTCGATCCCTTCAGGGCGGTTCACCTGCTCATTCCTTCGGTACGGCTTTCGGCTTTGGTTGATACAGGCGCCGTTTGGCGTTCGAGCGCAGAGCGTTACGGAGATCCTTGTCCGCAGTGGAAAGGTCGAACCATTCGGGATTAAAATAGCCACCGCACCACCGAATGGTCTCGGCGTATTCTGGATCTTCCGGGTCGGCGATGATCTCTAGAAATCGCTCATAACCCGACACGCCGCCGACATCCTCGGGCGGTCGGGCCCTCTCGCCAGCGACACAGGTCCCGTGTTTGGGATTAGCACTGAGCGTCAAGAACTTCTCGATCGCGACGGTGTGCCGCCAGCCATCCCCGAAATCGTAGTGGTAGCTGAAGACAGCACCTTCCTCGAAATCCAGCAAGCGAACTTCTCTTTGATCGAAGACGCGGGGATCGTCATCACTCGCATCCTCCATTAGGATGTCAACTTCCCCATACCGCAGGCCACCGATGCGGAACTCATAGAGATGATAATTCCACCAGTTGAATGCTGCCTGAATGCCGAGATGCAGATGCTCCAGGTTCCAATAGGCTGGAAGGACCAGACGGCGCCAGATGGCTGGCTCGATCTCGTCGATGGAAATCTTCATCTGCACAGCGTTTGCGGCCTTGAACATTACCGAACGAAACAAGGTTGGCGCAGGATCGTCAAGACCGTGGTTTGCGCCGCATGGCCAGGACCTTTGCGATGTTCTTGCGCTCGATTTTAAAAACGCGGTGGGGTTACGCCTATGCCATTGGGCTGCTCCTGATCGGCATGACGTCTTCTCCCGATGAAGGCTTACAGAACCAAATGTTCGGCGGGACTGGACGGAAAGCGGAGTAACCCTTAGTTACCGGCTTGTGAGTGCCTGGCGCCTCGCGGACATTTCCAGAAACATCAAAGGCCCTGAGTGAAAAAGACCCAACGCAGTTTTGCCGTCGAATACAAACCCGGTCGCCGTAAGACAGACGCCAAACCGAACTCCATCTGGGGCAATTTGGACCTGAAGTCTGTCGCACGTGATGTAGAGAAATCGGTGATGCCGATGGCCCCGGATAACCCCTCAGTTGCTGAATCTGATGTCAAAGTCTCTCCGCCCAAAGCAAATCGTATACTGCCGACATTGACAGCGCCGGCCGCGATCTTGAAAGCTGTCGCAGATACTAGGGAGATCTCTATGGCTGACGACAACGATACGACTGCCAACGCTGATACGATGGCGAATTCCGATGCGGGTCCGAATGCCGGTGCTCCAACTGCTGTCGAAGCGGTGCCTGCGCCCAAGAAGCAGCGCAAACCTCGCATGAAGAAGGTCTCGCCTGAAATGGCGGCGGCTGACACTGCCGTTGGACTGGACGGCGGTAATGGGCAGAAGAACCGTGGTCGCAAGCCGAAGGCGCTCGGAGGGGTGGCAGCCGCCAAGAACGAGCCAGTAAAACGTGCACCCAAGGATGATCAGGCGGCAGCCGTGGCGACGACTTCCGCTGGCGACGAGATGGCTGATCTTCTGCAGTTGGAGGAGGAGAACCAGAAACTGCGCAACCTGCTGGCTGGAAAGCTGCGTGCGGAAAACGCCGACCTGCGGAAGAAGCTCAAGCTCGATTGAGCTAGGCCGGGCCTTCAAATCCAGTAGCACCTCTCGCGCACGAACAAGACGTTCGCGAACCTGTCATTCCGTCGTCGGAGCAGGGGAGCTCGTAGCGTCCATTGGGCTAAAGTCCGAGGTTGAATGATGGCATCTCCATTGGAATTTCTTCGCCGACTGGTGTCACGTCGAGGCGAGCGGGATGCCGACGCCGATAAGGTGGGCGGCGCGAAACCAGATGCCTTGGTAATTGCCGACCAAACAGAGACGGTTGCGGAGGAGGGCTTGGAGGACGCGGCTCGCCCCGCGAGTCTTGACGCACCCCATCAGGATCCATCAGACGCTGTCTCCGCTGAGACTGCGCCGGTGAAAGAGGCGGACACCGAGACAGACGACAAGGCTGACGGAGTGCGCCTCAGGATCCCTACAGCTGGTGGTTCGGCATCCGCCAATGAAACCGGCATAGTTGTAAACGTTGCACACGAAGCTACGGTACTCGAGCCGGCTGTCGCGGGCGTAACGCGCAAGCAGCAGGGTCAGAGCAACAGCACCCGATCGCTCGCCGTGCCTGCCGAAGTCTCTCAAGGGCAACGTACTCCTTCGGATGAGACGATAAGCCTCGACGAGGAGATCAAGGCGCTCAGGGGGAAACTGGCGGAGAGGCTTAAGATCCAAAACGCGCAACTGAAGAAGAGGCTCGAAAGGTTCGAACGGTAGCGTCTTCTTCTTGTTCGCCTGAACCTTCCTAACGCAGTACCTTATTTACAGAGCCTCGGGGAGATCACTGCGGGAACGAAGGACTTCTGCGGGCTGCTGGTGGCCGTAGGTTCGTATGCCATCAAGGCGGTGGAACTGGACAGGCTTTCAGGCTGCAACCTTGTAACAAGCGAACGGTCGCAGCCTGCAAGAAGCCGTACCACAGTGGGTCGGGGTCAGGCTGGCACCATGCTTAGCCGCAAAATCTAATGCGGTATACCGTAAGCGGCAAGGAGACCCCATCTGGCGCTGCTGATGGTGGGTGGGATAATTCGGGCATACGAGTTCTCTGAATGTGAGGATCTATGTCTAGACCTGCAGCTAGCCTTGGGTTGATGCGAATGATCGAGGCGGTGTGCGATCGCCTAGACGGGTCGCCGCGACACCATCTCAAGGCACGCGGCTATCGCTGGTCCGACGGAAGCGAAGGTCGGCCGAAGTCCTGGTGGATCGAGGTAGACGAGCCGGACCTGGAGGGAGAGCTCTGCTATCTGCGCACCGAGATCTATCAGTATCCGGAAGCTGATCCGCCAACCCGGTATCTGACGGCCGTCGAACGCTTCAGGGCCTGAGCCCGTTCCCGCGTTACGGTGTCGCTGCCGCGGGTTGATCGATGCCATGGAACGGGGCGAATTTCGCATGTCGCCAGGGTCCGCCCAGATAGTCCCACAGGTCGAGCCCGAGGATCTGGATCGAATGGGCCTGAAAGCTCTGGCTGAGCTCATGGTAGAGCGCGTCCGCTTTCGATTTCGACACCTTGTTCTGGATCGTGATGTGTGGCTGCCATGTCTGCCTGTCCTGCGGGCCAAGCCATGTCAGGAACTCCGCCGTCAGCCTGGCGTGGATTTCCTGCAGCGGCGGGCTCAAGACCGAGTAGGCAACCCCGCCGCCGAGGTGCCGCAGCCCACTGACTTCGGCTGCGACCACACCATGTCCATCGGCGACCCGCTCAAGGCGTTCGATAATCCTTTCCGAATATTCGCCCGGAAGTCGGTGAAACATCGTCAGGTGAGCGCACAGAACATTGCGATCCGGCGGGAAATGCGCCTCTCGGAGGCGATCGAACGGCTCAATGTCCTTGTCTGCGACCCTTGCAGTCAAAATGAGCGGGTGACGGGTTTTCACACTGAATTCCTGGCTTTGGTCCGGTGTCGGGCCAAACCGTGAGCGGGATGGGAAACCGGATCCGACTGTCTATGCCGCCGAGATCTGAAGATAATCAGCCTATGGGTTTCGGTGGCGTTTTTCACCCCCCATAGGTGGCCAACGCTGGCTCCGCTCGTTTGCGAGAAAAACCAAGCCACGCAGCATGGACCGGGCCTTTTTGCGCGCAGAAAGAGGTCCCTTGCTCAGGCGTCACGTGTCTCCGGCTCCGCAAGATCGAAGACGTGATGGTGGATCCGGCCTTCGAACATGGAGAGCAAGCCCTGCGTCGTCTCCCGGCTCGCGAAGCGAATGGGTGAATCCAGCGCCGCCGCGAGCGCTTCGCGGCTGTCGTACATTGTCGACAGGACCATAGGATAGGCCGGCGCGCCGTCGTCGCGCTCGATCGCATAAAGCACGCGCACTTCCTTCACGCCCGGAAGCTGCAGCCACATCGGGATCAGGTGATCCCTGACATAGGCCTTGAACTCGGCTTCCTTGCCGGGGTGGATGCTGCCGTCGAAGAAGGCCTGCCGAACAATCATGATATGTCCAATGGTTTGGTGCTTGCGGTTGGATGTCGACGGGAGACGCCGGAACCGGGTGCCCGTCGGTTCAGGAGATCTGGCCCAGGAAGTTGCGCGTACGCTCGTGCTTGGGGCTGGAGAAAAACGCCTCTGGCGCACCCTCTTCGACAATCTCGCCCTGGTCCATGAAGATGACGCGGTCGGCGACCTGGCGGGCAAAGCCCATCTCGTGGGTCACGCACAGCATCGTCATGCCTTCGCTGGCCAGATCAATCATCGTGTCGAGAACCTCCTTGACCATCTCCGGATCGAGCGCCGAGGTCGGTTCGTCGAACAGCATGATCTTCGGGTTCATGCAGAGCGCTCGGGCGATGGCAACGCGCTGCTGCTGCCCGCCAGACAGCTGCGCGGGATATTTGTCCGCCTGTTCCGGGATGCGCACGCGTTCCAGGAATTTGCGCGCCGTCGCTTCGGCTTCGGCCCTGGAGACACCGCGCACCTTGATGGGCGCGAGGGTGCAGTTCTCGAGGACAGTCATATGGGGAAAGAGATTGAAGCTCTGGAACACCATGCCCGTTTCCTGGCGCACGATGCCGACGCTCTTGGCACCGGCGCCCAGATCATGGCCATCGACCACGATCTGCCCCTTCTGGATGCTTTCAAGCCTGTTGATGCATCGGATGAGCGTGGATTTTCCCGACCCCGATGGGCCGCAGATGACGATCCGCTCGCCGCGCGCGACCGTCAGGGTGATGTCCTTCAAGGCGTGGAACTGTCCGTACCACTTGTTGACGCCGTTCATCGTTACGGCGAGATCGGATGTTCCCGGCATGCCCGCTGTCGATGCAGTTGTGGTGACCTCGGTCATGCCAGGAACTCCTTTCATTCGGTCTTAGTTGGCGTCGGCGATGAAGCTCGGCAGCGGAGCGCCCAGCCATTTCTCGTGGATGGCGCTGAGCTCGCCGTTTTCCTTCACCTTGTCGAGGAAGGCGTTCACAGCCTCGAGAAGCTCCGAAGACCCCTTGCGCACGGCAATGCCCTGCACCTGCTGGGTGAGCTCAAGCTTCTGGTTGAAGCGGCCGGGGGCCGCGGCTTCGATCTGGGCGGCAACGACGTTGGAGACGCCGATCAATTCCACCTGGCCGGAGAGAAGGGCCTGAACGGCACTGGCATCGTCATCGAAACGCTGGATCGTGGCGTCCTGCGGCGCAATGGCGGTGACAGCCGTGTCCTGCGTGCTGGCGCGCGCCACGCCGATGGTCTTTCCGGAGAGATCCTCAGGCTTGGACATGTCCACGTCCTCGGCGCCAAAGATCCCGATCGAAATGCCGGCATAGGGATCGGAGAAGTCGACGCTCTTGGCGCGTTCCTCGGTGATGCCGAGTGATGCGACGAGCAGATCCACCTGGTTGCTCTGCAGATAGGGAATGCGGTTGGGGCCGGTCACCGGCACGATCTGCGCCTCGACGCCGAACTCCTTTGCGAGAAGCTTGGCAACATCGGCGTCGTAGCCGTCCGGCTGGTTGCTTTCATTCATGATCCCGAACGGCGGGAAGTCGACCAGCATGCCGATCTTCACGGTTCCTGCAGACTTGATGCTCTCGACCGTCTGCGCCGTGGCCGGCATCGACGCCGTCGCCGCCATGAAGCCGGCGCCGACGAGTGCCAGTGCAACTCTCCTGGTGATGTTGATGGTCATGTTTCCTACCCTTTCGGTTGAACCGGCCTCCCGCCGGCTGGGATTACGTCAGCGCTGCGTGGAGCGCGAAAATCTCACTTCCATACGGCGGGCCAGAAGCGATAGCGGCCAGCACAGCACGAAGTAGATGGCTGCCACGGTTCCAAAGACCATGAAGGGACTGAAGGTGGCATTGTTGATGATCTGCCCCTGGCGCGTCAGCTCGGTGAAGCCGATGATGGCCGCAAGGGAGGTCCCCTTGATGAGCTGCACGAGGAAGCCGACGGTCGGCGCCACGGCAATACGCGTCGCCTGCGGCAGGATGATGTAGCGCATGCGGTTGAAATATTTCAGCCCGAGCGCGGTCGCCGCCTCGCGCTGACCGGGCGGCACCGCTTCGACACAGCCGCGCCAGATCTCGCCGAGGAAGGCGCTGGCGTGCAGCGTCAGCGCAATGCTGGCGGCGACCCAGGGATTGATGGCCAGTCCGAAGATGTTCATGCCGAAGAAGACCAGGAACAACTGCATCAGCAGCGGCGTGCCCTGGAAGACACGGATAAAGCCGACAGCAAGGATGCGCAGTGGTCGGATATCCGAAACGCGCGCCAGGGCGACAAGAAGGCCGCCGATACCGCCACCCGCAAAGGCAATTGCCGAAAGCGCAATCGTCCACTGCGCCGCCATGACGATGATCAGGAATTCATTCCAGCCGAAGGGTCTAATCATGATGCATCCCTATCGGCTCAAAGGATATTTGAAGGCCATCTTCTCCACCGCCGCAAAAATGGCGGAGAATCCGATCGACAGCGCCAGATACATCAGGGTGATGACGATATAGACCTCAAAGCTTGCAAACGTCGCGGACTGCAGGTCGTTGCCCGCTGCGGCGAGATCGTCGGCCGAGATCGCCGAGACGACGCTGGATGTCAGCATCAGGTAGATGAACTGGCTGGTGAGCGCCGGATAGACCGTCCGCAGGGCCGGTTTCATGATGACGTAGCGGAAGATTTGCAGCTTCGAAAGACCAAGCGCTGTACCCGCCTCGATCTGCCCCTTCTGGATCGATTCGATGCCGGCGCGGATGATTTCGGTACCATAGGCCCCGAAATTGATCACCAATGCCAGCAGGGCTGCGCTATTGGGCGAGAACCGAAGGCCGAGCGACGGCAATCCGAAAAAGATGAAGAAGATCTGGATCAGGAACGGGGTGTTGCGGATGATCTCAATGTAGGCGTTGATCACGAAGCGGATCGGAAATGGCCCGGCGGTCTTGCCCCAGGCGCAGACGATCGAGACGATCAGGCCCAGCAGCATGGCAGCGCAGGACAGCTGTACCGTCAGCCAGGCGCCGACCAGCAGTTCATCGAAGGACGCAAACACTGGCGCGAAGTTGAAAGCGTACACGGGCGGACCCTCCCAGTCCCGGCGTGCCACCGCACAGCCGTTTAGATCGATCTAAAAGCATTGCGGACCTCCGTCAACCCGCAGTCATCCAGTCTTTGTTGCCAAAGGCGAGACAGCTTGGCACGACTGACGCTCTTTAAGATAGGTCGGGCTGATGATGCGGCGAGGGGGCAGAGCCGGTCGTTCTATCCGCTCCACCAGCAAGGTTGCGGCGTTCCTGCCGATCGTCACCGGTGCTGTGGAAACCGATGTCAGGCGAGGGCGCATTGCTTCCGCGTCGCTGACGTCATCGAACCCGACGAGCGAGATGTCGCGGCCGACAACCAGACCGCAGTCGTGGATGCCGGCGGCCATGCCAAGTGCCACAAGATCGTTGAAGCAGACGATCGCGGTGAAGCGCTCCGGACGATCAACGAAGAGGTGCATCGCATCAGCGATCTGAGCAAGCTCGTCCGGGACGCGGATAATCGCCATTTGCAGCCCTTGATCCGTCATGGCCTGGCGAAAGCTCTCGACGCGTTCCTGATAGGCGGAGTGAAGCGGCCCGTGTACGGCCAATGCCACAGACCGGTGGCCCAGCGAGGCAAGATGGTCGACGGCCTGATGCATGCCGGCAGCATAGTCGGCCCCGGCGTAGTCCAGGTCCGACGTCACATGGCGTAGCACCTGCACCACGGGCAGGGTCCAGGATGCGATCAGTAACGGGAGGTCGTGCCCTGTGCCGGCGGCGGGGCACAGTATGATGCCATCGACGCCATGCTCTCGCATCCGCTGCATGACAGCCGATTGTCGGGAGACGAGGTCGCCGCTGTTGGCAATGATCATCACCAGGCCCGCGTCATCGATAGCCGCTTCGATGCCGCCGAGGAGCTCGGCAAAAAAAGGATTGGTCAGGTTCGGTATGATCACGCCGATGGTGTGGCTGCGCTTCGCGCGCAGCCGCGCCGCGCCCATGTTGTAGACATAGCCAAGGGCGTGCATCGCCTCTTCCACCCGTTTGCGGGTGGCCGCCCCGACCAGCGGGCTCTTGCGGATCACCAGGGACGCGGTAGCGCGCGAGACGTTTGCCTGTCGTGCGACGTCCAGTAACGTGACCTTGGTGCGCTTGTGATCGTTTTTCACGATTGAGTTCCAGCAATCCTAGCTGTCAGCGATATCGGCGAGCGGCGAGAACCGCAACCGGCGGCTTCGTGTGGATAATTTGTAGCCGCTATTATCTACGCCGCGAATTTATCGGCGAGCTGGTCGATCTCCTTGCCGCTCCATTGGGCTTTAGCCGGATCATGCGACTTGACGACGGAGCCGCTCGATCTCAAGCTGCTCCAGCTTCATCTGCCCTTCTCCAGGATAGGACTGGGGGAATCGTCGCCTTATTCCGAACCCACTTGCGCAACATATTCTCGTGGACATCAAGATCACGGGCCGCCTGGGCGACGGTGCCCCCACGTTCCCTGACCAGCTTAACCGCTTCAAGCTTATACTGGCAGCGGAAGGTCGGGTTCTTCTTGCCGCAGGCGAAGGTCAGGATCGCGGCCAGGTCGCTGCGCTGCACGATCGCTAGTTCCTCGCCATCCGGGACCAGCTCGATCCTTGAAACAAGCGTGCGCAACAGAAGCTGATGGCGCTGGATGTTGATTTCCACAGAGCTTACCCGGCGTAGCCTGATATTTTCATTGAGAATTGGCCCATGTTTCAACTGTCCCTCGCATGTTTTCAGCGGGGGCTCTGGAGTGATCGACATGGCGTTACTGGGCGTGATCCGACGCTGACATTGAGCAGTATCGGCAGAAGCAGGGCCATGGCTCCTTCCATCGGGCCTCCGCTGGAGCCAGTCGCTGATGTGAGCTGTCGGCTTCGGCATGGCCCGGGGCATCTGCTTGAGAACTTCTGCGCCGTCCGAAATCACCGCCACATCGCCAAAGCCGCGATATCCGACTCCTTCAAGCGCGTGGAGGGCGCGATCGCGGATTGCCTGCTGAGCGGTGCTACCGGAGACGAAATAGCGGCCACCTGGTTCGCCTCGTCCTCCGCGGCCGCATCGGGCAACGACGAGCTCGAAGTTTCGCGCTGCATTTAGGACGGCGCTGCGAATATGAGCGGTATTATGCTGATGACGAGTTCCGTGTGGTTGCGATCAGCGTTGCGGACCGGCCGTATCGAGCTTCTCGGCAAGCCAGACCTTGATAAGCGACTGATACGGGACATCCCATTTGCCAGCCGCAACCTTGATCCGCTCCAGAAGGGTATTGGGCAGTCGCAGCGAAATTGAAGTCGACGAAGGCTTCAGATTGGGCAACCGCACCTTTTCGGCTTTGCTCCAATCGATGTGCTCGCTGGATTCATGGCTTTCCCAGAAAGCCCGTTCTTCAGCCTCGCTCGTGAATGTCGGTATCGTGTCAGATGCCCTGTTCATAACAGCTCCGCTCCTTGCCGCTCATATCGCGGGCTGAAATCACCCGCGGTTTCTTCCCATCGTCCCGAAGCGTGAAGGTGATGTGCAGCAGCCACCCGTCATCGGTGCGTCCGAGGACATGGATGCGCCGCTCGGCACTGCTGTGCTTCACGTCCGGAACCGTCAGCAGGGGTTCATTGAAGAACACCTGCTCGGCTTCCATCTGGCTGACAAACTGCTTATCGCGCTCTTGCGCGCGTTTCCGTCGTCCCAGTCGAGGCCGAGAATTTTGTCCCAGGCGATCATACCCGTATGTTTTCAGGATATACAAGCATTGCAAGAGAGGGTGACAAAGCTGGGAGGAGGAGAATAGGAAAAGACCTGATCTCAGATCGGGCGGGCCGCTCAGCCGCGCCGCTCGCCTGCCGAGCAGGGATGCTCGTCCGCAGGGTGCTCCGGCCCGTCCGCTCCGCGGGTCGGGGGGGGCTTCGAGAAGAAGACGGAAAAGGAACCCGGGCTGCGTAGGAACTGGTCGTACCTCGGTCTGGTAATAGTTTTTTCATTGGAAGATTGCCCCACCCCGTCGAGGACAGCGTGGGGCGACGCCGCCTTAGCGGGAGTTCGTCAGCCAGAAATCCTGCGAGTCCTGAAGCTTGGCAAGTCATCCTGGGTGGTTTCAGAGTGGTTGACGTAGAGCCGGTCGACATAGTTGGCGAAAACGCGAAGCTTCCACATTGCGTAGCGTTGGAGCCGGTTGCGGCGATGATCCCGGCATAATCCGCCGGGGTCTGGTATCCGAGCGATGAGTGTGGCCGGAAATTGTTGTAATCGTCGGCCCATTCCGCAATGGCGCAATGGGTGTCAGTACCGAAGCAATACTCGCCAATAGTGCCGTTTGAATCTTCCCCAGGTGCTCCGGCGGCGCGTCATCGCCGATACTCCTTCCGATGGTCGGAAGGGGGATTTTGGTGATCAAGCTGAGGGAGACAATCATGATCCTGGATCTGCATCAGCAGGGGCTGACGGTATCGGCCATTTCCAGAGAAACGGGCATCGATCGCAAGACGGTGCGCAAATATATAGAGCGAGGCCTTGAGGCTCCGGCCTATGGTCCCAGGAAGCCGCGGGCAACGGTGATCGATCCGTTTGCTTCTTACCTGCGGGAGCGGGTGAAGACCTATCCAGGCCTGACCGGCAGTCGGCTGCTACGAGAGCTCAAGGAGCGAGGCTATACGGGCGGCTACACGACGGTCACGGATTTTCCTCGCGATGTGCGACCCGCTGCACACCAAGGACACGAGGTTCGTTTCGAGACGCCGCCCGGCGCGATTAGATCGCTCGATTGCTGACGCGGCATCCCGATGTTTGATTTGCCCGCCGACTATTCGGCCAGAAGTCCGTCGAACACCTCAAGCAGGACATCGGTGATGGCCTAGCCGAGGGCATTGCCGGCCTCTGCTATTGCGGATTCATCCATGTCACGTGCGGCTAGCGCCAGATCGCCGCCGTGATGCTAATAGCGCTGCTGCGAGCTTCAGGCGCCGAGGCCGAGGGTGCGTCCTAAAACGTTCGCCGCTAGGGCAAAATCGCGCAGCTGGTGAGGCTGCGCATTGTATCCTACGTTCCAATGTCATATGTTATGCCTAGTGTTTGCGGCAGTGAAAGTGACGAAGGGCTTTGGTGATGGAATTGGCGAACACGTCGATGCGCAACCAGTCTCTGGTTTTGTCCTACATGGATAGTGCTGGGAAAATCGCCATCAATCGACTTGCGGACGGATTTGGAATGTCGAAAACTCAGCTCGCAGAAACCGCCGGACTGGCACGGGAGACGCTCTATCGCGGAGAGCGAAGTGGTGCTCCCAGGACGCAGCTTCGCCTGCGTGAAATGCTGGAGATCATTAGTCGAGTCACAGAATGGGCCGGGGGCAAGGAGCAGGCCATGGCTTGGTACAGAGCTCAGCCTTTGCCTGCTTTTGGAGGGCGGACTCCGGAGGCACTTGTGAAGGAAGGCAAAGCGGCTGCAGTGCGTGATTATCTTGACCACATGGCACTTGGCGGATTTGCGTGAGGTTTATCGGCACTTGCTACCGTGCGCATGACCCGCGATGGGCTTTCAAACCGATATCGGGTGACGGCGCGGCGATAAGGGGAGCGCGTTTTAATCCGAAGGGTGTCCCCGCTCTCTATCTGGCGGCCAGCATCATGACTGCTGTGAAAGAAGCCAACCAGGGATTTGCCCACCGGATAGACCCATGTGTGCTTTGCTCCTACGAGGTTGATTGCTGTGATCTGGCAGACCTGACGACGGAGGAGGGGAGGGCAGAATATGCGGTCGAGTTTAGCGAGATAAGTTGCGCCTGGGCGTTGTCTCTAACGCAAGGGCTGCGGCCTGCATCCTGGGCGATATACGATCGGCTCGTGTCCAAGGGCATAGCTGGAATTCTTGTGCCGAGTTTTGCGCCCGGTTCCAAACAGGATGATGTGAATCTGGTTCTTTGGGATTGGGGACCGGACCTACCGCACCAGGTTACGGTGTTTGATCCGAGCGGTCGATTGCCTAGGGATCAATTGTCCTGGCGTTGAACCACCGAGAGCATTTCCTGAGCCCCTGCAAAACCGGAGTGCTTTTCTGGATAGCCGCTTACAGCACTCGCGTCACAGCGCTCCTTTTGTTTTCTGCAATCGGGGGCAGCGCAGCTATCTGGAATGAGGAATCAAACGCTTCCTCTTAAGGCACATGGACTCAACGAACCTCCGATAGACGCAGACGGTTCAGTGAGGCTATCGTGGAGGCGGCGCAGCGGCCGACCATGCGCTTTGTCGAGCCGAAAACCGAGGAGCAACAGTCCCGTGCCATAATGTTCCGAAGCCGGGAGCAACTGGTCAATCAGCGCACCGAGTTGGTCAACGCCTTGCGCGCGTACCTGTATGAGTTCGGCTATGTCGCGCCCCAGGGGTTGAACCGCGCCGGGTTTGCCGGCGACCGTTTGGTTTAAGCTATGCGGCCATGGCTGGCGCGTCCAGCATGGCGTAGTATCGTTCTTCGGCTTCGACCGGCGGGATATTCCCGATGGGCTCCAGAAGACGCCGATAATTGAACCAGTCAACCCATTCGAGCGTGGCGAACTCCACGGCTTCGAAGTGGCGCCATGGTCTTCGCGGATGGATTACCTCGGCCTTGTAAAGACCGTTGATCGTTTAGGCGAAAGCATTGTCGTAACTGTCGCCAACGCTTCGGACAGACGGCTCGATGCCCGCCTCGGCCAGCCGTTCGGAATAGCGAATGGACACATATTGCGAGCCGCGGTCGGAATGATGAACCAACCCGCCACGTTTGACGGGCCGCCGATCATGGAGTGCCTGGTCGAGGGCGTCGAGCACAAAGCCGGCATGAGCAGTCCGACTTGCCCGCCAACCGACGATACGGCGGGCGAAGTCATCGATGACAAAGGCCACGTACACGAAGCCCTGCCAGGTCGCGACATAGGTGAAATCAGAAAGCCAGAGCATGTTCGGCGCGGGAGCCTTGAAGTGGCGATTGACGCGGTCGAGCGGACATGGGGCAGACTTGTCCGACACGGTGGTTTTGACAGGCTTACCACGATTGATGCCTTGAAGGCCCATCATTCTCATGAGCCTTGCGACGGTGCAGCGCGCGACGTCGTAACCTTCTCGCTGCAACTGCCGCCAGACTTTCCGCACGCCATAGACCTGGAAGTTCTCGTTGAACACCCGGCGTATCACGGCTTTCATGGCAATATCATTCCGTTCGCGGTCTGATAGACGACCCACGTCCGTGCGCTTGGCGACGACTTCATAATAGGTGGACGGTGCAATCGGCAGCAGCCTGCAGATCGGCTCGACCCCGACCATCGAGCGGTGTTCGTCGATGAAGGAAATCATCGCTTCAGTGGGCGGTCGAGCTCCGCCTGGGCAAAATATGCCGACGCCTTGCGCAAAAATCTCGTTGGCCTGACGAAGCTCCCGGTTCTCCCGTTCCAGAGCCTTCATCTTCTCAGCCACATCGCTTGGCAGACCTGCCCGCTTGCCGCTGTCGACCTCGGCCTTCTTAACCCATTCGTGGAGCGTATGCGCCGAGCAGCCTATCTTGGAGGCTATGGAAGATACCGCAGCCCAGCGGGACGGATGCTCGGCCTCGTGTTCCGCCACCATTCGAACGGCGCGGGCGCGGACTTCAGGGGGAAATTTGTTCGTCGTTTTGCTTGTCATAGACCCTACTTCTCACGAGTTAGGGTCCCCGGCAAAGCCGGCGCGGTTCACACCCTTTACGAGAAGGTAGTTTACCGAACTAGGATCACTTCGACACCAACGTCATCAGCAATCTCGGCCCATACCCGATCCGCGGTCACTGCTGGCAAACCAAGCCGTCGCGCAAGAGAGAGACAGGCTCTGTCCCCGTGACTCAAGCCCTTCGGTTGCGTTAGGGGAATAAGCGCTCCACCGTCAATCGCCAGAGCAAAGTCCAAGGAGTGGGTTTCAAGACCGAGAGCATTAATCATCTCCAGCGCCGATTCTTGATCAACACCTCTTCGAACAAGATTCGCCATTGTTTCCTGCACGCAAAGGGCCGAAATAGACGCTCCCCGATCAAGCCAGCTCTCACTCGTATCTGCTCCATTCTCCTCATTAAGGTAAGCCATAATTGCCGAGGTATCGATGACACAGGCGCTCATCGCTTCAAGCCGCGCGATTGTTCCTCAGGAGCGAAGGCTTCTATCTCCTCAAGCTGCGCCTCTTGGCGTCGGTCTGCAATAAGTTGGTCCACCAGATCCTGACCTGCTGGAACGAACCTCCTAAACATCTCCTGAGCTCGCCGACGTTCCCTTTGTGGCGTGGTCAGTTCGATTCGATCGCCTTGAGTCTCGATGATTACCTTATCTCCCTTCTTCAACCTCAACGCTTGACGGAGGTCTGACGGCAGTATCATGCGGCCATTCTCTTGCAAGGGTATCGTGTAGCGCATACGGTCAACTCCACTCAAAGGGGTCTTTGCCCACCATTTTAGCCCATGGCTTGATAAATGACTACACCGACATAACTAGGTTATTTTTGGTGACCCAATAAACGTTTTGATGATGAGTTGAGCTGGTGGTGATTTAATTCTTACGGCAATGGATCGAACATCGGCGAGCTATCCGCCGCCGTTGGCGGGCAGATGCCAGGCGCTTGCCGCAACGGACCCGGTTGGTGCCTATTACGAGGCACAGCGAAGAGCCGCCCGCAGCTGAGCTCAAGGGAATGCCGGTGAATACTGGTATTGGGCCTAGGTTGCCAGCGAAGTCGCCCGCATTGAACCGCGTGCCGAGATGGACTTCGAGGTCGCCAAGGCGATTGCCGACGAGGAACGTGCCGGTCGCCGCTGAACACATGCCCGGTGCTTGACGGAAAACATGTCTAATTGACGCTGTAGCTGTGGTGCAGGTGAAGGCCTGTGCCGAACACCACGTGACCTCCGAAGCAACCCAATCCCGCTCTCATCGATGGCGTCCTGGACCAGGTCCGGATCTCCGTCGATCAACCCGTTGAGGGTCCGCTAGCAAGCTGCGGCCGCTTGGCTTCGCCTTCGCGGTGATCGCGACCCCTTGAGGAGCCATCGAGCGGGATCGGCCCGCTTCGTACGGAGGTCTCTCACATGGCCGGGAATCATAGACCGTGTCGCCGCGGCCGAAGCTGCGTCGGTGCTCAGCGACAACAGCACCATCCTGTTTGACGATTACCCTTCCCATAGCGCCGGATCGCATCATAGCTGCCGTCGTAACCGAGGGCCCGAAGCTCCTCGTAAATCCGGATCAATGTCAGCCGCTCGCGAGAAGGCTTGCCTTCGTTGGCCGCCAGGAAGCCTTCGATCTCGACCTTCCAGGCTCCGGTCTTCGGCAAAGGCTGCCGTTCTCGCTCATAGGAGAAGTCGGTTTCGTCGGAACGCGGTATTTTGCGGACGGTGTTGCGCGACACATGCAGTTCCCGGACGATCTTCTTGACCAATCAGCCCTGCACGTGGAAGGCCCGGCGAACACGCGCAATCCTATCCACTCGCTTCAACTCCCCCGCCATCCGTCTCTTTCGCGTCGGCTTGCCAGCCAAGGTGGTACGCGGTTCGAATTTTATCAAGGCGATGGACTTGATCACCTTTGGCTCAGGAGAGTGTTCCGCCCTCTGAGAGGAGGCTTCTCACCGCAGCCTCCAAACTAAAGAAAGTCGTGGTCCCATGAAGTTCGTCAGGCAAGAAAATGTAATTTCCCCAGTGACGGCCTGTCCGGATCTTGACGCTGGCCTGGCCTGCGTCTCCAACGAAAGCCTTAGGACTCGTCTTAATTGATCGTAATCCGCCGGTATGTGTGCTATGAGTATGGAATGAATTAGGATGCAGAGGTGGTAATGTCTGAGCCGAAACGCTCGCTTGGTCGCAGATCTTTATCGGCAGGGGTTGTGGACGCGCTTCGGGCGCAGATTGAGGCTGGCTATTATGCGCCGAGAGACAAGTTGCCAACTGAACCCGCTTTGATCGAAAAGTTCGGGGTCAGCCGAACGGTCGTCCGTGAAGCCATCGCCGCCCTGAGGGCAGACGGTCTGGTGGAATCGCGGCAGGGCTCGGGTGTCTTTGTCACCGGTCCCCAGCAGGGCGATACGGGGCTTCGGCTGTTTACCGGCGAGACTGACAAGATATCCGATATCATCGAGGAGTTAGAATTGCGAATTGGCATAGAGGTCGAGGCAGCCGGGCTGGCGGCTGCAAGAAGCTCGCCTGCGCAGGAGGCCGAGATACAGTCGCAGGTCGAGCGTTTTTCGCGGCTTGTGGCCGAGGGAAGGCCGACCGATGAGGCGGACTTTCACTTCCATATGGCCATTGCGACGGCGACCAATAACGCGCGTTTTCGCACATTTCTCGAACATGTCGGGCGTCGCATGATCCCACGCGTAAAGTTTCGCACCGTCATGGGTGGCGTTGATCCCTTGCCAAGCCGGGACGCTCCGATACTCGAGGAGCATCGGGATATTGCGGAGTCCATCATGGCCCGCGACCCTGATCGGGCACGCGAGGCGATGCGGCGACACCTGGTGACGGGTATCAAGCGCTACCGCTCTCTGACGTCTTGGGGGCAGGGGCTGAAAAAAGACGATGCTGGTTGACTCATCTTAAAAGTCATCATATGAATTCTCCCGTCGCAAGCTTATGACGTGGAGGAAAAGCGTTGTCGCCTGAAGAAATCAAATCGCGTATAAGCTCGGGACTGCTGTCCTTTCCGGTTACGCACTTCACCTCGGATTACAAACTCAATCTCGATAGCTATCGTCGCCACGTAGGGTGGCTATCGGGTTTTGACGCTGCTGCTCTGTTTGCCGCTGGCGGTACGGGTGAGTTCTTTTCCCTCTCGCCATCCGAAGTGGGTGAGGTGACGAAAGCCGCCAAGGACGTCTCCGGCGATGTGCCTATCATTGCGGGGTGTGGTTATGGCGCCGCCCTGGCCGTCGAGACGGCAGCGATCGTGGAAAAGGCGGGTGCCGACGGAATTCTCCTTCTCCCGCACTATCTGACGGAGGCGCCGCAAGATGGCATTTACGCGCACGTGAAGGCCGTCTGCGATTCCACGAGCCTCGGCGTTATTCTCTATAATCGAGCCAATTCCGTTGCCAGTGCCGATACCGTGGCGCGCTTGGCGGATGCCTGCCCTAACTTGATCGGCTTCAAGGATGGCACGGGCAGGGTAGACCTCGTGCGGCACGTGACGGCCAAGCTTGGCGACCGGCTCTGCTATATCGGTGGGATGCCGACCCACGAACTCTATGCCGAAGGTTTCAACGGAGTAGGCGTGACCACCTATTCCTCGGCCGTCTTCAACTTCGTACCAGAGCTTGCTCAGCGCTTCTATCGCGCCATGCGTGCCGGCGACCGGGCGGCGATGGAGACCATTCTTCACACCTTCTTCTTCCCCTTTGCAGCACTTCGCGACCGCAAGGCGGGTTATCCCGTCTCGATCATCAAGGCGGGCGTCGACCTGGTCGGCTACGGCCCGGGTCCAGTTCGTCCCCCGCTGGTCGATCTCACGGATGAGGAACGGGACATGCTGCAAGGTCTGATCAACGCAGCGCGAGGCTGAGAAGAACGGTGGACGGGTGCCGGGAGAGTGGCGCCCACCCACGAGGCAATGCCAAATCAATGTTTCACTTTTGGGAGGAGTGCAAAATGACCATCAACTCTATTCGTTTCATCGCAGGCGCGATGATCGCGGCGAGTCTCGCCGGCCATGCCACGGCGCAAGACGCGTCGGAAATCAATATTGTACTGCCGGAGCAGCCGGCAAACCTCGAGCCCTGCGGCACCATCATCACCAACGTCGGCCAGATTCTCAGCCGCAATGTCGTCGAGCCGCTGACAATCATTGATCCCAACAGCGGGCAGGCGGTGCCCGGCCTCGCCACCGAGTGGACGCAGACAGATCCGAATACATGGCAGCTGAAGCTGCGCAAAGGCGTGACGTTCCAGGATGGTGCCCCCTTCAATGCCGAAGCCGTCAAGTTCTCCATCGAGCGCATGACCGGCGGTCAGGTAACATGCAGCAATATCGCTAAGTTCGGCGCTGCCAAGCTCACAGTGACAGCGGTCGACGACCTGACGGTCGAGATCAAATCGGATACGCCGCAGCCGATCCTGCCGACGCTGCTCAGTGTGGTCATGATCGTCTCTCCGAACACGCCGATGGACGAAGCGGTCAACAATCCGGTCGGTACCGGCCCGTTCAGGCTTGCAGAGTTCACGCAGCAGACAGTGGTCCTGGAAAGCTACGACGGCTACTGGGGCGACAAGCCGGCGGTGACCAAGGCCACTTATGTGTGGCGCCCGGAATCCTCGATCCGCGCCGCCATGGTGCAGACCGGTGAAGCCGATCTCACGCCGTCTATCGCAATTCAAGATGCAACCAATCCGGAAACGGATTTTGCCTATCTCAACTCCGAAACGACCGCGATGCGCATCGATGCCGGGTTCGCTCCGTTAGATGATGTGCGTATTCGCAAAGCGCTTAACCTTGCGGTCGACTGGGAAGGACTTGCTCAGCTTTTTGGAGACGATGCCCAGCGGGCCTCGCAAATGGCCGTCGTGGGGATCAACGGCCACGACGAGGAGCTGGCGCCCTGGACGTTCGACGCCGAGCAGGCGCGCGCGCTGATTGCGGAGGCAGAGGCAGCGGGCGTTCCCGTTAACACGCAAATCGAGTTGATCGGTCGCAACGGCATCTATCCAAACGGCACCGAAGCGATGGAAGCGATGATGGCCATGTGGCAGGATGTCGGCCTCAACGTCAAGCTCACGATGCTGGATGTGAACGACTGGCTGCGCTACCTGCAGAAACCGTTCCCGGAAGGCCGTGGTCCGAACCTATTGCAGATGATGCACGACAACAACAAGGGCGACGCCGCCTTCACCATTCCGATCTTCTACACCTCGGAAGGCAGCTATTCCACGGTCAGCGACCCTGTGCTGGATCAGGAAGTCGCCGATGCCCTGGCGGCCACCGGAGAGGATCGCACCAGCAAGTTCAAGGCAATCTTCAACAAGGTGCATGACGAACTGGCTCTGGACATCCCGATGTTCCACATGATCGGCTACACCCGCGTCGGCACGCGTCTGGACTGGAAGCCGGACATCACGACCAACAGCGAGATCCCGCTCGCCAATATCGGCCTCAAGAACTAGGTCGAGATAGACCGGACGAGCGCGGAATCCGATCTCCCGCGCTCGCCTGAACTCCAAGCAATCAGAGGTTCCGCATGATGCTCGGCTATATCGGCCGGCGGGCGTATCACAGCATAATATCGCTGATCGGTCTGCTGACACTGGTCTTCTTCCTGACACGTCTGACGGGTGATCCCTCAGCTCTTTATCTGCCACTTGATTCCAGCATCGAGGCGAGAGAAGCCTTCGCGCGACTGAACGGTCTTGACCAGCCCATTTATGTTCAGTTCTTTCAGTACCTGCAGAACTTGCTGTCGCTGGATTTCGGTCAATCGCTGCGTCAGAACCGGTCCGCCATCGACGTAGCGCTTGAAGCCTTTCCAGCCACGTTGAAGCTCGCCGCCGTCGCCATGACGTTGGCCACGGTGCTCGCGATCATTGTCGGGGCCTTGGCCGCGGCTCGTCCCCGCAGCCTGTTTGACCGCATCGCCGGCCTCGTGTCGCTGGCAGGGGCGAGCATGCCTGACTTCTGGATTGCGATCGTCGGCATTCTGGTCTTCGCTGTGGGCTTTGGGCTTTTGCCTACTTCCGGCACGGGCACCGGTCTGCACTGGATCATGCCGATCGCCGTACTGATGCTGCGCCCCTTCGGTCTTCTCGTGCAGGTGGTGCGCGGAACGATGATCTCGGCGCTCGCCGCGCCCTACATCAAGACGGCTCAAGCGAAGGGCATGAAGCGTCGCAAGATCATCTTCGGTCATGCTCTGAGAAACTCGCTCCTTCCTGTCATCACGGTTGCGGGCGATCTGGCCACCGGGCTGATCAATGGTGCCGTTGTCGTGGAAACCATTTTTGGGTGGCCTGGCATAGGCAAGTTGATGATCGATTCCATCATCCAGCGGGATTTCGCTGTCGTGCAATCAACCATCCTTGTGACTGCCGTCGCCATCTTCATCGTCAACATCGCGATCGATCTGCTGTACGTCACGCTTGATCCGCGCATTCGCTACTGAGGGAGGACGACCATGGCCGACGTGTTGGTTCAATCCGCGAAGTTGCCCGGAAACGCGCGGCAACTGGCGATCTACCTGGTTCGCGACAAACTGGCACTCTGCGCGGCACTCTTCCTTATCGTGCTCCTCGCCTGCGTTCTCTTCGGGCCTCTGCTGGCGGGCGATCTGGCCAGCAAGCTCGGACTACGGCACCGCAATCTGGCACCATTTTCCGCCGAACAGGGTTTCATGTATGTTCTCGGTGCGGATACGCTGGGGCGCCCCATTCTCGCCCGGCTGATCGTCGGTGCGCAGAACACGCTCGGCATCGCCGCCGCCGCCGTCCTCTGCTCCATGGCGACAGGCGGAATGCTTGGCCTGATCGCCGGCTATTCGGAACGCTGGTACAGTCACGTCATCCTGCGTCTTGCGGATGTGATCATGAGTTTTCCGTCGTTGCTCCTGGCGCTGATCGTGCTTTACACGCTAGGCCCCAGCATAACGAACCTCGTGATCGTTCTGGCGATCACCCGCATGCCGATCTTTATCCGCACGGCGCGCGCAGAGGTTCTGGAATTGCGCGAGCGCATGTTCGTGAGCGCTGCCCGCTCCATGGGCGCGAGTTCCGGCCGCATCCTGTTCCGGCACATCGCTCCGCTCGTGCTGCCAACGCTGGGAACGATCGCGGCGATCGACTTCGCCACCGTCATCCTGGCGGAATCCTCGCTCAGCTTTCTCGGCCTCGGCATCCAGCCCCCCGACTTCACCTGGGGGGCGATGGTGGCAAATGGGCGTGGCTATCTTTCGTCCGCGTGGTGGATCGCATTCTGGCCGGGACTGGCGATCCTGCTGACGACCCTTTCCCTGAACATTCTCGCCAGCTGGGCACGGACGGTTGCCGATCCGCTGCAGCGCTGGCGTCTGCAATCGCTGCGAAAGGCCCCGCGATGACCACGCCGGACAATCCCATCCTCACAGTCGAAAACCTGACGGTCGATTTCCTCTCTGAAGGCGATCCGGTCCGTGCGGTCGACAACGTGTCCTTCAGCGTCTGCCCTGGCGAGACGCTGGTCATTCTCGGCGAAAGTGGTTCGGGGAAAAGCGTCAGCACCGGAACCGTGATGGGCCTGATTGACTGCCCGCCGGGCGATGTCGTTGCCGGCTCGCTGATCTTCGACGGGACAGATCTGTCGCGCCTTGGTGAGGAGGGACGGCGCGCGCTGAACGGGCGCCGCATCGCGATGATATTCCAGGACCCGCTGGCCTATCTCAATCCGGTCTATACCGTCGGCCGGCAGATTGCAGAGGTTTTCGAATCCCATCACGACGGTGAGGCCGGCTCTGTGAGGGACAGGGTCGTCACACTGTTGGAACGTGTCGGCATTCCTGATGCGGAAAGGCGGATCGACTACTATCCGCATCAGTTCTCAGGAGGACAGCGTCAACGGGTCATGATCGCCATGGCGATCGCGTTGAAGCCGGACATTCTCATCGCCGACGAACCGACGACGGCGCTCGACGTCAGCGTTCAGTCGCAGATCCTGGAGCTGCTCGGCGATCTGCAACGGGAAACCGGCATGGCGCTGATTATGATCACGCATGATCTGGAAGTCGCCGCTGCCATGGCGGATCGCATCATCGTCATGAATGGCGGCAAGGTGGTCGAGAGCGGCAAGGCGCGGGATGTCTTCACCAATCCGGTCCATGCCTATACCCGCCGTTTGATGTCGGCTGCACCTGTCGGAGGCGCAGGGCCGGAGCGGCCACGCACCGAGGCCAAGGGCGACGCGCTGTTGCAGGTTCAACACCTGAGCAAGCACTACGTTCTCGGCGCTGGTCCATTTTTGCCGAAGCGCGAGTTCAGGGCGGTTGATGACGTCAGCTTCACGGTCCATCGCGGTGAAACGGTCGGAATCGTGGGCGAGTCCGGCTCGGGGAAATCGAGCATCGCGCGCATGCTGCTCAGGCTCAACGAGCCGACCTCAGGCAAGGCGTTGTTTGCCGGACAGGATATTTTCGCGCTGGAGGGCAGGGAACTGAACGGCTTCCGACGGCGCGTCCAGATGGTGTTCCAGGACCCCTTTGGCTCGATGAACCCACGGATGAACGTTCGCTCGATCATTTCCGAGCCATGGGTAATCCATGGCGATATCCTGCCTAAGGCGCGCTGGAACGACCGTGTTGTTGAGCTTCTGGAACTTGTCGGCCTGAAGGCCGAACATGCTCAGCGGCATCCCCACCAGTTTTCCGGTGGCCAACGGCAGCGCATCGCGATTGCGCGCGCGCTGGCCAGTGAGCCGGAGCTGATCGTGTGCGACGAGGCTGTATCGGCGCTTGATGTGTCAATCCAGATGCAGGTCATCGGGCTCCTGGCTGAACTGCGCCGCAGGCTGGGGCTGTCCTACGTCTTCATCACGCACGACCTGCCGATCGTTCGAGAATTTGCCGACCGGATCCTGGTGATGCAGCAGGGCAAGATCGTGGAGGAATGCGCTACGGAGATGCTCTTCAACAGCCCGAAGCATGCCTATACGAAGTTACTTCTGGACTGCGTGCCGCGGCCGAAATGGCATAGCAGCCAACTCACCGGGTTATCGTCGCCGCGCGGCTAACGTTCCGCTGCCGTCCCGACTTCTGTTCCGGACTCGTCCCGGCAACTGCACGCACCTTTGCCGTGAGAGGATTGTGGCCCCAAGGCTGCAGACGAAGTAGAATTCTGCGGCGTCTCGAGATGCAAGGCAGGCCTCTCTCTCTCTCTGGACCTTCATTTGCCAGTGCAGTTCTTGTATGGCAGTCCCTTGGAACGCCAACTATGCAAGCAATGTGAGGACGTGTCATGGGAGAGGAAATTTGGTCGGCACTGATCCACGAGTTTTCAGACGTTCCAGACGCATCTACCATCACCCGCATTACGGTGCGCCTCGTGATCGCGGCGGTGCTGGGCGGAGTTCTTGGCTACGAACGCGAGCGCAAGGGGAGAAGTGCCGGGGTGCGCACGCACATGCTGGTCGCTGTGGGGGCAGCACTGTTCGTTCTAGGGCCGTTGCAAAGCGGCATGGCTGTCGCCGACCTATCGCGCGTGCTGCAAGGCATCGTGCAGGGGATTGGTTTCCTTGGCGCCGGTGCCATCATGGTTCGTTCGAGGCAGCGCCAGGTGGAGGGGCTGACCACGGCGGCTAATATCTGGGCTACAGCCGGGATTGGTGTGATTGCCGGGATGGGATTGGAAGCAACCGCCGTCCTGTCCACTGCCGTCGTCCTCGTCATCCTGGCAGCGGTTCCTCTCATTCTGCCAAAGCTCCCGCAAGACGGCCAGGATCAGGCCTGACGAAGGATGCGAAGATCTGAGATGCCTTTTCCGGTGCTGGCCGTGATGCTCCGGCACGTCGTTTTAACTGGTGAACTTGGCGGCCGCTGCAGCGACTTGCGCCCGCATCGCATCGAGTGATCCGCGGATCACACGGATGGAGACCGGTAATTTCTCTGGGGTCGGACACGGGTTGTTAGCTCAGTGCGGCCCATCAGTATCGCTTTGTTCGGAGAGGCAGCGATGGCGGTGGAATGGACGATCACGATCGATGGGAAGAACGAATTCGGCGACATTTGTCGAAAGGCCGCTCGTATCGACAAAAGTTGGGAACGTCTGTTTGACGGCTGCATTGGCCCGTCGATTGAGGACGGCAAGACGATTGTTACGGCGCTGCAAGGCGCAGTCGTAGCCCATGAGGCAGAGACCTACTGCCTCTTCCGTCGGGTCTGCCCGGATTGCCACACATTCCGGCCGGTCAAGGACTACTTCACGCCGGATCCTAACCGGTCTCGGCACGGTGCAGGTCCGTAACCCTCGCTAGGTGCTGTGTCGGGATTGCCATCGGGGCATGGCCGCTGGAAGAAGTCTGGCCGGATCGCGCGACGCCCGAGTGTTGGAGCTGACTGCCCGTCTGCGAAGCATGATGCCCTACCGGCAGACAGCCAAGGTCCTGGCCGAGTTCTTGCCAATTGAACCCATCGAGACGTACGCGACCATGCGCAAGCGGACCATCAGGATCGTCGAACGGCTCGACGACCAGATTGTTCGGGAAACATCGAAGGCGAGAGCTCAAGCGGATGACCGTGGCCAGCTTGAGATGCAGCTCCCCGGCGATCGCCGCAAGGAATTCGTCATCAGTATTGATACCGCTCATGTTCGCAGCGCCGACCCAAAGGCAGCGCGAAGCTTCGAGCTCGTCGCTGCCCGATGCGGCCGCGGCGAACCAGGTGGCCGCTATTTCGTCACCGGTAGCACCGCTCAGCAAGCAATTCGCGATCGCGCCCTCCACGCGCTTGAAGGGGTCAGATATCGCGGCTTTGGCGATGTGACGGTGATTTCGGACGGCACCGCACGGCTGCACAGCCTCCGCGTGCAACTCCTGACCTATAACCGCTCGAACCGTGGTACGATTGTCGACTATGGAAAGCGCCACCGAGCCGGGCTCCGCGTTGCCACGACCCTCGCCGAGTCGGCAGTAAATTCCCTCGTCGGCAAGCGAATGGTGAAGAAGCAGCAGATGCGGTGGTCGCTCCACGGCGCGAATATGCTCATGCAGGTTCGAGCTGCGGAGGCAAATGGCGAGCTTCGTGATCGGTTGCGGACACCTTTCCGACAGCCTGAAGCGAACCGGCCAACGCTATTCAAACCAAAACGACCCCTCCTGAATGCCGCCTAACCCCAGTATGATTACCGGTCTCAAACATCTCGCACCGAACACGGTTTAACCGGAGCGGATGCAAGGCTTCAGGAGGCTAAATGGTGGGAAAGCCGGTAATGCAGCCGGACGCATCCCTTGTCGAGCGTCTTGGAGCTGATCAACTCCGGGCTCGACCTGAAGCCAGTCGGCGGAAAAAGAGGACGACCACCGCCAAGCAGCTCGGGGATGACGTAGATCTCGATTTCATCGAGCGCGCCACGTTCCATGAATGCCATCTGCAGCATGCCTCCGCCCAGCATCCACACATCACCATCATTGAGTCTCCGAAGCTCAGCTATCAGGTTGTCCACATTGTCTCTGATCTCAGGCGAGCCTCTGGGATTTTCGATGGGTCGGGAAGTAACGACGACGACCCGTTGCTCGCCATAAGCCCAAGGTGCGGGATCTCTTGCTATGAAGTCGTAGGTGCCGCGACCCATGACGACTGTGCGTATGCCCTTCGCGAAGATGCGGTAATCATGCTCACCAAGATCCATTCCGTCGTACTTGAACAGCCAGTCGAGGTTGTCGTTCTCATCGGCAATGAAGCCATCTAGACTTGCTGCAATGTAACCAACGATCTTTGCCATCGATGCCTCCTTGACTTATAAGTGAATGTACGTTTATATATGCTCATGACGAGACGCAAGACAATCCCTGATGAACAGGTTCTCGGCACCTTGTTCGAGCTGATGATGAAGACAGGACCTGACGGTTTGACCTTTGCGCGTGCGGCGAAGGCCTCAGGTTTGGCTGCGGCAACTCTGGTGCAGCGCTACGGCAACCGTGAGCGCATGGTCGAGGCGATCCTTATGCAGGCGTGGGATCACCTGGATGCGGAGACAAAGGCGGCAGACAACGAGGAGGATCTAACGCCTGAGGGCGCCATCAAGCTTCTGCTGCGCCTCATGTCTCCCGACACGGCTGAACGTGATGCCACTGATGGTCTTCTTCTACTGCGAGAAGACATCCGAAACCCAAGACTTCGCGAAAGGGGCGCTGCGTGGGGAGGCGCATTGGTCTCGGCCTTAGGACGGCGCCTGTCGGCAGACGCGCCGGAGGCGGAGTTGCTAGGCTCGCAAATGGCCGCCCTTTGGCAAGGTGCATACACCTGGTGGGCGTTCGATCAGACGGTGCCCGCAGATCGAGCGATCCGACAGGCCCTAGAGGCTTGGCTGCAACGGCGTTGAAAACTGGAAGTCGATTGTGGCTTGAATCGGCCCTAACCTGAAATCTCAGTACTAGGAGCGCGTCTCTAGCGTTCCGAGAAGCGACTGCAGGATCGATCGGAGTGTCCCCATCTACTACGGCAATTTTGCGCATTCACAGGCACATGACCCCCTCATCTGGCACGTCGCATTGCAGCCCAGGAACCGCAAGCGCCGCAAGCCACCTCGGTCACTGCGATGAGCCGGTTGCCTGCGCCAGAATTCGCCTGGCAGACAGCGGAGGTTCCTCAGATGCCCAGGTGATGAAATGGTCTGGACGGACGAGGATGTAGCGCGCTTCATAGTTATCTTGGGCTTTCCCGCCATCATCCAAAGCGATGTCCAGTGGCACACCCATCTGTTCTGCGGCAGCGGCAAACTCCTTCAGGACCACATCATCGCCGTCGTAAGCGACAAGTGTGAAGCCGGACGAGAGGCATTCGAAGATGTTTCGACCGTCGGACTGGAGTTGCGGAGCCAGATGGCAGCCCGCCACCGCCCGGTATTCATGCGTTCCAACAGCACTGACGCTGTCACCCTTCTTCCCGCAGACGATCGGTGAGCCGCGGTAGTTTGGAGAAAAGGCGTTCACCTCCGCGCGTGCGCCGCTTCCCCGCGCCTTCCATTCGGCTTCGAACGCCACCCGGTCGCGGGCAGGATCAAAATTCTCCAGGAATGCCCGGTCGCTTTCGATCGACTTTTCGATGAAATCGCGTGCCGTCGAGACGAAGACCGGCCGGCGCTCCTCGTCATAGCTGTCGAGCAGGCTATCTCCGCCCCAGCCCTGCAGCCGCGCTGCAAGCTTCCAGCCCAGGTTGCGGGCATCCTCGAAGCCGGTGTTGATCCCATAGCCGCCATAGGGGGGATGACTGTGCGCCGCGTCGCCGGCAATGAAGATGCGCCCCTTGCGGTAGCTGTCGGCCGTCGCGATCCGCAGGTCCCAGAAGCCGACATGCTCGAACTCGATATCGAATTCGGCACCAACCGCACGGTGCAGATATCCGCTGAAATCAAAATTGTCCCTGGTGGTTCCTGGCGGCACCGGCGCATGGAAGAACCAGGTATTGCCGAGGTCGACGCGACCGAAGAACTGCCAATAGCCTTTCAGGTCCGGATGCAGGACATTGTAGAAGGACTTGCCGGGAAAGCGCTTCAGCAGTTCGTGCAGCCCGGTGGAGCGGAAGACGAGCAGCACCATCAACCGGTCGTGATCGGACTGGGTCTGGGTGATGCCGGCCTTTTCGCGGATGACGGAACGGCTGCCGTCGCAGCCCACGGCATAGGCGCTCCGCAGGCGGCGCTCGCCGACGCCGTCGCGGCAGGCAAGGGTGACGGTGACGCCATCCTCGTCCTGCTGCACGTCCTCTCCGGTCCAGCCGTAAAGGACTTCCACCGATGGCAGCGTCTTGACCCGCTCGCGCAGCACCTCTTCGGTGCGATACTGCGGCAGGCGTTCGTTGTCGGTGAAGTAGTAGGGCCGCACCAACTCCCGCTGCAGCCAGTCGTAGTGATAGTCGCCGGTCAGCGTGCCATAGGCGGTCAGCCCGCCGATACCGTATTCCTTCGGCACGGTTCGCGCCGCCCGAAGCTCCTTTTCGATGCCCCAGGCATGGAAATGCTCGACGCTGCGCTGCGTCAGGTTCTGGCCCTTCGGCACCTGCTGCGGCGTGGGGTAGCGTTCCACGAGGACGGTGCGGATGCCGCGTTGCCCGAGCTCGATCGCCAGGCCGGTGCCGACCGGTCCGCCGCCGACGATGACGACGTCTGCCGTATTCTCTTCCATTGTCGTTTCCCGTCTTGCGTCACTGCCGGGCGCGGGCGCCTCAGACGACGCCAGCTTCCAGGTAGACATGCTTGGTTTCAAGAAAGTCGTTGAGGCCTTCCGGTCCGTGCAGCCGGCCGAGGCCGGAATGCCGGTAGCCGCCGGTCTCTCCCTCCGCAAACAGCCGGCCATGGCAGTTGAGCCAGATCGTACCAGCACGGATCGCCCGTGAAACGCGCGTCGCGCGCGAAAGGTCGTGCGTGAACACGCTCGCGGCCAGACCGTAGCGGGTGGCGTTGGCCTTGGTGACCGCCTCTTTCTCGTCCTCGAAGGTCTCGATCGAGACAATCGGCCCGAAGAGTTCCTGCTGCACCAGTTCAGATGCCGTATTGTCGATCCGGAAGAGGCTCGGCGTCATGAAGGCGCCCCGGTCGAGCGTCCTGCCGCGCAGGATAAGCTCGCCCTCGTCGGCCGCCTGCTCGATGATTCGGGCGATGCGGCTCTGGTTTGTCAGATCGATGAGCGAGCCCATCTGGCTCTGCGGATCGGCCCCCGGCCCGGTGCGGACGGCGGAGAAGGCGGCCGTCATCCGGGCGGTGAAATCCCGCTCAATGGAGCGGTGCACGAGGAAGCGGGTGGCGGCGACGCAGATCTGGCCGGCCATGACCAGCGCGCCGCCGGTGAGTTCCCGCACGGCCGCATCCAGATCGGCATCCTCGAAGATGACGGCAGGCGCCTTGCCGCCGAGCTCCAGCGACAACCGCTTCAACGTCTTTGCAGCGCCTGCCATGATCCGCTTGCCGGTGGCGCTCGATCCGGTGAAGCTGATCACGTCGACCGCGTCGGAGGCCACCAGCGCCTCGCCGACTTCGGTGCCGTACTCGTTGACCGAATTCACCACGCCTTTCGGCAGCGACGGGCAATCGTGCAGGCATCGCATCACCCGGTGGTGGACGAGCGGCGTCTGCGGCGCGGGCTTGATCACCACCGTGCAGCCTGCCGCCAGTGCCGGCCCGAGCGAACGGACAAGAAGAGTGACCGGCGCGTTCCACGGCACGATGATCGCCGCCACGCCTGCAGCTTCCCGGTTCATCGTCGAGAAATTGCCGGGCGCCGTCTCGATGGTGCGGCCGAGGATGGTGCGGGCGAGCCCGCCATAGTAGCGCGCTTCCGAAATCGCCCCCATCGTCTCGCCGAGCGCCTCGCGTCGCAGCTTGCCGTTCTCCGCGACGATCAGGTCGGCGATCTCGTCGCGGGCGGCCTCCAGCCGATCGGCGAGTTCGAACAGTACCGCTGCCCGCAGCCGAGGCGAGGCGGCCCAGCCTGTCTGGTCGAAGGTCTCCCGCGCCACGGCGACGGCCTGGTCGGCAAGCGCCGCCGTGCCGGGGCCGTAGTGGCCGAGCACGCTGCCGTCGGCAGGATTGGTGCTTTCGGCCGTCCCGCTGCCGGCGATCCATTCGCCGTTGATGTAGTTGTCCGCGTTTAGAAGGTGCGCCAGCATGCCCGTTGCCTCAGATCTTCAGGCCGAGAAGTGCGACGGCATTGTCCTGATAGAGCTTGCGGCGAACCTCGTCCGAGACCTCCAGTTCGTCCAGGATGCGGATCGTCTCGCGGATGTACATCGGGCCGCCTTCTGGATCGAAGGGCGCATCGGACGCGAACATGACATGGTCCTCGCCGAAGAACTCGATCGCGTGTTCGATCGCCTTGCGCGAACCGAAACTGGCGGTATCGGCATAGAAATCCTTGAAATACTCCAGATGCGGTCGCTTCAGCGAACGGCGCACGGCATCGAGATCCCGGTCCGTCGTGCGCTTGCCCATCTGGTCCCATCCGGCGCCGACGCGGCCTTCGAAGAAGGGGATCATGCCGCCGGCGTGATGGGTGATGACCTTGAGGCCGGGATGCCTGTCGAAGACGCCGGAGAACACCAGCCGCGCCATGGCGGCGGATGTCTCGTAGGGCCAGCCGAAGGTCCACCAGATCTCATATTCGGAGCGCGTCTCGCTGAGGTAGTCGGGAAAGTTCTCGCCGCGGGCCGGATGCAGCCAGACCGGCTTGCCGACCGAGCCCATGTATTCGAAGAAGGGCTCGAACTCGGGCAGGTCCAGCGGCTTGCCGGAGACATTGGTGAAGATCTGCATGCCGACGGCGCCGAGTTCCTCGACGGCCCGCTTTGCCTCGCGGACCGCAGCCTGCGGGTCGTTCAACGCCGCCGTGCCGATAAATGCGGGAAAGCGTTCCGGATATTTCTGGCACAGCTCGGCCAGCGAGTCGGAGCCGATGCGGCTGAGGTCGTGGGCCTTGTCCGGGCCGGCGAGCTTCTCGAGCGGCGGCGAGGCGAGCGACAGGACCTGCTGGTAGTCGTCGCCGAACATGTCCATGACCTCGAACCGGCGATCGAGCTCCGTCATCATCGGCACCGCGCCGGAGCGCATGGTGATGTCCGTCATCGTGCCGATATGATCGATCAGCGCGTTGAAGAAGGGCTTTGGCCAGATGTGGTTGAATATGTCGATCTTCTTCATGGGTGGCCTCCTCCTTGCCGCTCTGGCGGCGCCGGGAAACTGCTTTTCCACGTCGCCATCCCAATGGAGCGAGACTGGCGACGATGCCGCAAGCTCTCTCCTCCCGTTGCCCAAGATGCGGAGGCAGGAAGATCAAGTCAACAGATAATCTCTCTATATGAGATTTTTAACGATCTGAGGATTGGTGCCGATGGGCAGCGAGGGCGGCACTGATCTCGCTGCCCGCATGGCGAACCTGCTGGCCGATCTGGTCGATGGCGGTGCCGTTGACGAGGCTTCCGGAAATCGTGACGCAGACGCTCGCAATCGGGCTCCGGCCTGCGTCGAAGACCGGCGCCGCTATACCCACCACGCCGGGCGTCACCTCGCCATAGGCGACGGCAAAACCAGTCTTCCGCACGCGTTTCAGGCTTTCCTGTACGTCGTCGAGTGTATTGCCCAGCCCAACCGCCACCATGTCCGCCATGGTCTTCTCGATCAGCGGAACGAGATGCCGTTTCGGCAGGAAGGCCACGATGGAGCGCCCGATCGCCCCGCGGCCGAGCGGCATGGGCCGGCCGCGCGCATAGGAGGTGACGGGGTTCTTGATGGAGCTGCGCGAGTCGACGCAGAGGATCTTGTCGCCATACCAGCGCACCAGCAGAGCGGTGCAGCTGTATTGCGACGTGAGAAACTCGAGATGCGGCAGGCCGTGGAGGATCAGCGCATCCGACTTCCTCAGCAGATAGTCGAGCTCCACGATCTTGGGGCCCAGCGTGAAGCCGGTATTCGGCATGGAGGTCAAGAGGCCAGCCGACTTCAGGATCTTCAGGTAGCGGTAAAGGGTCGGGCGGCTGTAGCCCAACGCCTCCATCATCTCCTCCGGCGTCCATTCAAGACGGTCTTCGGTGAAGACCTCCAGCACTGCCTGGAGGCGTTCGAGACTGTTTGCCGTCTTTGCTGTCAAGTCGCCGCCTGTTCCATCGCTTTCCTGCCGTTGAGATAGGCCAGTATCATTGCTGTGATCCCGACCACAAGTCCCACGGCATCGGTATAGATGGCGCCGGGGAATGCGCCTGCCGGGATGAGGGCGAGCATGCCGGCAACGGCAAACACGCCGCGCATCAGCGGCGAGAGGCGCCGCGCAAAATAGCCGGCCAGCGCCGCTGAGACCAGCCACATGCCAAACGTCGCGGTGACCACCGCCCATGCCACCTCGCTGGTCTCGCCGATCAGGAGCAGGCTCGGCGAATAGGCGAACATGAACGGAATGACGAAGGCGATCCAGCCGAACTTGCAGGAGGCAAATCCCGTCTTCACGGGATCGGCCTTGGCAATGCTGGCCGCCGCAAAGGACGCGAGTGCGATCGGCGGCGTGATCATCGACATCATGCCGAAGTAGAGCACGAAGAGGTGGGCCGCCATCGGATGCAGCCCCACCTCCACCAGTGCCGGCGCGACCAGCGAGGCAAGCAGCACGTAGACTGCGAGCGTCGGCAGGCCCATGCCGAGGACGATGCAGACGATGGCGGACATCAGCAGCAGGACGATCTTGCTGCCGCCGCCCAGCTGAACCAGCGCATAGGTGAGGTTGAAGCTGAGACCGGTGATGTTCATCACACCGATGACGATACCGGCGGCGGCCGAGATGACGATGATCTCGACCACCGCCTCGCCCGTCTCGACGATCGTGCCGAGCATCTTGCGCAACGAGGCCCGCATGCCGTCATAGCCGAAGATTGCGGCCGTCACGGCGACGCTGGCGCAGGCGAGGAAGGCTGCCCGTTCCGGCAGCCAGTTCATCCAGAACAGCGCATAGATCAGCAGGACGAACGCCAGGATAAAATGCAGGCCGCCGATGATCGTGCGCTTGCCCGGCATCTCGTCCTGGGGAGCGCCCTTGATGCCGAGCTTGGCGGCTTCGAGGTCGGCCTGGATGAAGAGCGCACCGTAGTAGAGCAGGGCCGGGACGAGTGCCGCCAGGGCGACATCCGCATAGCCCACCTGCAGGAACTCCGCCATCAGGAAGGCGGCCGCGCCCATGACCGGCGGCATCAGCTGCCCACCGGTGGAGGCCACCGCCTCGATGGCGGCGGCCTTGTGAGCCGGATATTTGTCGCGCTTGATCATCGGGATGGTGACGACGCCGGTCGCCACGACATTGGCGACGGCAGAGCCGGAAATGGAGCCGAACAGCGCAGAGGCGAAGACGGCGATCTTCATCGAGCCGCCGCGGTAGCGACCCATGGAGATCAGTGCTGCGTCGGTGAAGAACTTGGTGCCGCCCGTGGCGCCGAGAAGGGCTCCGAAGAAGATGAACGCAACGACGATCGTGGCGCCGACGGACAGCGAGAGCCCGAAGATGCCGTTGACGTCATAGGCCATGTAGCCCGCAAGCTTCTGCCAGTCCTGGGGGCGTCCCGCCAGCCGACCGGGGACGATGTTTCCGAACATCGCATAGAGCAGGAAGACGATCATGATCGCGACCAGCACCCAGCCGGTCGAGCGCCGCAGTCCCTCCAGAAGCAGGACCAGCAGGATGATGCCGGGAAGCCAGGCCTCGATGGGGCGGGTAAATACGAAATTGACGACGGTGGCGTAGTTGAGGGCGATGAAGATGGCTGCGCCGAAACTGAGGATGGCCCCGGCCGCGTCGTGCCAGGGCAGGGCCTCGTCCCACCGTTTTACCCGATCTGGCCTGTAGAGCATGAAGGTCAGCGGCAGCGTCAGCGCCAGGATGACCGCCAGGAACTGCTGCGGATAGTAGGAGACGCCCATCATCCGCGGCACGCCCAGCGACCATGCCATGGCGGTGAGGGTGATGGCTGCGGCGAGTGCCGCAGCCAAAGGTCTCCAGAGCCAGGACGGGATGCTGCCGAACGGAGCGTCCATCGGAGGTTTCGCGTCCACGGCCCTTACTCCTTCCAAAGGCCGACTTCCTTGTAGAAGCGGATGGCGCCTGGGTGGTATTCGCCGGGCGTCGTATCGCCAACCATGTCCTTGGGCTCGAATGCGGCAAACGGCGGGAAGGCGGCCTGCATGGCGTCCTTGCTCTCGTAGAGAACCTTGGTCATCCGGTAGACGGCTTCTTCGTCGGCCTCGGTATTGGTGAAGACCAGCTGCGGGTAGGCGATGTAGCTGCCGGTTTCCAGCACGCCGGGATTGGCAGGGCCGGGCTCCATGGTCACCACGTATCCCGACTTCCAGTGCTGGCGGATCGCCGCCTTTGCCTCTTCGGTGTCGGGGATCGTCAAGGCCCGCAGTCCGCCGACGGCGGCGTCGGCCTCGCGGACCTTTCCGGCCCCGTGGGCGAAGATGAAGCCGACGCTCTCGCCGGAGATGAAGGCATCTGCACCGGCAACCACGCTCGGCACCTGTACGGGCTGCATGTCGGCGCGGCTCAGCCCGGCGGTCGCATAGATCGCGTCGAGCTGCGGCAGGATGGTCTGCTGCGCCGTATAGCCATCGACCATCGGCTTGCCCTTCAGGTCCGCCGTGGTCTTGATGTCGCTGTCGGCGCGCACGAAGATCGCCTCCTTGATCGGCATGATGAGGCCCACGACGCGCAGCCTGTCGTTGACGCTGCCGGCAAACCAGGCCTCGCCCGACAGCGCATTGTTGAATTCCTCGAGATTGCCGACGCCGAACTCGACGTCGTTCTGGTTGACGAGCGGCATGTACTGGTTCGGGCTCGTGGCAGGCTGGATCGTCGCATCCAAGCCGGCGTCATTGGCGGCCTTGGCGACGGCCGTGCCGATGTTGTGGAAGATCGAGCCGGGGTTCGAGGTGGCGATGCCCACCGTCTGGGCGGACGCGCTGCCGAACGCGGCGAGGCCGGCCGCAAGTGCGGCCGCAAAGAGCTGATGCTTCATGTCGTTCTCCTCCGCTTGCTTTCCTCCATCGGCCAAGCAACCGATATAAAATCTCACTCTGAGAGATTATTGACAGATCATCTCTTGCCTTTCCGCATTTTACAAGTGCATTTTGGAGCCTCTCGAGTTTTCCGCAGGACGGGGGGATGGTCTTGCGGATGTTCACGGTTGGGAGGACCTCATGGACATCACACACGAATACGCGGACACGCCGGTGGCCGAGACCGGCGCCGAATCCCTGCTGCGGGGGCTCAAGCGCAATGGAATCGACTACATCTTCGCCAATGCCGGGACGGATTTTCCGCCGATCGTCGAGGCCTTCGTGCATCTCGATGAAAATGAAGCTCCAACACCGATCCTGGTGCCCCACGAAACCGCAAGCGTCGCCATGGCGCACGGCTACTACCTGGTGACCGGCAGGGCCCAGGCCACCATGGTGCATGTGAACGTCGGCCTGGCGAACTCCGTCATGGGCGTCATCAACGCAGCGAGTGACAACATCCCCGTCGTGGTGCTGTCTGGCCGCACGCCGATCACCGAAAGTGGCCGCCGCGGCGCGCGGGTCACGCCGATCCAGTACGGTCAGGAAATGTACGACCAGTCGTCCATGGTCAGCGACGTCACGAAGTTTCATTACGAGATGCGCTATCCGGAGCAGGGCGACCTGCTGGCGACCCGGGCGACCCGCCTTGCTCTCAGCGAACCTCGCGGGCCTGTCTATGTCAGCCTGCCGCGCGAGCCGCTGATGGAGACGGTTCCGCCCGCTGCCGCGCGTCCGGCCTCGCCCCAGGCCGTCTCGTCGCTTGCCTATCCTGACCCCGAAGCGATCCGCCAGGCCGCCGCGTGGCTTGCCGAGGCGCGCGCACCGTTGCTTATCTGCCAGCGCAGCGATGCCGGCGGAAAGGCTGCCGCTGAGATCCTGCGGCTTGCGGAGGACTTTGCGCTTCCGGTCGTCGAACCGTTTATGGTCCGCAACGTCATGCCCTCCGGCCACCCGATGTTCCTCGGCCACGATGTCAAGGCGCCGCTCGCAGAGGCCGATGTGGTGCTGGTGGTCGACAGCGCCATCCCCTGGATCGAGTCGCTCCATCGACCGGGCGACGCGACACGGGTCATCCACCTGGGGCCGGACCCGCAGTTCCAGCGCATGCCCATTCGCGGCTACCGCAGCGATCTTTCCATCGCCTGCGATCCGGCGGCCGGCATTGCAGCGCTTGCCGGGGCCATGCGGCCGCTGGCCGGCGATGCGCAGGAGCGCCGCCATGCCATCACGGCCCGCGCCAGCCAGCGCCGCGACCGGGCTGACGCGCTGGCGCGCGAGGGCGGCGAAAGCCCGATGACGGCCGAGTGGATGAGCCGCTGCATATCCGACGCGATGGACGAGAATGCGCTGGTGTTTTCCGAACTCGGCGTCGTGCCGGAGGTGATGCAGGTCACCGGTCCCAACCGTATCTTCAACAACCCGCATTCCGGCGGGCTCGGCTGGGGACTGCCGGCAGCGCTCGGCGCCCAACTCGCCGACCGCGACAGGCTCTGCATCGCCTGCATCGGCGACGGTTCCTACATGTTCGCCAACCCCGTCGCCTGCCATCAGATCGCCGAAGCGCTGCAGCTTCCGGTGCTGACGATTGTCAAGAACAACGGCATCTGGAATGCCGTGCGCCGCTCCGTCGTCGCCAGCTACCCGGACGGGGCCGCCGTCAGGGCAAACAGGATGCCGCTCGTCTCGCTGGAACCGTCTCCCGACTATCGGCAGATCGCGGCGGCAAGCCGGGCCTATACCGAAAGAGTTGAGCACGGCCGGGACCTTCCCGCGGCATTGGAACGGGCGATCGGCGTCATCCGTCGCGAAAGGCGGCAGGCCATGCTGGAACTGAGGATCGCAGTGTCGGACAGGCAATAAATACCCGCATGCAATCATCTCTTACCAGCCAAGCCCGGTCGATATCTGCTTGCTGGCATCGCGAAGCAGCGCCACAAAACGTTGAAGGTCGCTCTCCTGCGTGCGGAAGGCGGGAGCGGCAATGTTCAGTGCAGCGACCGCCGACCCATCGAAGGCCAGTACCGGCACCGCCACGGAAACGAGTTGCTCACTCACTTCGCCACGGCTGATGCAGTAGCCAGCGTTGCGGATGGTCTGGAGTTGCGCTGCCAGCCGCACCGGATGGGTGATCGTGCGCGGCGTGAAGCGGTCCAGCTGGCCTGGAAACATCTGCTGCTGAACCTGTGGTGGGAGAAATGCCAGCAGCACCTTGCTGGAGCCCGCATGGAGCGGCCGCCTCCGGCCGATCATCGCGTGAACCCTCAGGTCTCTGCTGGGCTCGAACTTGGCGATACAGAGAGCTTCCGAGTTGTCGATGATCCGAAGCTGGACGGTTTCGTTCACCTTCTGGCCGACATCCTCCATGATGGGACTGGCGATTCTGACCAGGTCGACCTGGGTCGAGGCTGCTGTTCCGAGAACGAGGATGGCGTTTCCCAACCGAAATCCCCCCTTGGGGCTCTTCTGAACCATTCCACGGTGTTCCAGTGTACGTAACATTCGTAGGATGCGCGGCTTTGTTTCGGTCAGCGATCGGGCGATTTCAGACAGCCTGATGTCCGGATGCTTGGCAACCTCCATCAGGACGGAGATCGCGGTATCAACCGACTGAACAATATGTTCTTTTACAAGGCTCATACAACCTCTCTTGTCGCTGTTGGCAGGCCTGGCCAGGGTATCTTACGCGCTTTCTGAGCGTGGTTCGACAAGCGTAACATGGCTTATTTGTGTTTGACAGCCTCGAACGGATTTCTAACAATCCTGTGACAAGCGGAACCTACCGCAGAGAAGCCGGCGAAAAGACCGGTGACAGGTTGAAGCCTATCAAGAGAGGGACCATGACCAACATGATCGTAAAGTCCGCAGCGGTTGCGCTGCTTGCCACCGTCGCCATTCCGGCCATCTCCCTGGCGCAAAGCGCGCCGCTGATCATTGGAATGTCGACGACGCCAACGACGCTTGATCCTCACGAGGACAGCTCGGCACCTAACAACGCCACGTCTCGGCACATCTGGGACAGCCTCATCAATCTCACGGGCACCTCGGCCAACGAGCCTGAACTGGCCACGGCGTGGAAGGCAATCGATTCCACCCATTGGGAATTCAAGCTGCGGGAAGGGGTGAAGTTCCACGATGGCAGCGCGTTTGACGCGCAAGACGTGGTCGCTTCGCTGTTGCGGGCGCGTGACAAGCCGAGCCAGGGCTTCGCCTCCTACACGCGCAATATCGTGGCCGTCACCGCAAAGGACCCCATGACGGTGGTGATCGAAACCAGCGTACCCGATCCGCTGCTTCTGAACTCGGTCAGCCGTGTTCGGATCATCAGCTCCGACTGCGCCGACGCTTCGGTTCAGGAGTTCGACACCGGCGCATGCGCGATCGGCACGGGTGCTTACGCCTTTTCTTCCTTCACCCCGGGTGACCGCCTGGTCCTCAAGCGGAACGACGACTATTTTGCGGGTCCTTCACACTGGTCGGATGTCACGCTTCGGTTCCTCCCGGACGACGGTGCGCGGTTGGCGTCGCTGCTCTCAAACGAGATCGAAATCGTCGAAGCGCTTCCGGCCGACGGCATGGCCCGCGTCGAGGAGAGTGATGACCTGCAGGTCATCAACGGTCAGTCGTCACGCCTGGTCTACATGGGCATGGACGTCAGCAAGGATGTCTCGCCCTTCATACAGGCGGCAGACGGCTCTCCGCTCGACACCAACCCGCTGAAGGACGAGCGCGTTCGCCGCGCTATCCTGATGGCCATCAACCGTCCGGCCATCGTCGACCGGGTCATGCAGAAGAACGGCACGGTTGCGGATCAGTTCGTGGCCGAGGGTTACATGGGCCATTCGGATGCCGTCGAACCGGTGGGTTACGATCCGGAGGCTGCCAAGGCGCTTCTTGCCGAGGCCGGCTATCCGGATGGTTTTAGGATCACGGTTCACGGCCCCTCCGGTCGCTACGTCAAGGATAGCGAAGTGGTGCAGGCAGTTGGCCAGATGCTGGCCCGGATCGGCATCCAGGCCCAGGTCGAAGTGCAGCCATGGTCGATGTACTCGAACGCTTATTCGGAAGGTGCCTTCAGCATGTTCCTCGGCTCCTGGGGCGTCAACACCGGTGAAACGACCAATCCGACGGTTGCACTGGTTGCAACCCGGAACGAGGAGAAGGGAACGGGCCGTTACAATGGCGGCGGCATCTCCGATCCTCAGATCGACGAGGTTCTGGCCAAGGCAAGCTCGACGCTTGACGAGGCGGAACGCGGGCCATTGCTCGAGGAACTGTCGGAGCTCACCTTCGGCAAGCTCTGGTTGCTGCCGATGCACTACGAGAACGTCGTGCTGGGCGCCAAGTCCTCTGTTCGTTACGCGCCGCGCGGTGACAAGTACACGCTCGCCTACTTCGTAGAGCCCGCTGAATAACGGTGGCAGGGGAAGGCGGCTGGCGCCTTCCCCTCTCTTTTTTCCAGGAGACCAGAATGCAGGAACTCGGTACGAGCGGCGCGGCCGCCCGGGCGCGGGCCATCTATGACTACGGACAGACGGCAATCTTTGCGTCCTCTGCGGATCCGCGACTTCATCTTCTTCTCTACGTGCCGCCGGCAGCGGCCGAAGGACGGAAGGTCGATCTTCTTGTTGCGGTCCACGGAACCGGGCGCACTTCGGCCATTGACTTCCGTGACGGTTTCTCGGAATTCGGCCTCTTCCATGATTGCGCCGTGCTGTGTCCGATCTTCCCGGTAAACGTCCTCGGGGACGGTGCACGATCCGGCTACAAATACATGCAGGAAGGCGACATCCGCTACGATGAGGTCGTGCTTTCCATGGTCGCCGAGATGGCTGCGAAATATGATCAGGACTGGTCGAAATTCGCGATCTTCGGCTTCTCCGGCGGCGGTCATTTCGCGCACCGCTTCGCCATTCTTCACCCGGAAAAACTCTGGGCGGCCTCGATCGGAGCGCCCGGATCGGTGACGCTTCTCGATCCGAGCCGCGACTGGTGGGTGGGCATCCGCGACCTCGAGGCGCGCTTCGGCAAGGCTTTCGATGCGGAAGCGCTCGCCAGGGTGCCGGTGCACATGGTGGTCGGAGACGCGGACCTCGAAACATGGGAAATTTCCCACAAGCCGGGAAGCGCCTACTACATGGATGGCGCCAACGATGCCGGTGCGACGCGACCGGAACGACTTGACGCTCTGGCAGCCTCGTTCCGGTCCTCCGGCGTCAATGTGACAGTCGACAAGGTCGCCGGCGTATCCCACGACCGCATCAAGGTGCTCGGTCACGTCAAGGCATTCCTGGCAAAGGTCCTGTCCGAAAGGCGCGCAGCATGAAGAATGCGACCATCGTTGCGCCACAGCCTGAAGCTGTCGAGGCGGGAGCCGCTGTCCTGGAGCGCGGCGGCAATGCCGTCGATGCGGCACTGGCCTGTGCCTTTGTGCAAGGCGTCGTCGATCCACAGATGTCGGGCATCGGCGGCTTCGGCTCCATGCATGTCTACATGCCCTCCAAGGGCGTTCACGACATTCTCGAGTTCTATGCCCGTGCTCCGCTTTCCGCGACACCGGACATGTGGACGGACAAGGTTGTCGGCGAGAGCCGCGACGGCTTCGGGTATATTCTCGACGGCAATATTTCCGATATCGGCTACCTGGCCGTCTGTACGCCGGGTTCGCTGAAAGGCTATGAGACGGCGCTACGGGACTACGGCAGTTTCGACTGGGCCGACATTATCGCGCCGGCCATCCAGTATGCCCGCAACGGCTTCATGATCCGCAACCACATGCACTGGTACTGGAGCAAGGACCAGTCGTCCGACGGTTTTGCCAATACGCAGGACAAGCTCCTGTTCTCCCAGACGGGCCGCGACGTCTATTTCCATCCGGACGGGCGCCTGCGCGATGTCGGGGAAATTCTGCGCAATCCCGACATGGCCGACACGCTAGAGCGGGTCGCCAGAAGCGGTGGCTCCGACATCTTCTACAAGGGAGAGATTGCAGAGCAGATCGCCGACGACTTCGCCGCCCATGGCGGGTTGATCACACGCGACGATCTTGCCGCCTATCAGCTTTCGAAGACGGCGCCGATCTGGGGCGATTACCGGGGGCACCGGGTTGCCACGTCGCCGCCTCCAGGCTCCGGCTTCTCGATGATCGAGTTTCTTCACATCATGGAGAATTTCGATCTCGGCGCCATGACGCACAGCGGTTCGGAACATGTGAAAATATTGTTCGAAGCGATGAAGCGCATGACGGTCGACAAGGACGCTCACATGGGCGATCCGGAGTACGTCGATGTGCCGTTCGAGCCGCTGGTGTCGAAGGCCTATGCTTCGGAACAGGCACATTCCATCATGGCAGGCGAGCGCGCCATGGTTCGTCGTCTCGACAGGTCCCAGCGCGAGACGACCCATGTGTCCGTCATCGACAAATATGGGAACGCCGTTGCGATGACCCATACGCTCGGCAGTCCTTCCGGCGTCATTACCGACGGGCTGGGCTTCATGTACAACGGGACAATGAGCCGCTTCAATCCGTTTCCGGGCAAGCCGGGGTCGATTGCCCCTGGCAAGCGGCGGCCAAGCTCTGCTGCGCCAACGATCGTCTTCAAGGGTGAAGAGCCCTATGTGGTGGTCGGAGCGCCGGGCGGAAGCTATATCGCGCCGACGGTGGCCCAGTGCCTGATGAACATCATCGACTTCGACATGTCGGTGCTGGAGGCTGTCGTGGCGCCACGCGTCATTGGCGTCTCCAACAAGGTCGATATCTGCAATCGCATCCGGCGTTCGGTCGAAAAGGAACTCCAGGAGATGGGCTACGATGTCGCGCGCTCGCCTCAGACCTATGCGTTTGCCGCTCTCCACGCGATAAAGATTGAAAATGGTGTATCTGCAGGTGCCGCCGACCCACAGCGCGATGGTCTCTCATTGTCCGTGAAGTAGGAGAAGCAGGCAGTATGGCAGTTTCCCTCATTCGGCGGTTGATACAAGCGGTCTTTGTCATTCTGGCGATGACGATCATCGTCTTCATCGGCGTCAACGTCATCGGCAATCCGGTCGATATCCTGATCAATCCCGACGCCAATCAGGCGGAGCGGATGCGCGTGATCGCTCACTACGGTCTCGATCAGCCCCTGTGGAAACAATATCTTCTGTTTCTCCAGGGGCTGACGCAGGGTGACTTCGGCGACAGTTTCGTCTACGGGCGGCCAGCGCTGGGTCTCATCCTGGAGCGGCTGCCGGCAACCCTGGAACTTGCCATTTCTGCCTTGCTGCTCGCGCTCGTTGTCGGGCTACCGCTCGGGCTTTACGCGGGGCTCTATCCCAACCGCGTGTCCTCGCGCCTCATCATGAGCGGCTCCATCCTCGGGTTTTCGCTGCCGACCTTCTGGGTGGGCCTGATGCTGATCATGGTTTTTGCGGTCGAGCTGCGCTGGCTTCCGACCAATGGTCGGGGCATGACTGCAGAATTCCTGGGCGTGCACTGGTCCTTCCTGACAAAGGATGGCCTGTCACATCTCCTTCTGCCGGCCTTCAACCTGGCTCTGTTCAAAACCTCGCTTATTCTCAGACTGACCCGAGCCGGCGTCCAGGAAGTTCTGCCGCAGGACTATATCAAGTTTGCGCGCGCCAAGGGCCTGTCCCACCGTCGGATCATCTTCGTGCACGTGCTCAAGAACCTGATGATTCCGCTGGTAACGATCATCGGGCTCGAGTTCGGATCGCTGATTGCTTTCTCGGTCGTGACCGAGAGCATCTTTGCCTGGCCGGGCATGGGCAAGCTGATCATCGACTCCATCAACCTCCTCGATCGGCCCGTCATCGTGGCCTACCTGATGATGATGGTGATCCTCTTCGTCAGCCTGAATTTCATCATCGACGTCTGCTACACACTGCTGGACCCTCGCGTCCGGCTGGATGCGAAGGCATAGACATGACCAACCTTCCTCTTCCCGAGCACTCTGCGCCACCGCTGGAGCCCGGTCGCCTGCAACGTCAGTTGCGGCTGTTTGCCCGATCGCCGGGGGCAATGGTCGGGATTGTGCTTCTTTCCGTGATCGTCTTGCTTGCGGTGTTTGCGCCGCTGATCGCACCGCAGGATCCCTATGACCTCACACAGCTCGATATTCTGGACGGCCGCCTGCCGCCCGGCTCGGAATCCTTCTCCGGTCTGACCTATCATCTTGGCACCGACAGCCAGGGACGGGACATCCTGTCCGGCATCCTCTACGGATTGAGGACATCTCTGATCGTCGGGGTGCTCTCCGCTTTCGCCGCGGCGATCATCGGAACGACCATCGGGCTGGTCGCCGCCTATGTCGGCGGTCGCGCGGAAAGCGCGATCATGCGGCTGGTGGATCTGCAACTCTCCTTCCCGACCATTCTGATGGCCTTGATGATGCTTGCAGTTCTCGGCAAGGGCGTTCTCAACGTGGTGATTGCGCTGATCATCGCGGAATGGGCAACCTATGCCCGTACCGTTCGCGCCACGGCGCTGGTGGAGCGCGAGAAGGAATACATCGAGGCTGCGGAGGCGTTCCGCCTGCCGCGCTGGCGCATCCTGTTCCGGCATCTTCTTCCCAACTGTCTTGCACCGGTGATCGTGATCGCCACCATGCAGGTTGCCCGCGCGATCGGCCTTGAGGCGACACTCTCCTTCCTGGGTCTTGGCGCTTCGGTGACGGAGCCGTCGCTCGGCATGCTGATTTCCACCGGCTATCAGTATCTCCTCACCGGGCTCTACTGGATCAGTTTCTTCCCGGGGATCGCGCTCCTTGTCACCATCGTCTCCATCAATCTGGTGGGCGATCGGCTGCGCGATGTCCTCAATCCGAGGAACGCGTAATGGCTGCTCTTCTCGAAGTTCGCGACCTGGTGACGGAGTTCGGAAAGGGTCTCGGCCTGCTTGCCGTCAATGGTGTTTCCTTTTCGCTGGAAAGGGGCAAGGTCCTCGGTCTCGTGGGGGAGTCCGGATCGGGAAAATCTGTGACCGGCTTCTCGATCATGCGTCTTCTCGACAAGCCGGGGCGGATCGCGTCAGGCCAGATCCTGTTTGATGGCGTCGACCTTGCGAGCCTCTCGGAAGGCGGCATGCGCTGCTTGCGCGGCAAGCGCATTGCCATGGTCTTCCAGGATCCGATGATGACGCTCAATCCGGTGCTGACGATTGGAACGCAGCTCGTCGAAGCGGTCCTCGCGCATGATTCCGTGTCGCGGGAAACCGCGCGACAGCGCGCCCGGGATGCGCTGGGCCTTGTCGGGATCCCGAGCCCCGAGGAGCGCCTCTCGGCCTATCCGCACGAGTTTTCCGGTGGCATGCGGCAGCGGGTGGCGATCGCCATTGCGATCCTTCACCGCCCCGACCTCATCATTGCCGACGAGCCGACCACGGCGCTGGATGTGACGATCCAGAGCCAGATCATTTCGGAGTTCCAGCGGCTTACCGAGCAGTCGAACACGTCGGTGATCTGGATTACCCATGACCTTGCAATCGTGTCCCGGCTCGCGGACGATATCGCCGTGATGTACGCGGGCAGGCTGGTCGAGACCGGAGGGATCGCGCAGGTGCTGGGCGACCCCCGTCACCCCTATACGCGCGGCCTGATCATGTCGGTGCCGTCCCAAAACAGGCGCGGGCAACCTCTCCGGCAGATCCCCGGGATCACGCCTGCACTCAACCGCTTGCCGCCGGGATGCAGTTTCAGGGCGCGCTGCGTTCGTGCAACGGCCGAATGCGCGGTCATGCCTGACATCTCCTGGGATAGCGGGCGTGCCTACCGCTGTTTCCATCCTGTGGCGGGAGCCTTAGATGACTGACGATACGACACCTCCGCTGATCGAGGCCCGGCATGTCTCCCGGCGGTTTGGAGCCAAGCCGGATCTTGCTGCGAAGATCGCCATCAAGCTGGGTCTGGCAAAGCCGCCGTCCACCGTTCATGCGCTTGACGATGTCAGCCTGAGCATCCGCAAGGGCGAAGTCGTCGGCCTGGTGGGCGAAAGCGGCTGCGGCAAGTCCACTCTGGGGCGGGTCATTGCCGGGATTCTGGATCCAAGCGAGGGACAGATCGTCTGGAAGGGCAGGGACCGGAGCGCCCTGGGAGCAAGCGAACGCCGCGCCTCGGCTCTTGCCACGCAGATGATCTTCCAGAATCCCATGGCTGCACTCAACCCGCGCATGACCATCGAGGATATCGTGTCGGAGGCGCCTCTCACGCACGGGCTGGTCCCGAAGGGCGAGCGCCGGGACTACGTGGACCGGTACCTCCAGTTTGCCGGCTTCGACCCGGCCCTGAAGAACCGATATCCGCATCAGTTCTCGGGTGGACAGCGTCAGCGTGTCAACATTGCGCGCGCTCTGGCGGTGCAGCCGGATTTCCTCGTCTGCGACGAAAGCGTCGCTGCCCTCGATGTCTCGATCCAGGCCCAGGTGATCAATCTCTTCATGGAATTGCGCGAAAGGCTCGATCTGACCTACCTGTTCGTCAGCCATGACCTGGGTGTCGTGGAACATATTTCCGACCGTGTCGCCATCATGTATCTCGGACGCATCGTTGAAGAGGCACCGGTCGAGGAGGTGTTTCAGAGACCAAATCATCCGTATACGCAGGCTCTCCTGTCTGAAATCCCGCGCATCGAGCTCACCAAAAGGCAGTTCAAGGCCATTCAAGGAGAACTGCCAAGTCCTCTGAACCCACCCAAGGGCTGCCATTTCCATCCCCGCTGCCCGTTCGTCATGGATCGCTGCCGCGTGGAGGTTCCAGCCACGATCGAGATTGCGCCGCGGCACTGGTCTGCTTGTCATCTGAACAGCAAGGCGGGCACCGGAGCCGAAGCTCTAATGTGAAGTGCTCCTCCTGATGCGGCAACAGAAGTGGTTGCTGTATCAGGAGGCGGCTCAAGGCATTGATGTCAGGCTGAAGCCTTCGTGAAGGCAACAGGCGCCGTCGTCGAGGACGGTGGCGATAAAGCCTGCTATGTCCCGGCGGCTGATATCATCCGCATGCCCGAGCGCCGCCGCTTCACTGGCACTTTCACCACAAGCGCCGCCGAAGGATTTTAAGGCACGCCATGTCATGAACTCACGCACTGGTCGGGCTCGAAAAGCGCGCCGTTCACGCGATCTTTTTGCGAGATTCGGCACTGAAGCCTATGCCATGGAAGAGCTTGTCGCCGAACTCGGCGCAGCCTTCCTGTGCGGCGATCTTGGTCTGGCGCCCGAGCCGCGTCTCGATCACGCCCAGTACATCGAGAACTGGTTGACCGTGCTGAAGTCCGACAAGAAGGCGGTTTTCACCGCAGATTCCAAAGCCTCTGAGGCCAGCAACTGGCTGATGTCTCTGGCTTCCCATCATCGTGAAATGGAGGATGCGGCTTAGGCCGCATCCCGTCACTCTTTGCCGGTGACAATCGGCAAAGTCGTGAGATGCTTGTCGATGGTCCCGATAACATCTTGGTGCATGGGAAGGTTGGCCTTTTCGGTCTCCCATCGCGCCATGAAGAGCGCGACGGTTTCCTTGGCTGTGTCGAGCACGAGTTTCTTGGGCAGGTGTGCCTTTGCCGAGAGATGCGCCAGCTCGTCCAACGTAAACCCGGCGAACTCCTTCGTCCGGCTGAAGGTCAGCGCGGATTTGTCGTTCGCGATATACGCGATCGTGGACACGAAGTCATAGGCTGGAGCGAGGCGTGCGTTTCGGCGATCAGGGTAGATGAGCGACCAGTTTTTCAGGTGCATGTCGCCGTTGCCAATTAGGACAGTGAACGTCAGGCGGCGGATGAATTCGGCCACATCATCCTGATCGGATTCTGAGGCGATCACCGATATCAGATTGCGGTAACTGGCTCTCTTGTACTTGTTCTCGGGATAGACGTTAAAGACCTGCGCGAAATCCTCGATATGGGTGACGCTGCCATCGTCATTGCGATCGAAGCGTTCGATGACGAAGGCCTGTTGCCCGATCTTCTCAATCCCATCCGGCAGATTGCCGATCGATCGCACATCGATCAGCCCGATCGCCGGCACGTTGATCCCGACCATCCTGGCAAGGCTCATCATCGAGAATTCGTTTTCCGGGACGTTGGCAAACTCGCGAGAGGGGAGTTTGACGATCCGATTGCCGCCGACGCCGCTTGTCGGAATGGTCAGGCCGCCGCTTTCACTTTGTACCGCCGAGAATTTGAGCTGCACACCTGCCAATGAAAATCGCATGGCATCGTCTGCCGCTTCTTGGGCGGCTTCACCTTCAAGGACGTTATGCGCCTCGTCTGGCCATTCTTCGCCGTCCGCTGGAACGACGGTGATCGCGCCGGGCAGATCCTGCCCAAGCACCCGCAAGAGGAAGAACTCGCGGTCAATATGGATGTCTGCCTTCTCAGCCAGGTAGCGGCGCAGATGACCCTCTGGGAGGAGGTTCGAGAAGTAGGGCATCAGCTTGGTTCTATATGGCCGAAAATCCGTGATCAGCTCGCCAAAATTATCTTTGAATTGGAGGCCGAGGGTCGGTCTTTCTGGGTTCGCGACATAGGCATCGTTAAACGCAAAGAGCGTCTTCTCGGCTCCGACATAGGTAATCGTGCCGATTTCTTCGCCATAAAGGCGCACGCTCAGAACAGAGACATCAGGCATCGTCGTCCTCCTCATTTAATGAGTAGGCTGGACGGTTGGCTTGTCGTTGTTCGCTTGTAGGCTTGAAGTGGGCAATCTGGTTGCGGAGCGCCTTCATGCTGCTAGCGGCCTCGAAGATGCCCTTCCACTGCTCTGTGATATTGGCGCGTTCAATGGTGTGCCGCAGCGAGCGGAGATTGTCCAAAAATTGAGTGTCGATATGGAAGCGCTGGAGTGATGCTGTAGCTTTGCGCAGCTCATCCAGTTCCGGCAGGGTCGGCGCATCAATCTGAAGAGTGCGGATTGCCTTTTGCAGCTGCTGCATTTCTTTGCTGATCGCGGGCGGTTGGATCACAGTGCGATCCGTCGTTTGGCGCGTAATCGATTTGATCGCAGGCACTGCCTTGCGTGGTACCAGGGCAATCTCCAAATCAAGCGCGCTGGCAATCGCGACGAGGCTCGACAGACGCAGATCAACGCTGTTGGATTCGATCCGCGAAATCTGCGCTTGCGGGACGCCAGCCAACCGGCTCAATTCGCGTTGGCTGAGCTGTTTGGCTTCTCTGGCTTCGCGTAGGCGGTGCGCGATCTCTTGGGTTTCATATCTCATCGATGTTTATTTTCGCATCAGTTCTCATATTTGATGTCGTTTACGATATCACGAGATTGCCGTTTCCTCAACCTGATGTTTTATCGTCATCAAAACAACAATGTGATGCTTTATTCGACATCAGTACTTGCTGTTTCTGAAAAGTGCGGATTCTCGCATGACGCATGCAATGCCCGCTGAATTGTCGTTGAACTCACCTTGAAACGGAGCGCGACTTTGCTCAGCTGGTTGAGTATCTTCACCTGCGTTCCCTCCGCAATCACGAGAAGGCGAAGGATCGCACCATGCTTGTGGATGAAATCGTTGAAGTATATCCCATTGACATATCCCAAGGAGAGTACCATCATAGCTAGATCGTCGGCCAATGATGAGCGGAGTCACTCAAATGGAGCAGGGGGCAGTATTTCTGAGCAATCGAAGTCAGGCAATCCGTTTGCCAAAAGCGGTCGCTTTGCCTGATGATGTAAAGCGGGTCGATATTGTTGCAGTGGGGCGCACACGCATCATCGCACCTGCTGGCGAGGTTTGGGACAGCTGGTTTGAAGGAGCGGCGGCGACAGCTGACTTCATGAGTGAACGTGAACAGCCTGCTTCGCAAGAACGCGAGGCAATGTAGTGCTCAGGTACATGCTGGACACCAACATCTGCATTTTTACGATCAAGAATCGACCCCAGCATGTGCGCGAGGCGTTCAATCGTTTCCATGGTCAACTGTGCATCAGCTCGATTAGTTTCATGGAACTGATTTACGGAGCGGAAAAGTCAGCCAGTCCCGAAAAAAACCTACCCGTCGTGGAGGGCTTCGCGGCGCGCCTCGAGGTGTTGGCTTACGATGAACCAGCAGCCAGCCATACGGGGCAATTGCGAGCCGAACTGGCGCGCAATGGCAATCCTATCGGCCCATATGATCAAATGATCGCCGGACACGCTCGCTCGCGCGGACTGATCATGGTCACCAATAATCGCCGAGAATTTGATCGCGTACCCGGCTTACGGGTGGAAGACTGGACTGAGTAGCCTTGACGTTCGATTGTCGCACCCACCGGCAGTCAAGGATGACGATGTTGATCTGCACTGAGAGCTGACCCAGGACTGCGGAGTATTATCATCGACAAATCTCGGCGCAAATCCTGGGGCAGATCTCAACGAAAATCGACAGGCAGTCCTCAGCTCCACAAATTCCCCCGACCGTCCACCTCTATCCGAGGAGAGAGGCAAACAGAGTTGTTTCAGTGTAGCCCATCCACAGCCTCCTGATGAGCTCATCGCCGTCTCAAGGTCAGTCGCCCAAAATCTCGAAAACGGCGTCGAGTTCGCGCAGGTATTTTTCGGCCTGAGCGTGACCGAAAGTTTGGACGGTGTAGCGATAGATATCTTTCAAGTCGCGTTCGGCGCGCTGTGTAATTCTATGACGCATGCGGAGATTCGGCGCGGGCTTCCCGAATAATGTCGTCAATCGACTTTCCACTGACGGGGCTATCGAAGCCCTCGTCAATGGCGGCCTGGATGGCTTTGCGTTTCTCGTCGGGCGAAAGCGCATCGAACCATGCACGCTGTTCCTTGGTCGGAGCAGCCCACGGATAGACGTCGATGCTGATGGTTTCGAGCATGTTCATGACGTCAGTATAGCCGAAGACGTCCGAAATGCCAGAAAATTGGCGGCGGCGGCGCCGTTCTGAACGCGGTCATCCGCGCAAAGAACGGCTGATCGCCCGTGTAGGCGACCGTGGCGCTATGCCATGTTCGGCAGCGATCTGGCCCGTTTGGCTGCCCCGGTGGCGATCCCGCGACGGACGTCCGACAATTGGGCAGGCGTCAACTTGGGCGGACGGCCCAGCCGCACGCCGCGCCTTCGTGCCGCCGCCAGCCCCTGTTTGGTTCGGCGTGTGAGCATCCGTTACTCGAACTCGGCAAGACACACTCGCTGAGCTTTGGGATCCATCGAGCGGCGAAACCACGGCTTCTGCTCCGGTCCCTTCCCATCCTGCATTCATCCGGAAGGCAGTGGCGGTAGAAGGTGAGTTGGAACTACTAAGCCCTTATTATATCGTTTTCGAAGGCAAAGCATTGCAAAAACTGGGGGTCGTGGGTTCATATCCTTTCAAGGCGGCGGCTTCGGCTTCAACGCACCCAGCTACGGAACGTTTTCACCACGTCACAAGCCTTTAGTTCCTTACGGGCGAGCCAAGCTCAATATTCCAACGACTGAGGCCAGCCGCGAGTGATTATAGCGCTTGGCGCAGTCGCTGGGGATCACATCAGGAGACGCGGTACCCGCTGCTATGATGGATGCCCCAATTGGGGGCCATCGCGGATCGTGGGATCGTGATCCGTCGTAAAATTTCTCCTTCGTGTCCCGCAGACATGCAGCCGGTGCTTGCCAGCCGTTGCGGTGGACCCAGAACGGGGCTGGCCAGTCCCCGTTCCGCTATCAGGCTTCAGACGGTGGAGATGTCAGACCTCTGGGGGACCGCCGCCCGAGCTTAGTCTGGTTCAGCGGCGCAGTAGGTCTGGTTGTCGGGGAACGCGGGTCGCATCGGAGAGCGGGACGACGTCTCGCGCGCGGCCGTGTGGCTTGCCTCCGATGAGGCGGAGTATGCACAGGCACGACACTGTTCATCGATGGCGGCATGTCACTCTATGCAGAGTTCCGTGACAATGGCTAAACCCAACTGTGCCATCAGCCAGCATGGCGTCGTCGGACATGGAGACAGCTGCCCTGATCGCGCGTTAGAGCGCGGGCAATGGCAGAGGCATGGAGCCGGGCGCGAGCGTCTCAGCATCGCGCTGTTCCATCGTAATACTTGGCCTGGTGTCATGATTCTGCAGACGTTGCTAAGGTGTCGCAGAAATCCAGAGTGTGGCCGGCTGCGAGCGCGTGTTTGAGGAAAAAGTATCTGGCACTCAGCGCGGGCGGGGCTGGTCAGGCTGGGTAGGATGTGCTAGGGTGTACACAAGTAAGCACAGGGAGATCCGACTGTGACCGCCAGCACCACAATGACAATTCGGGTCAGCCCCGAGGTAAAGCAAAAACTCGACCGGATCGCGACCGACACCCGGCGCAGCAAGTCGTTCCTGGCCGGCGAGGCCGTCGCGGCCTACGTGGAGCGCGAGCTTGAAATCATCGAGGGCATCAAGCGCGGTATGGCAGATGCGGCGGCCGGTCGTGTTGTGCCGCATGACGAGGCCATGGCCGAACTCTATGGCGTGATCGGCGCTGCGGAAGCAAAGCGAGCCGGCAAGGCGTGAGGCGCCCTGTTACCTGGGCGCGCGAAGCGCTGGACGATATGCGGGAACAGCTCGCGTTTATCGCCCAGGACAATCCTGCGGCGGCGCGACGTGTGGCAGACCGTCTCCGCGAAACGGGCGAGGCCCTTGGGGAAATCGCAACCGGCCGGCCAGGTCGCGTATCAGGCACCTATGAAAAGTCCGTCACCGGCCTGCCCTCCATCATTTCCTATGAGCTGCGGCCAATCGGTTGCCGCGAATGCGTCGTCATCCTGCGCGTGATCCACACGGCGCGAGACTGGCCCACCGAGGAATGGCCGCACTGACTTAAAGACGTTTTAACGTCATCCAGCTCCTTCGAGCTGTGCTAGGCCGGCCGCTCGTGATCTTGCTAATGCCGGGCCAAAGCCACGGCCGGATCAAGATTAGCCCCATTGCGAGCTGGAAGAAGCCGAAAGCCTATCCGGTCTTTGCGACACCGCCTGGTTTCGAGGCCGTTATGACCAGTCCTCTACTCCGTTTCGACCTTTCAGGTGCGGGCGGATCGTCTCCGGTCCTACCGACGGGCATCGAGACCGCGATGGACACGGCCTGAACAACCGAAAAGGAATACATCAGAGACGTTGTCGATGGGGTGGAAGCTTGCCTGGAGAAAGCGGAACTTGCAGCGGTGATCGACCCTGTCGACGGCACCTGGCACTTCGGCCACGGGCCGCCCATATTCGGCAGCATCCTCGTGATCGTTGCACATGTTTGCGCCTGACGTGCAGGCTAAACTGGCGCCGCGTGTTACGCGGTTTCACCGGATGACCACCTGGCGCTGTTCTGCCTGGGAGTGCCGCATGCTTGCCACAGGTGCCATGAGCTTTTGCCTGAGCGAGAGCTTGAGACCGTGGGACCATGCTGCCGGAGTTCTCATCCATGCGGAAGCTGGCGGCCACGGGGCGATACTGAGTAGCGAGGCTTATCGCCAACGATGATTACTGGGCACCTGCTGGCAGCACCCAACGTCGAGTCCTGGACGCCGTACGTGACGCGCTGCTGGTGGATTGAGGTCTGAGTATGTATGGCGAGGGCCGCCGGTTCGATACCCTTCAAGAGCGTGGGCTACGTCTCTATGTATTTGCGCACCGTCTTGCGATCGATGCCCGTTTCTCTGGAAATGGCCGATACCGTCAGCCCCTGCTGATGCAGATCCAGGATCATGATTGTCTCCCTCAGCTTGATCACCAAAATCCACCTTCCGACCATCGGAAGGAGTATCGGCGATGACTCGCCGCCGGTCTTCCGGGGCGCGCCCCGGAAGACCGGCGGCCGCAGCACCTGGGGAAGATTCAAACGGCACTATTAGGGAGTATTGCTCCGGTGACAATCCTGCATTGTTATTTCTCTGGGAGCTGTCTAATCTTCGAAAGATGTGGGCACACTTCCTGGCAACGAGCGTAGTATCCGTCGGACTTTCGATACCCGAGCTGCGACGCCTCGCCAAAAAGTACGGTGTTATCTTTTCCGCAGCAGTTGGCGGCAGTGCAGTGTTGCTCGTGTCTGGGTGGCTTCTTGCATTGGTCCTGACGGCTTCCGGCCTAACCGGGATTTTCTCCACCCTCAGATCATGGCAGCTCGCCTTGACTTTCATCCTACCGTTGTCTGCCTTCTTGTATTCACGGCGTTACTACTCAGTCACCCCCAGTCTCTTCCCAACCGGGATCGTTTTCGCGGCCGTGAGCATGGTCTTCGCTGGGATCGAGTTTAGCTACGCCTACTAAGGGAAGTCCCTCGACCCGAACCGCTCCCAACCTGGTCGCCTGTGCGCCAACAGCCGACAAGTCAAATTCGTACGAGCTTCCTAAACCTCAGGACGTTCCGGCGACAGTTTGTAGCAAAGCTGCCACGAAATGCCGAAACGGTCTTCAACGAAGGCGAAGCTTTCGCTGAAACCGTAGTTGCCGGCAGGCATCATTTTCTTTCCATCAACGGATAGGACTTCCGCGAGATGCGCCACCTGGTCGCTCTCGGTGCAATCGATCCAGAACGAAAAGGACGGCGTGAAAGTGAATTGGTGGACCGGAGGGCTGTCATTGGCCATCACGGTTTGGCCCGCGATGCGTATGAGAGATGTAAAAACCTTACCTGCCATCTGATCGTGCTCATCGCCATAACGGGTTAACTGCTCGATCTCTGATCCGGGAATCGTGTTCACATAGAAGTTGATAGCCTCCTCGCAGCGACCCTGGAACATAAGAAAAGGTGTGGCCTTCATCGCCTCTCTCCAAAGCTTTTGCGGTCAAACGTCACATGTAAAGTAAGGCCGACATTCAGAAATTGAAAGCACCGTGGGACGCCACTGAGGGATTTGAGGCGGCAACCCTTCGTCCGCTTCGGGCCGAGTAGCGACGAGATGTGCTATCATCCGCTGCCTGATGGAGGTGACGCGGCGGGAGGAGTGGCGGGGAACTCGTCATGAATATTATCCCACTGCGTCCCCGCCGCCCCTGGAACAAGGGTATCCTGGTCGGTCAGAAGCGCCCACTTCAGCCAAAGAATGTGTGATCGATCCGTGTTCGACTGGAAATGGGCGGAGCGATCAGAGAGCTGGCGCTCTTCAATCTCGCATCGACAGCAAGCTTCGCGCCTGCGACCTAGTAAGACTGAGGGTCGAAGACTTGTGGTCTGGTAGCTCGGTCAGGGATCGCGCAACTATCATCCAGAAGAAGACAAAGCGGCCCGTACAGTTCGAAATGACCGAGCACACGAAAGCTGCACTTGCAGCATGGCTCCCATTCGTCCGACGGAGCGGCGGTAGCTACCTGTTTCCAAGCCGCCGCAAGACGTCGCAGCATCTGTCGACGAGGCAGTACGCCCGGATTGTCCAGCGATGGGTAACGTCCATCGGCCTCGAAGCCAGCGCCTACGGAACGCACTCCCTGAGGAGAACTAAAGCGGCACAGATTTACAAGAAGACTGGCAACCTCCGGGCCGTGCAGGTTCTGCTCGGTCACACGAAGCCTGAAAGCACCGTCCGATATCTGGGCGTCGAGGTGGGCGATGCTCTGCGGATCGCTGAGCAGATTGAACTGTAGGTTGGTGACCATCGGCGGATTGCCGATGGTCCCTCTCGCGTCAAGAGGAGACATGCCAATGATCTTGAAGATATCTGAGGAGCCGGTTTACCAAGTGCCCCGCAGGACGAGCTAGTAATTGACCTCACGCTCGCCTCTTGGCGGTGGTCAAGGTCACAGACGCTGAGCGAACGCCGCGAGCTGGGTGAGTGTGGTGCCCCACCCCTCTTGGAACCCTAGCTGCTCGTGCTTCAAGCCGTCGGCTGCAGTTTTGTGCAATACCCGCGCCGAATAGAGAGTACCCGTGCTCTGTGGTTCGAACGTAATGATGGCAGTGAGCGCAAGCCAGGGCTCGATCGGCTGCCAGCCCTCTGCCAAGGTTGTGGTCCAAACCATCCGCTGCTCCGGCATAACTTCCAAAAAACAAGCCTCAACATGCGGCTTGAACTCACTGCCTTGCTCGCGCATGAGCGTTTCGAAGCCTCCGCCAGCCTTCAAGTCGAGCTTGACCACCCGGCACTCAATAGGCTTCGGAATCCACCACTGCGCAAGATGCTCCGGAGACGACCACGCCTTCCAAACTTTCGCGGGCGGTGCCTCGATAAACTTTGAAATGGTAAGTTCAGATTTTTCAGTCATCAGTTCCGTCTCCTGGCATTTGTTCTTCGACATAATGAGCAAGGCGATCTGTCGCCGCCTGCCAAAGCTTGCGTTGCTCGGAAAGCCAGTTTTCGGCCTCTTCCAAGCGCTCGACCCTGACGCGGCAGGTACGAGTTCGGCCAATTTTCTCGGTCACGATGAAGCCGCTCTCCTCAAGCACCCGCAGATGCTTCAGGAATGAAGGAAGTCCCATGTTGAAGGGTTCAGCCAGTTCCTTGACCGGGGCGGATCGCCTCAACAAGCGGATGATCACCGCTCTTCTTGTTGGGTCTGATAGGGCGTAGAACGCGGTATCAAGTGAGAGATTATTGTTTGCCATATGGTGAACTATAGACATTAGTTCGCCGACTGGCAAGGTATTATCTATGCGTCAGTTGCAGCGACTGCTTAACCACTCTTAAAGTCCTCTGCGGTAGATCAGGGGGAGGTGTCTGCGGTCTCGCTTAGCGAGTATCAGGGGTGGTCGAGGCGAATGCCGCCTCAGTCAGCTCAACAGGAGCAGCTTCTTTGCTAAGAGACTATAGATCGCCCCCTGATGCGGGCTGCGGTCCGATAGGCGCGAGGGGTGAGCCCGGTTTCTATCCTGAAGTAACGATTGAAGTTGGACAGGTTGTTGAAGCCGGCTTCAAAGCACACGTCGGTGATGGGAATCTCGGTCTCAGCGAGAAGGGTGCGCGCGCGCCAGACGCGGACGGATCGGCTATAGGCTGAAAAATGCATGCCAGTAAGGCGCCGGAAGGCGCGGGAAAAAGCGGAAGGTTCGAAACCGACCTGTGCCGCCACTTCGTGCATTTGAGCGCCCGGAACCGATTGCAGGATCTGGATAGCTTGGTCGATGCGCCGGTGCCTGCGGTCCGACATCTGGTTATAGACTGAAAGGAAGTGCTCGCTGGCAAGGAGCCGCTTCTGCGACGCGGCCTCAATGTCCTGCAAAATTTCCAGAAAAAGCCCCAGTCCGCCAAGGTGGCTGACCGCGTGTAATTTGAGGATTTTCGCCCCGATCAAAGAGGCCTCCGGGCCTAAAATCTCAATTCCCCGCTGTGCGTGGGGCTTCAGCCGGTGGAGAACGTCAAACTCGGGACAGACCGCGCGGACACCGATCAAGGCGTCCGCGTTGAATTGCAAAACCATGTCGCGTCCGGGAAGCGGCGGCGCACCGGGCGTGATCCAGTTATGCGGTAGGTTGGTGCCTGTCAGCATCAGGTGCCCCGGGCGAAATGGGCCGATATAGTCACCGACATAGGCAAAGCCGCTCGCATCCGGGATGAAGTGTATCTCCCACTCGGGATGGTAGTTCCAGATGCAGACAGGGTTGGGATAATCGTCCCGCCGGATTAGATAGGAGGCGCCTCCGGGCAGGACGATCTGCTCACGCGTTGCGGTGAAGGTCTCCGCGATCGAATGCGGATAATCTGATGCAATTGGCATTCCCACACTCATGTTGTGCTGCACAAATGTCAAAATAATACCAGTTGTGAGCAGAAGGCAAACTAGTTCGCTCCGCGCGCTTGCGCAAAAGTGTTCCCGTCGATGGCAAGGGAGTTGCCATCAAGGGAGGAAATCATGACACTCAATGCTCTCCGCGCCGGTTGCGCGGTCATCGCCATATTTGCCGCATCCAACGCTCATGCGGCCGCACAATGCACGGAGGACGTTCGTGTCCTGGCGCAGCCGCGCGACGGACTGACACTTCTCGAGGACTATGTCGACGAGTTCGAAGAGCTTTCCGGGGCCGGGTTTGAGATCAGTTACCTGAATGAAAATGATCGCCGCGCCAAGTCTCAGGCCGACGCGTCGACCGTCGGTAGCTTCGACGTGTACTACATCGACGAAGCCAATCTTGCCCTGTTCGCCTCATCTGGCTGGGTCGTTCCGCTCGAGGGTTTCTACCCCGCTGAATACGACTATAACGACTTCGATGCCGGCATGCGGGCCGCTGCCACTTATGAAGGCAAGCAGTGGTTTGCGCCGGTGCAGGGTGGCGGTGACCTGATGGTCTATCGTACCGATCTCCTGGAAAAGGCGGGCATCCAACCTCCGAAGACCTGGGACGAATATTTTGCCGCCGTACAAAAACTGCATGATCCGGACAACGGCGTCTATGGCACAGCTCTGCGCGGCCAGCGCGGTTCGGGCGCCAATGTCTGGCGCTGGATGCCCTTCTTCAAGGCCAATGGCGGCGAGTGGTTCAAGGATGGCAAGCCGGCCTTCAACTCGGACGCAGCCGTGAAGGCGACCGAGACCTATCTCGAGCTCTTCAAGTATTCGGCGCCTGGCACCCAGACCGGTTCCTGGGATGAATCCACCGGCGCCTTCCGTGCCGGAAAGGTCGCGATCATCATCGAATCCGCACCGCTCGGTGGCATGTCCGTCGACAAGGCGCAAAGCCAGGTCGCCGACAAGGTTGCCTTCTCCGTGCCGCCGTCGCCGCTGCCGGGTGGCGGTTACGCCCATGGATTTGCGATCGCCTCTAAGGCCAATGCAACCGACGAGGAAAAGGCCTGCGCCGGTCTGTTCGTTGCCTGGGCAACCTCCAAGGAGCAGGAGGCCCGTCGCCTCGCCGCCGGACAACCGGGTGAGCTGACGCGAACCAGCACCTATCAAAGCCCGGAATATGCCGCGACCTTCGGCCAGAACCTGGCCGATGCCATGGCCGCAACAGGTGAAAAAACCACGGTCACCTTTTGGCAGGATGCGCGCTGGCAGGAACTGGGCAATCAGTGGGGCATCATGCTGGAAGAGCTGATCACCGGCAGCCGCACGGACGTCAAGGCAACGCTCGACGAACTGGAAGCCTTCGCCGCCAAACTCTAAGGCCTCCCAAGCCTCCCGCGGGCGCGTCGGGTGACGCGCCCGCTTTTTCCCATCCGAGGATCTGCCATGCGCCGCGGCCGCTCGCTGCCTTACGTCTTTCTTGGGCCTACACTGGCCATCCTGATCGTGCTCGCCCTCGTGCCGACGATCTACGCGATCAACATTTCGCTCCAGAACCGGACCCTTTCAGCGCCGGATGCGAACTATGTCTGGTTTGCCAATTACCTGACGCTGTCTTCGGACGCTCGCTTTCTCAACGCGCTATGGGTGTCCTTCAAGTGGGAGATCATCAGCGTCACTGCGACCATGGTGACGGGGCTCGCTCTTGGGATTGCTATGTTCGAGGCAGCGAGCCCCCGCATGCGCAACGTCCTCTGCGTGCTCTTCATCATCCCGGTCCTTCTGCCCCGTGTCTGCGCCGCCTTCGTCTGGAAGTTTGCCTTCCACCCGCTCTATGGTGCCTTGACCTGGCCGGTACGGGAACTCACCGGCATCACGCCGGACATTCTCTCGACCCCGCTCGGCGCGCTCTTGGCCGTTGCCTTTGTCGATGTTTGGCAGTGGGGCCTGTTCTTCGCGGTCATCATCCTGAAGCTACTGGAATCCCTGCCGCCGCAGCCGCTCGAAGCCGCGCGCATCGACCGGGCAACCCGCTTCGGGATCCACCGCTTCGTCACCCTGCCGATGCTCAAAGCTCCGTTGATCAGCCTGCTGCTGGTCAAGGCGATCGAAAGCCTGCGTTCCTTCGACCTGGTTTATGTGATGACGCGCGGGGGCCCCGGAATCTCCACTGAGACACTCGACATGTATGCCTATTCGCAAGGCTTCATCGAAGCCGGCAAGATTTCCTACGCTTCCTCCATGGCCGTCATCATGATGGTGCTGACCATCGTCACTTTCACCTTCACCTGGAAGAGGCTGAACCGATGAAGCTCTCGACCCTGCTACTTAAGCTTCTGCTGCTCATTGCCTCCGCGCTCGTCGTGCTGCCGCTGCTCTGGACCTTGCTCAACGCCTTCAAGACCAATGCAGACCTCTTGGTCTCCACCCCGAAGCTCGTCTTCCAGCCGGTCTGGGAGAACATGAGTTACGTGCTGAACCGGCGTTCGGTGGCACGGGCGCTCACCAATTCCCTGATCATTTGCTCAAGCGCGGTCGTGCTCGGTGCCGTCCTCGGCGTGCCGGCGGCCTATGTGATTGCCCGTTTCAAGAACAGGATCACCGCGGAAGCGCAGTTCTTTGTGCTCTCGCTCCGTTTCCTGCCACCGGTCGCGATCGCCATTCCGATGCTGGTCATCTGGCTCGGCCTCGATCTCTATGACACCCGTCTGTCGCTGATCGTGACCTATCTGATCGTGACGGCTTCGATCACCATCTGGCTGTCGGTGCCGGCCTTCGAGCGTGTTAGCTTGCACATCGAGGAAGCTGCCCGTGTCGATGGCCTCGGGCCATACGCGACCTTCTTCCGCATTGCTTTGCCGATCGCCCGTTTTCAGGTCTTTGGTGCCATCGCTTTCTCCTTCGTGCTCGTCTGGAACGAGTTCCTGCTCGCCATGATGCTCACCACCTCGAAGGCAAAGACCCTGCCGATCATCGCATCCGAGATGTCACAGCTCGGCATGAACGTGCCCTGGGGCATCCTGAACGCCGCTGTCGTCCTTCTGTCTCTGCCGCCGCTGATCCTGCTCGGGGTGCTGGCGGGCGGGCTCAACGCTGCATTTTCCAAGAAAACTGATCAAGGTTGACTGACCCATGAAAGCACTAGTCCTCGAACGTGTCGGCGAACTCTCCCTGCGCGACATCGAAATCCGCCACGAAATGGGCCCGGACGACGTTCGCATTCGCATCCACACCGTCGGCGTCTGCGGCAGCGACGTGCACTATTACACCCATGGACGCATCGGCGACTTCATCGTCAACGCGCCGATGGTGCTGGGCCATGAGGCCGCCGGCACCATCACCGAGATCGGTGCCAATGTCACCCATCTGAAGCCGGGGGATCGGGTCTGCATGGAGCCGGGCATTCCCGACCCCAAATCACGCGCCTCCCGGCTCGGTATTTACAATGTCGATCCTGCCGTCACCTTCTGGGCGACTCCTCCGGTGAATGGCGTGCTGTGCCCTGAGACGGTCCATCCGGCAGGATTTACCTATAAGCTGGCGGACAACGTCTCATTCGCCGAAGGCGCCATGGTAGAGCCCTTTGCGGTCGGCATGCAGGCGGCTGCCCGGGCGAAGATTACGCCCGGCGATACAGCGGTTGTCACTGGTTGCGGTACGATTGGCATCATGGTGGCCCTGGCCGCCCTGGCCGGCGGCTGTTCGCGCGTGCTTATCTCGGATATCTCCGAGACGAAGCTGAAGCTTGCCGAAAGCTATGGCGGGATCACTGGTGTCAATCTCAGGCAAGTCGATCTGATTGAGACGGTCAATGAGGCGACCGAGGGCTGGGGAGCCGACATCGTCTTCGAATGCTCCGGCGCGCCGGCCGCGATCCGCGATCTCTTCAAGGTCGTGCGCCCCGGTGGGACAGTCGTTCTCGTCGGCCTTCCGCCGGAACCCGTCGCAGTCGACCTCACAGCCGCCTGCTCCCGAGAATGCCGCATCGAGACGGTCTTCCGCTACGCCAATGTGTTTGACCGGGCACTGGCCCTGATCGCTGCTGGCAAGGTCAACCTGAAGCCGTTGGTTTCTGGCACCTATACTTTTAGCCAATCGATCGCCGCCTTCGAACGGGCTGCCGAGGGTCGGCCGGAGGATGTGAAGCTGCAGATCGTCGTGGATGGGGAGGAGAACTGATGGCCACTGTCGAATGCCGGGGGATCCGGAAGGTCTATGGCGCGCTTGAGGTCATGCGGGATTTCGACCTTGATATCGACGATCATGAATTCATCGTCTTTCTCGGGCCGTCGGGATGCGGAAAATCGACCATGCTGCGCATGATCGCGGGGCTTGAGGAGATCTCGGGCGGCGACTTGCTTATTGGTGGTGAGCGGATGAACGAGCGTGATCCGGGTGACCGCGGCATTGCCATGGTATTCCAGAACTACGCGCTCTATCCGCATATGAGTGTACGCGAGAACATCACCTTCGGTCTCGAGCGTGCCGGTATCGGCAAAGCCGCAATCGACCAGCGCCTGGCCCCTGTGGTCGAAGCACTCGGTCTTGGCGTCTATCTCGCACGCAAGCCGACAGAACTGTCGGGCGGCCAGCAGCAGCGTGTGGCCATCGCACGCGCCATGATCAAGACGCCAGAGGTCTTTCTCTTCGACGAGCCGTTATCAAACCTTGACGCCAAACTGCGCGGCAGTCTGCGAGTCGAAATCGCGCGGCTCCATCGCGACCTGAAGACCACGAGCATCTATGTTACTCATGATCAGCTGGAGGCGATGACACTCGCTGATCGGATCGTGCTGATGAAGGAGGGGCGCATTGAGCAGATGGGGACGCCGGAGGAAATCTATCAGTCTCCCGACACCCTTTTCGCCGCAGGCTTCATAGGTACCCCCACCATGAATTTTCTGGCCATGGAGTCGACGAATGGTGTTCTTACCGACGGTGCGGTCCAATTGGGTGTCCCGTTTGCGGTAAGGCCTGGTCCTGTAACGATTGGAATCCGGCCCGGGGCATTCAAGCTAAACGACCAAGGCGGCGGCTTGAGAGGGCGAGTAGAACGCAATGAATTTCATGGGGAGACTCGGCTTGTTTCCATCCGCGTCGGCACAAACGAGATCAGTGTTGCTGTACCTGCGTTTCTGAATGTTAGAGAGGGAGAAAACATCGGCCTTGATGCAGATGCGCAAGACCTACATCTTTTCGACCCGGTGACTGAAAAGCGGCTACATCCCGTCCGGGAAAGGTAGTTGCGCCGTCGCATGGGTCAGCCAACGGCTGTGCGGCGGAAAGGGAAGGCTGACTCCGAGTACTGGGTTCCAGTGTCCGCATTCGCAGATGGGTCAGAAGGGAAGGGCAGCTATCCAGCCCCAGATCGTCCAACCCCGGCAGGTTGACTTCCTTACCAGCCGAATCTGTTGCGCGGGAGCATACAAGGCAGGGGGTGTCGGTTCGAATTCTTTCACTGCGCGAAATGCTAAAGCCTTGTCTCATACGGAAGTGATTTCCGCTTAGCTCGGGGGTCGTCGCATGTTCGAATCCTATGAAGGCGGAAGCTTCGGCAATTTTCGCGGCGCGAGAACTCCACTGGCCATTGCGCAGAAAGCCTCGACAGCCTTCGGCAGCACCGCTGCAGCATCATCGCTCGCGGCAACCCAGAGTGCGGCGTTGAGTGATGCGCCGCTTATTAGGCGGGCGGCGGCTTCGGCATCTATTGGCTTCATTATTCTCCTCGCGATCAGCCTCTCGACGGCTTGCCTTGTAACCTGCAGGCAGTTGTCCTGGCTTGGCCACTTGGAAGGATCACCGAGTACGGCTGGCCCATCGAGCAGAACAATGCGTTGAACTTCGGGATCAAGCGCCATTTCAATATAAGCTATTCCTTCCGCAAGCAGCCCCTTCCACTCATCAGACTCGGATGCGGCGAGCTCTTTTGCACGAGCAGCCATTTCAGAATCGATCTGATTCACAACAGCGGCGAACAGCCCGCGTTTGTCCCCGAAGTTGTGGTAGAGAGCACCCCGCGTCAAACCGGCATCGGCCGTCATTTCATCCATGGAAGCGGCGGCGTATCCTTTTTCGGCGAAGGCCTTGCGTGCAGCTGAAACCAGCTTTGCCCTGTTCTCCTCCATCGTTTCCGCGCGCTTCTTCGCCATCACACCCTCTTATTCACATACGGTACGTATTCAATTTGACATACGTCTCGTATCTCGATACTTACATACGCAACGTATCTGAAACGACTCCCTGAGGGAAGCTGTTTCAGCTTTGATACCGTCGTATGAGAGGAAGACCATGAACGAGCGTAAAGCAGTATTTCCAGCCAACAGGCACGCACTTTATGAGCAGCACGAATATTCGGCTGCGATTCAATCGGGTGACTTGCTGTTTGTCTCGGGCCAGGTGGGCAGCAGGGAAGACGGAACGGCAGAGCCTGACTTTGCCGAGCAGGTCCGCCGTGCGTTCACCAACTTGAGTGCAACGCTTGAATCCGCAGGCTGCACCTTTGACGACATTGTGGACGTCACGACGTTCCACACGGATCCGCAGAACCAGTTCGACGTCTTGATGCCGATCAAGCAGGAGTTCTTCGCAAAGCGACCCTATCCCAACTGGACAGCCGTCGGTGTCACATGGCTTGCTGGCTTCGATTTCGAGATCAAGGTCATCGCCCGCATACCGCAGGTCGTTTAGGGCATCGAGCCAGAATCCCGATCAATCCTCCAGGCGCAGTCTCTTCCATGCATTCTCTCATCGTTGTGGCGCATCCCGAGGCCGGGTCCTACACCCACGCCGTCGCCGATCAGGTGATCACCGGCCTGAAGAAGGACCCGCAAAACACGTTCGAAATCGCCGATCTGACCGCCGAGGGTTTCGACCCTCGCTATACAGGCGCCGACTACCGCGCCTTCAGTGGCCGCACCGTCCCTCCCGCTGACGCTGTCGCAGAGCAGGCAAGGATAGATCGCGTGGACCTGCTGGTCATGATCTTCCCCGTTTACTGGTGGTCCATGCCAGCCATGCTCAAAGGCTGGATTGAGCGCGTGTTCACCAACGGCTGGGCATACATCGACGCAGATGGTGAAGAAACAACGCGTCTTCTTGGTCGGCTGGCGATCCAGACGATCGCGATTGGCGGAGCAACGCGGCGCACCTATGACAACCGCGGATACGCAAAGGCAATGCAGACGCAGATCGACCTGGGCATTTTCGGCTATGTCGGCGCGCGCATGGTCGGATCGGAACTCCTGCTGCCGCTCGACGCCGCGTCCTCCCAGGCCGGGCTCGAACGTGCTCGTGAGATAGGGGCAAACCTCAACTCCGCAGTAATGGATGCGTCCGTTGTTTAAGTCGCTGCAAGAAGAATGCGGCGGGCCGAAACTTGGCACACCTCGCCATCGCTTTCGTCCTCATCCCTGAGGCAATGATGATCCTGGAGCATTGCGGGGGCACTGCAGGCCACTACAATGCGCAGGACATTTTTCCGAAAACGGACGCGGCGGGCTCATGCGCTCCTACGAGGCGTTGCGAGCGTGAAGGCGTGAACGGAGCAAGGCTGGAGGTCTGCCCTTGCTCCGTTCACAGGCCGGCAGGGGAGGCCGGTTACTTCCTGCCAGCGATATCCTGCCGGCAGGCGATGATGCCGTCTTCTGATGGCTAGGGGGCTGGAGAAACCTTCGGCTTCTTGTCGGTCCATTCCGGTGGAAGACCGTAGTTGGCCGCAACCTTGCCAACCAAACCGGGGGCCCGGCCGAACGCTTCACAGGCTTTGTATTTCGGTTTTCCGCCGAGCCAGGACTGCACGCGCTGTCTGGAAGGTATGGAGATGTCCAGCATTTTCGGCTCTTTGCCGGTGATAATGGTCCTCGAAAAGTCTTGGGCAAATTTGACTGCGAGGCCATAGGCGTCGCCCACCTCAGAGTAGCGGGGCGCATCCTGGATGAAGTTGGCTCCGCGGCTCCACATCATTGCCGCGAGCTGCACATTAGAACTATCGATTGCTTCCGCCTCTACGGCGAGGCCGCCAAGCCCGAACGGTATCCGCGGTATGCCAATAAGGGGGACATCACTCGGGATCGCGAACCCACCGCCAACGCTGGCGACGGTCGCGGCCGCCGCGACACCCTTGTTGGTAGGTACGATGTCGGTGACCACCGAACGGACTGTCAGATCCGCCCGTTGGCTGGCAGGCACCAGCTCATACTTGTCGCTCAATGCCACGCACAGTGCGCGGTCCAGCGCGTTGGACACCAGGGCGCGATCGGCTTCAGACTTGATGCGAGACGCAGCATCGAAGGAGAACCTGGTCGGAATAATTCGAACCGTCTGTGCCTGTGCCAATTGCTGTGCGTCGACGTATTGTCGGCGTTTCCTACCGAACTTGCCCTTTACCGGGGCCAGGCTGCTGTAGGAGGTCAGGGTGCCGCTTTCTTTCAGCGGCACGGAGGTACATCCGGTGGCAGCAACTGTCATGATCCCTATCAAAACGACGAAAAGCAATCGCTTCGGCGGGCCGTAGACCCCACGGTGATGAAGATGGCTTTGGACTTGCACGTTCACTGGCCTCCGGTATGGGTGTCAGAGCACAGTCGGAGCCCAGGATTGCCGCAGCATTACATGAACGTCTCGGGCAAGAAACTTTACCCAATCCTGAGAAAGTTTCGAGCCGAACATCATCGGAGCTGATGACGCGTCACGATTTCCTTCGTTTCACAGCCGGAGTGTAACTTCGGTCCCTCCAAAATCGCTTCGAACTGTGATTTGGCCGCCGTGTTTGGCAACGATCTGCTTGACGAGACTCAGACCAAGACCGACACCCTTGCTCTTCGGGGTGACACGATAGAATGGTTCAAATACCAGTTCCTGATGTTCAATAGGGATGCCAGGTCCCTGATCGCTCACGACGATTGTACCACTTGCAAAAACCGATATGTCGATCGTTCCCTTTCCCCCAGCATGGTCAATTGCATTACGGACCAGGTTGCCGATTGCCCTCGTCAATGCAATTGTATTGCCTTTGCGGAGGAGCACCGGAGCCTCATCACTAAATGAGATTTCGTAGCCGGCTGCAATTGCCAGAGGCGCAAAGTCAGCCACGACCGTACGCGCGATCGCAATGAGATCGACCTGCTCATTAAGGTCGACCGCTTGATCATTGCGTTCGAAGTCAAGCAATTGTTCGGCAGTGTCGGCAAGGCGCGCGACATCCTTTAACATTCGAGTACGTTCCGGACCATCTGACATGCCATCGATACGGGTTTGCATGATTGCGATCGGTGTCCTTAGTTCGTGGGCCGCGTCGATCAAAAATCTTCGTCGTTTCTGGAATTCAACCTCGAGTCTTTCAAGGGTTCCGTTAAATGCGGTCACGAGTGGAGCGACTTCGCTCGGAATCCCTCCGACAGGAAGACGGCTGCCCTGGCGATGGGGGTCAATCTGTGCTGCGGTCTCAGCGACATCACTGATCCGTGAAAGCGCGCTTCGCACGATCCATGGGACTGCAATAAATATAGCGGGGAGTGCCATCGCAAGCAGCGACACATAGATCGGATAGGCCCGCCCGAGCAAGGCCAGCAAAGGGGAGCCTTTTCCGGCAATGCCCCCGAATAGGATACGCACTTCCCCGAGAGCCGTGGCAACATCATCAATCGATGCGATCTCCTTGATTCCTTCCGCCCCACGAATATCAGCGGCCCTGATGAGGTAGGTTACAGGCGCGATCGCAGTATATGGTGGGGGGATCACTCCCCGAGAGATCGAAGCTCCGTCGGCGGTGGCGGCTACAAACCAGAGGCGGCTGTTTTCTTCGATCAGCGTCCGAAGTAAGAGGGTCTCCTTGAGTTCAAGCTGGCCGCTGCCGTTTCGCCTAATCGATTCCACAACCGCGTTCTTGACCTCGCTCTCCATCGCGATATTGGGCGACATCACCATCGTGCCATACACCGATAGCCCAATGATAGCACCACCGATCACGATGCTGATCACAAGGCTGAGTTGCCAGCTTAGGCGCCACCAAAGCGGTGGATTCGCGGATCGGTAAGCACGCATCATTCTTCCTTAAGGAGGTAGCCGACACCACGTATATTATGGATTGTGGTGCCCGCGTCGGCATCCGATAATCTCTTGCGCAGTCTCGAAATGTGCGCATCCAGTGCGTTTGATTGTATCTCTTCTTCGTAATTGTAGACCGCCTGTTCGAGCGTGCCCCGAAGGACGGTTTTGCCCTTGCGTTTGGCAAGCGCCTGGAGAACCAAAAGCTCCCGGCGCGGGATATCGAGCGTATCGGTCCCAAGTTTGACAGTAAGGTTCAACGGGTCGATCGACAGTCGCCCGACCTTGATATCTTGATCGATCACGCCAGAGGGCCGTCGCAACAGGGCGCGGACACGCGCCATCAATTCCTCGACTAGAAACGGCTTTCCAAGGTAATCGTCTGCACCGATATCCAGGCCCGCAACCCGCTCCATCGGCTCATTTCTAGCGGTGAGTACGATGATTGGCATATCATTGCCTGCACGCCTTAGTTTCGGGATGAATGTCAGTCCGTCTCCATCGGGCAAACGCCGATCCAGAAGGATTGCGTCGTAATCGTTCTGAAGGACGAGTTCATGGGCATCGGCGAGGTACATGGTGTGATCGGTAACAATTCCGTGCTTTGACAGCGCAGCCGCCAGAGCAGTTGCCAGCTCCCTCTCATCCTCAATCATCAGAAGTCTCATCGCGGGCTCCGCATCTCACGCTGGTAGTAGAGTCATCGAAGAGATTGCAGCAACATTACGCGGATAAAAAGATGCCGGGTAATGCTGCTGCAATTGTCGGACCTCATCGTACACCCACAAACATAGCACCATGCGGCTGTAAGGCGCGGTGCCCTATCAGTATGAGGAACCGCGACGATGTCAGCCAGATCGAAGAAACTGTTTGCAGTAACTGCGACGCTATTCGGGGGATCTTGTTTGGCGGTCGCTCTGATAAATCCCGCACGGGGAACGGATGATGTGAACGAGCGACTTCAAAAAATTGTAGCCGCTCAGGTCCGCGGCGCGACGTCATCGTTCGAGCTGTCGCCGATGGACATGGCCACAATACGCCCGGCGGCACTTGTCGAGCGGCTTCGAGTGACAGGGGAGGTTAGCCCTTCACGTCATGCTGTCCTGCGGGCGAGGACGGGTGGGAGGATTGTCCACGCGGACATCCGCGAAGGACAGACAGTGAGGGCGGGTGACGTTCTGGTCAGGCTTGCTCCGGAAGACCTTCAGGCTGCTCTGAAGGAGAAAGAAGCAGATCGGGAAGGCGCCATGGCTGAAATGGTCCTTGCCATGCAGTCGCTCAACCGGATTGAGCAACTCGTCAGCAAAAGGGTCGCAAGCCAGGAGCAGCTCGACAGAGCGAGAAGCGAAGTCGCCGCACGGAAAGCAAGGCTGGACGGCCTCGCGGCCCAAGTCGAAGTGGGACAAAAAGCGCTGCGAGACGCAGAGATCATCGCCCCCTTTGACGGCGTTGTCTCGAAGGTCATGGTCAATCAGGGCGCGCAGGTCGCTCCAGATGCTGAGCTTTTGACGCTCTTCGACGTTGCCGACATGGAAGCCAGGGTTCTCATCTCTACACAGGACGTTTCGCGGGTCGCTGCTGGACAGTTCGTGGAGCTTCAGATTGATGGCTTCGGAAACCAAGTGATCAGGGGCGAAGTTGCCCGGATCAGTCCGGTTGTGGACGAAGGCAGCCGCTCTGTCGCGATCCATATTCGTCTTCCAGACGATGGCTACCGCTTCAAGGGAGGCATGTTTATCCACGGATCGGTACTGGTCCGGCAGGCTGAAGACGCGATTGCCGTTCCGGTTGCCGCACTTCGTAGAGATCAGCAAGAAGTCTACGTCCTAAAACTCCTGCACGGTGTTCTCGTCCGCCAGCCGGTGACCATCATATCGGAGTGGAAGGACGAAATGGCTGAGGTCTCTGGTCTTGCGCCGGGCGACATGATCGTAAGGTCGCCACTTCCCGAGCTTCGGCCCGGCCTCCCGGTCATAGTGGCAAAGGTGGGATAGTCATGCTTCTCACCCGCATTGCAGTAGGGCATCCGGTCTTTGCCACCATGATGATGGTGGTCATACTGGTCTTCGGCGCCTTCTCCTACCAGCGTCTCGGGGTCGATCAGTTCCCGAATGTCGATCTTCCGGTTGTGGTCGTCACCACCGCGTACCCCGGCGCCACGCCCGAAGTCGTCGAGATGGATGTAACCAAGCCGATCGAGGAGGCACTCAGCACGATCAGCGGAATCGACGAGATAACGTCAACGTCATACGAGGGGCGATCCGTTGTCGTGGCAGTGTTCCAACTGGAGGTGCAAAGTCCGGTTGCGGCGCAAGACGTCCGCGACAAAGTTGCCACCCTTGATGCGGAGCTTCCTGAGGAGGCCGACAAGCCAATCGTCTCGCGGTTCAACCCGTCGGACGAAGCAATCCTCTCGATCGCCGTGACGTCCGCGTCCTTGGGCGTGCCTGAACTGACCCAGCTTGTTCAGGAACGGGTGATTCGCGAGCTCGCGACCATTTCCGGCGTCGGGCAGGCAATGTTGGTTGGTGGTCAAAGACAGCAGGTCGACATCCTTGTCGATTCGACCCGTCTGGAGGCCCTCGACGTAGGTGTCGACGAAGTCATTGAGGCGATCAAGGTCAGCAACAGGAACCGGCCCGCTGGAAGTGTCATCGCCGGGTTGTCCGAACGCAGCATCCAGATCCAGGGCCGGGTCGCGGACCCAAAAGACTTCCTTGACCTGATCGTGGCTCGCCGCGGCGGCGCCCCAGTCTACCTTTCGGACGTCGCGTCGGTCGGGACTGGACCAGCGGAACCGGAAAATAGAGCCGCCTACAATGGCGAGGCAGCTTTGGCGATCGACCTGATCAAGATTCAGGACGCAAACACGGTGCAGGTTGCAGCTGACATACGCGAACGACTGGATCAGCTCAACACTGTTCTGGCGCAGAGGGATGTGCAACTCGTAATCATCAGAGACGCCTCCAGGCCCATCTTGGAGTCGCTCGGCGACGTTCAATCTACTTTGATCGAAGGAGCAGCGCTTGCTGTCGCCATCGTCTTCCTCTTCCTCAACTCATGGCGAAGCACAGTCATCACGGCGCTGACATTGCCAATATCGATGATAGGGACGCTCGGCGTCATCGATTTCCTGGGTTTCACGCTCAACATGCTCAGCCTGCTCGCCCTGACACTATCGATCGGGATTCTCGTCGATGACGCCATCGTGGTACGAGAGAACATTACCCGTCACCTGCACATGGGCAAGTCTCACTTCAAGGCGGCGCTCGAAGGCACAAACGAGATAGGGCTTGCCGTCATGGCGACGACGGCGGCCATTGTCGCTGTCTTCCTGCCTGTTGCCTTCATGGACGGAATGGTGGGTCGCTTCTTCTACGAATTCGGCATTACCGTTTCCGCAGCCGTGGTCATTTCACTTTTCGTGGCCTTTACGCTCGATCCCATGCTCTCCAGTATATGGCATGATCCCGATGCTGACCCCAATGCGGCTCGCGGTCCCATCGGCCGTACCATTGCTCTCTTCGACGATGGGCTTGAGAGGACTGTAACGCTCTATCGGAAAATGATCCGCTGGACACTTCGCTTTCGTCTCGTCACGCTCTTGCTCACAACAGCGGTGTTCATTGCCAGCATTTTGATGGTTCCACTCGTTGGCGTGGAATTCATCGGAGCTTCAGACGAGGGAGAATTTGAGGTCAAAGTGACCGCTCCAGCAGGATCATCCCTGAATTATACGACAGCAAAGCTTGAGCAGGTAGAAGCTGCCCTACGCGAGTTTCCCGAGGTTGCCTCCATCTATTCGACCATCAACACGGGGGGCAATCCCGGGAAACATCGCGCAACTTTGGCTGTCGGCCTTGTTCCGCAGGAAGAACGCAAGTTGGCGCCTCTGGCGCTGGCCGATCCTATCCGCCAGCGGCTCGCAATGATCCCTGGAGTCAAGATAGCGATCATTCAAGCCGGTCTTGGTGGCGGTGCAAGCCCCATTCAACTGAGCGTGCTTGGCGATGATCGCGTGGTCCTGGAAAAAGGCGCGAAAGATCTGATTGCCAGCATGCGCCGCATTCCAGGTGTGGTCGACATCAACTCGAGCGCCAGAGATGGAAGCTCTATTTTTTCGGTACGGCTCAAGCCTGAACAAGCCAGCGATTTCGGCATTGGCCTCGGAGAGCTTTCCGCAATGCTCTCACCACTTGTCGGCGGCGAAAAGGTCGGAACCTGGTCTGATCGATTGGGTCAGAGCTATGAGGTGGTGGTTCGGCTGCCTGAGGATCAACGCGACAGCGTCTCGGCAGTCGGCGATTTGATGATCAGTCCGCCTGGCAGAGGCAATAGCGAGAGACCTGCTGTGAAGCTCGATCAGGTTGCCAACATTGAACTGGCTCCGGCTGCCTCAGAAATCCGCCGTCTCGATCAGCAGCGCGAAATTCTGATTTCCGCTGATGTCTCAGGTCGGACAGCGGGTGACGTCACCGCCGATCTGGAGGCAGTCATAGCGAAACAGGAACGCCCTGCGGGATACCGGATCAAATTTGGAGGAGAAGCGGAGGATGTCGGAAAAGCTGCTGCGGGCCTGTTGAAAGCAATGATCATGGCCGTGATTTTCATCTACGTCGTGCTCGCATCGCAGTTTGGAAGCTTCCTGCAGCCAATTGCCATCATGGCGGCACTCCCTCTGTCACTGATCGGCGTGTTGATCGGATTGTTGCTTTCAGGGAGCACCATCAACATGTTCTCGATGATCGGCTTTATCATGCTCATGGGCCTCGCCACGAAGAACGGCATCTTGTTGGTAGATTTTGCCAACCGCGAACGGCAAAGGGGGCTTTCCGTTGCAGAGGCCGTGGTCAATGCCGGCGCTGTGCGTTTTCGTCCCATCGTGATGACCACACTGGCGATGATCTTCGGCATGATCCCGCTTGCCCTGGCAACGTCCGGGACCGGCACCCAGCGGGCTCCCATGGCACATGCGGTGATCGGCGGGCTCCTGAGCTCGACGGTTCTCACTTTGATTGTTGTTCCGGTACTCATCTCCTGCATCGACAGCTTTGTGAGAAAAATGAAGAAGCCGTCACAAGGTATTCCACAAGTCGGTCCGCAGGCGGCGAGGTAGGGTAATGGGGAAGACCTCTACAAAGATAGAGCGTGTATTTGGTGGCCTGTTCCTCTCTGCGATCCTCTTTGCGGCCCTGCTCGGCGGCCCAATTGTGATCCTGATAATCCTGGCGAGCCGCTTTACGCAATAGCACGGCTCGCTGTCGCTCTTCCACACGCTGAAGGAGGAGCTCGGCCTCTTACATGTAATGCAGCGGCAATCCTTCTCTCGCACTGTTCCAGTGCAGAGGCATCGACGATGCCTGCGCGGGCAACAACAGGAGATACTTACTTGATAAAGTTCAACAGCCCTGATCCCATGCCAGAAGGACGCGAGGCACCGGCGCGGGGTCCTTTTTACCTCGGGCGCCAATGGATGCCGGTGAAAGGATCGGTCATCGCTCTTGCGGTAGCTTCTCTGCTGCCTCCGGCACACACGCTGGCCGCCGATTTTGTCATGGAAGAAGCCCAGGCGATGCCGCCAGAACAGTTCGACGAGGGACGGTTCGGCGGCGTCAGGGGCAAACTGCACAACTGGAAGGTCACAGCCGGTGTCGGCGCGATATATCTCCCCGAGTATGAGGGCTCGGATGAGTTCCAGATCCAGCCCTTTCCAATGCTCTCGGCGCAGTTTGGCGATCGTGTACATCTGGGAATGGATGGACTGGTGGTGGACCTGTGGCAGTACAATGGCTTTGGGGTTGCCGCGAAAGGAGGGGTAGAGCTGGGGCGAAAGGAAGATGATTCCGATTATCTTCGCGGCCTCGGCGACGTGGAGATGGGCGGTGTCGTCGGCGCACTGCTGACTTATGAAACCGGACCGTTCGAGATATATGCCTCTCTCGACAAGACGTTTGGTGGCAGCGAAGGTCTGACCGGCACCTTCGGGGCAAAGGCGTCGCATCAATACGAACGCTTTATCTTCTCTGCAGATCTATCCGGCACCTGGGCCGACAGCAAGCATATGCAGGCCTATTTCGCGGTGAGCCCGTCACAATCGGCAGGTTCAGGCCTGGGAGAATACGAGGCCGGAGCTGGCGTCAAGCGTGTCGACCTCAAGGGAACTGTGACCTACCTGTGGACCGAGCATTGGATAATTACTGGTACAGCGGGTGCAGGCCTTCTCCTTGGAGACGCCAAAGACAGCCCGATTGTGAAGGATGACATCCAACCGTTCGCTATGTTGGGTGTGGGCTACCGCTTCTGATCCAGTTACATCATCGCGGTACAATCAGTTGTGCCGCGATGCCTGCATGTTAACCCAGTATCACCTCACTTACAGAAGCAGGAGCGCGCCCAGGCGGGCATCTGTTCCGTCACAGCTTCCTGCTTCGCTTCAGCTCCCTAGCCGCTCGATATTACAGGGTGCAGGTCCTGAGAGTCTGAGGAAGGTGTTGTCGGTTCAAACTGATCACGTGGCCTGAAGCGAAACCGACGACGGAGCGAGCGTTGATTGACGATCGCGATGTTAGCGGTGTCCGATGCATCGTCGCCCCAGCGGACGAGCTTGCTCGAACAGCGCTGATCTGAATGCGAACTTGTGAAATGGAGTCTGGGCGACCGACATGCCGCAGCCGACGACCGGCTCGACAAGCCTCGTCAGCCTCATCTATGCATCGACCATCAGGGGACCAAAATGCCGACACTATTTGCAGCCTGGCTCAGGACCGAGGGGCCACGCTGGGCTTATCTTCGCATATGGTCGCACGCATTGATTGGAGCCATCGGCCTTACGGCAGCGACCGGGACAGCTTGCAGCGCCCTCGGAATGGCTCTTCCAGAAATCTTTGCGGAAAACGCTGCACATGAACTGCTGCAGTCCCTCGTTTTGGGGTCAGCGGTCGTTGCCGGTGTGGTTGCACTGATCCTGTGCAGCGGCTTGACCCGGTTCGCAGCACTCGTCACCGGCTTGATCAGCTATATAGGCTTCTTCCGCGAGATGCCGAGTTGCCGGGGGGACGTCCTGATCTTCTGCGCAGATTCCGCGACCCGCGGCTCCCTTATGGCCGCCGGCGCCCTGTGCCTCGCGGTCGCTGCGGTGTTTTTTGAACTTCGCGCCCGTGGGACGATCATGAAAGCGATCCACCCGCGGCTCTCCTGGCCGCTAGCCTTGGCGGCGGGGCTGGTGGGTGTGAGCCAAATTTCCGAAGATCTGCACCTAGTGGCCCTGGAAGAGGTTCTTGAGCTCTACAGCTATCTCGTGCTGATGCTCATCACGTGCTCGCTAGGTCTGCAGCCTTCGAGCTTCCCGGGCGTAAGCATGGACTCACCACACCAGCTGCCGCGCGATCATGCAGCACGACCCCATTCTTGATCACTCATAGCCTTGGAGTCCGGCTCAGCCGCCGTTGGACATCGCTTATCCTGGTCTGATATTGGAACCGACCGTACCGCTCATGAGATGGTGACCGCGGGCTCAAGGTGAATTCAATACAGCGCGTTGCGCTGCAGAAAGTCAGCCCGAGCAGAGGCTCGGCCAAAGAGCCGCGGGCAGCGGATCGAACCCCGTCGATGCGGGCAAGAGTGTCGAATGACTTCCATACCAGCAGCGGAATTAGCAACGTTTGAGCCCACAGCGCCACCTCTGCCTACTTAACTCCCTTCGCATACATTTTTGCGTCGCGGGCAGCAACCAAGTCCTTTAAATGTCTGCCGGTCGCCTTCCAGGCGCTTGTCTTTAATGTTCATTGCCGCTCAGGGCGTTAGCCTCCGCGAGCCAGCCAGGAGATACTGATGCTTCGGGACCTAAGTGACACGTTGGCATTTCTCGAGGTGGTGCAGCGGGGGAGTTTCACTGCCGCAGCGGACAGCTTGAGAACGTCCAAGGCCCGGGTTAGCAAAAAAGTTCAGGACCTAGAGCGGAGGCTGGGGGCTAAGCTCCTCCATCGAACGACGCGGAGCATTCGATTGACAGAGGCCGGTTCCGTCTATTTCGAACATTGTCAATTCCTCGGGCGTCTGATGGCGGATGCCGAAAGTGCAGTTGATCAGGTACAAGACAAGCCATCAGGCTGGCTTCGGGTGACCGCGCCTCACTGGCTGGTCACCAAAGCGTTGGCGCCACTGTTTGTTGGTTTTCGCGCGGCCTACCCCGACGTTAAGCTGCAGTTGCTGCTCGACCACGATGTCAAGAACATCGTGCACGAGGACATTGATGTAGCTTGTCGCCTATGGCACGGGCAGATGCCAGACTCCGATCTCGCGGCCCGTCGCCTTGTTGAGATACCAACGGCGCTATACGCTTCAAAGGAATACCTTCAGAAGAATGGCACGCCGGAGCACCCGTCGCAGCTCGTAGACCATGGCTGCCTCGTAACGCAGCTGTACTACGGCCGTCTGCACCATTCCTGGCCGCTGAAATCGAAGGGCGAGGTCCAGGATTATCCCATCAATCCGGCCGTCGTCGCCACAGACCCGGAAGCATTGTACGAATTTCTGGTTAGAGGTCAGGGGATCCAGCTCACCAACCCATACCTTGTTCAGCATGCGGTGCAGGCTGGGGAGATCGTCCGCATCCTCCCAGAGTGGTCCGGTCCTGATGCCACTTTATACGCTGTTAGAGCCGGCGGCCGCGTCCAGCCTCTAAAAGTGAAAACCTTCCTGGACTATCTCGCCGACCACCTCAACGAGGTGTTGCACGACCCGCGTTAGGACAGCCCTGGCGGTGGATTGTAGCTGGATTGTTTACAGCGCGATCCGAAAAGAGAGGCTAATTGCCTGCGCTCCGTCATCCTACCTTCGAACGGTCACAAGCCGTCGGCTCCCTCCCTCCCCGAGCCGGACAAGCCAAGATTGTTGAAGGAAATCACTATGAACAAGGTTACGAGAAGACATGTCCTGAAGGGTGCGTCAGCAATCGCTGCCCTTGCCGCTACTGCTGGCCCAGCGCCGTCATCCTTCGCGGCAGCGTCGAGGCAGAGCTTTCAGGCACCGGGGTTCTACAGGACATCTGTTGGCGAGTTGGAAGTCACCGCGTTGCTGGACGGCACATTGCCGCTTCCGCTGCCGGAGATGTACAGAAGCATTCCGCAGGAGGATGCAAAGCGGATTCTGCAAGAGGCATTTCGTGAAATCCCCACCGATACCTCCGTCAATGCCTTTCTGATCAATGACGGCGAACGCCTGGTGTTGATCGACGCAGGCACCGGAACCTACTTGGGGCCGGAGGCAGGACACCTGCTCAAGAACCTAGAAGCGTCAGGTTACAAGGCATCGCAGGTCGATCATGTGATCCTGACCCATATTCATACCGACCATTCAGGCGGACTGATAAGCGACGGGAAGGTCGTTTTCGAGAACGCCACCCTCCATGTTCCCCAAAGGGATTTAGACTTCTGGATAAAGACGCCGGCTGGCGCTCGGCCCCAAGGCGTGACGGAGCAGCTGTTCATTGAGGCAGAGGAATGCCTGCGGCCATACCTGCAGCGCGATAAAGTAGTCTACTTCAAAGATAATCAGCAGGTCATCCCGGGCTTCAATTCCATCCTGCGTACCGGACACACCCCGGGCCATAGCTCCATCGTCGTCGAAAGCGGAGGCAGGAAGATCGTGTTCTGGGGTGACATCACCCACGGCGATATTGTTCAGTTTGATCAGCCAGGCGTGACCATAGAGTTCGATGTCGACCATCCTTCGGCCGTCGCCTCTCGCCAAGCTGCATTCGCCGAGGCGGTACGGGAAGGCTATCTTGTCGCCGGTGCACATATCGCTTTCCCCGGGATCGGCAATGTTTTGCAAGATGGCAGCACCTTTCGATGGATGCCGGTCAATTATTCGGACGGGGAAGGCGGATTAATCAGGTAAACTGCGAACGTTCTTGGTTGTTCAGAGGCGTCTCTTCGTGATCAGAAGCCGCAGTGCGCGTAGGTATTCAGGTCTGACCGGTTTGCTTCCATCTTGCCCCGAAACGGCCTCTCATCCTATGGCAATCATGATACTGAAGCATTGCGGAGGGATTCCATGCCACGGCAGTGCCAAGGGAATTCTACGAGAACGGACCAGACGGTTGCGAACTCGGCGCGGCGATCGAGTGCGTGAAGGGCTTGAACGGAGCAAGGGTGGAGGTCTGCCCTTACTCCGTTCACAGGCCGGCAGGCGAGGCCGGTTGCTTTCCGCCAACGATATCCTGCCGGAACCGTCCGCCTTCGTAGGATCGGAATCTGCCATTGTCTTCCGATTAGCTCAGTGGCGTAGTCCGTCGGCGTCCGTCAGTCCCACCTCCGAGAAGAACATCTGCAGTATGGAGGTCTCATCCGGGGTTACCATCGCGGCTACATAACCGTCAGGTCGAACCAGCACCCATTCGCCGGGTGTTAGTCCATAGGCATTGCGGAAATGGCCAGCCATGTCCTGCAATTCGCACCCCGGCCCGACCCGGTGAATGTGCAGGCCCTTCCGTCCACTGGTGATATTGCGCTCAGCCTCGAAACCGACGAGCGTCCAGTGCGAGCCGGTGAACAAGTCGAAGAGGCGCCGGAAACTTCCGGCCGCACCGCGAAGCGGAGCGTCGGGCGCGCGATCTCCGGCGAGCAAGGGGCCCCAGCGTCCAGGTCGATTGAGCGTGAGCGGGGACTCCGTATATCCGATGTCGAGCTGGCGCAACTCACGACCGCGCCGCATCTCCCCGCGCTTTGCGGCGTCGAGAAGGCCAGCTGCAAGCCCGAGCATCGCTTCCGCTACCGGCCGCCGCTCGCTTTCATAGCTGTCGAGCAGATGATCCGGGGCGCCCCCGAGGACCGCCGCCAGCTTCCAACCCAGATTATAAGCATCCTGAACGCTGGTGTTGAGGCCCTGGCCGCCGGTCGGCGGATGAATATGGGCAGCGTCACCGACGAGGAGTACGCGACCAATCCGGTAGCGATCGGCAAGCCGGGCATTCATGGAATATGCGGAAGCCCAGGTCACCGATTGGACCTTCACGTCATGGCGCGCGCACCTTTCGCGGATCATTCCCATGATCCCCTCATCGGAGAGGTCAACTTCGCCTTCTAAGGGAATGACTGCCTGGATCTGGAAAAGGTCGGTCCCTGCAAGCGGGCAGATCGAGAGCATGCGCTCCATGTTGCCGTTGTTGAACTGGTGCCAGACCTCGCGGTCGAGTCCGGTCAGCGCGGCGTCCGCCACCATTGCCCGCACGCCCAGTGTTTTGCCTGGAAAATTGACTCCAAGGGCACCCCGAACGAAGCTGCGGCCGCCGTCAGCTCCAATGAGGTAGCGACTCTGCACGAACTCCTCGCCGGCGGGGCCGATCAGACGCGAGGTGACACTCTGCTCATCCTGCTCAAACCCGACAAGTTCGTACCCGAACTCGACCCGATGGCCGAGCTCCGCGAGCCGCTCGCGCATTAGCTCCTCCGTCAGAAACTGCGGGATCATCAGCGCGATATGATAAGGCTCCGCAGGCGTTGGATCGTCACGTTCGGCGATGTCCTTTTCGGTATGAGTACCATCGCTCTGATACTCCCGCATCCGGGGATATGTGCCGCCTGCTGCGACGACCCGGTCGATGATGCCCAAATCCTCAAACACTTCCTGGGTCCGCGGCTGCATGCCCTTCCCGCGCGAGCCAGGGAAGGGGCTATCCATCTTCTCGATGAGGCGGAACGGCACGCCACGCCGTGCAAGGTCGATAGCTAGTGTCAGGCCGGCTGCGCCAGCACCACAGATCAGAACTGCGAGGTTGTTCTCGTCTTCCATTGTCGCCTCCAAGTGTGTATGATGCACATATCATCAGGAGGTGTCGGCGTGTCAACCAAAAAAGTGCAAAATACACATATCAAGCAAATGCTGCCCCAGCTGCACCGCTCGCTTGTCGACATCGGCAGCCTTATGAACCGTCCTGAACGTGACGCGCAGTTGCTGGAAATGGCCGGACTGGCACTCGAACGAGCGCTTTTTCCTCTTCTCGTGACTATCGAGCGGCGGGGGCCGATCGGCGTTGTAGAACTGGCTGAGGGTGTCGGACGTGACTACACGACCGTCAGCCGTCAGGTTGCGCGTCTTGAAGCGCTTGAACTCGTCGAGCGCCGTTCCAGCCCGGCCGACAAGCGGGTGCGTGAGGCGGTCATCACACCGAGGGGAAAGGAAGCAACAGATGCCCTCGATGTGGCGCGGGAAAAGATGGCGTTCTCCCTATTCCGGGATTGGTCCCGCGAAGACTTCGACGAGTTGGTCCGGCTGATGCGGATGTTCGCCGATGGCATGAGCGGGCAGCCTGGCCCTCAAAGATAGGTGGCTGAAGTACAACTATTGGAGGACTATTGCCGTCGAGCGCAGGTCGCCAGTGAATGAACCACAGGTGCGTTGGCGGAACGTAAAACGGTTGACCAACGGATGCCGCCCTCACTCCAGGCAATATTGCGGTTGGCGAACACGGCTGTCCTAAATGCGATCCGGAAGTGATCGGACAGGCACGGCCTCCAAGCGCCCCTCACCAGAACCGTTTAGATTCGGACAATGAGCCAGAACAACCTCAAGATAAACGTGTATTATACACTTTTATCTTGACTGGCCCCGTATATCTTATTTATGTGCATATTACACATTCACCCGGTGACGGCAAATCGCTGCGCAGCGAGTTTGGGCATCCGCGACACAAGTGCGGTCAACAGCAGGGAGTCGCGAGATGGACGTCGGCGCAACCACAGCAGAGAACGATGAAGTAGCGCCAAAACCTGGGTGGCGCGTAATGCTGCCGGTCTTTCTCAGCGTCAGCCTCTATGCGGCAAGTACGGCCGCCGTCTTGCCAATTTTGCCATTCTACCTCAAGGAAATGGGCGGAACGCCGCTTATCTTCGGTCTTGTGATCGCCATAGAAGCGCTTACCCAATTTTTGGCAGGGCCACTCGTCGGTCAGCTTTCAGATCGCATGGGACGTAAGAAAATCCTGCTGGCAACTCAGGCCGCGGCTTTTACCAGCTTCCTTTTGCTCGCTCTTGCAGAGGCGGTAGTTCCCGTTGTGTTGGCGCGCATCTTGTTCGGCTTTACGGGAGGGACATTCACCGCTGCCGCCGCGTACGCCGCAGACCATAGTTCCCCGGCCAACCGCCGGCAGGCCATAGGTATTCTGAATGCCGCCGTCGGGCTTGGAGGTATCGTCGGAGCGGGGCTGACGGGTTATCTGTCCGGCATCTCGCTGGTCGTTCCGATTTTCGCCGCCATGGCCTTCTCCGCCACTAGCTTCGTCGTGACAGCTGGATGGATCAAGGGCAGCCACGCAGTATCCTTGGACGTCGATGTGTCTGCCCAAAGCCGGGCTCCCTCCGATAAGGTTTCGTTCAGGTCGATCGTCAGTTCTCCCGTGATCCGGATGCTTGTTGTCGTGCTGCTCTGCTACTTCTTTGCCTATGGTATGTATGGCTCCCAGATTGCCAATTATCTCCAAGCGACCTTTATCAGTGAAGGCAATTCTTTTGGGCCGCGCGAATTCGGCTACCTAATGGCCGCCGACGGTGCAATTAACATCATTGTCCAGTTGTTTCTGCTGCAACGGCTCGGGCGATATTTTACAGAGCGCCTGCTGATCGTTCTCATCTGCGCCATTGTTGCCGTCGGCTATATCACTGTCGGCTTTGCGATGACGCTTCCGGTTCTTGTCTTTGCCATCCTTTGCATAAGTGTTGGTGACGCCTTGGCGCGCCCCACCTTTATCTCGGCGCTCTCCGTCCATGCTCCGCGCCGACGTCAAGGGATCGTGCTGGGAACTGCCCAATCGCTGCTTGCAGCTACGGAGGCCGTCTCTCCTTTAATCGCCGGCTTTCTCATTGGCCAGGCACTCTATGGTGTCTGGACCGGAACAATCGTCGCTTTCGTTGCCATTGCCGCCTTGATTGCCTGGACACGACTGCCGCTCACTGACCCGGAGGCAGAGGGGCAGGCGCACGAATGAGCATTTAGTGGCGGGTCAACGGCAGCACTCCTCATGGACTCGGTTCGAGAGAAAATACTCATGACAAGCCAGAACATCTCGGAAAATGAAATCGATATGAAGTTTGCGGGAGATCCGATTATGAGTTCCGCTGCGCATAATGCGGTCTTTCGGATCTACTTGAGGGCGTTGGCTGTTCGCTTCGTGATCAGGCCGTCGATGCAGACATTAATGATTCTTCTGTCCGCCACTTTGGTTCTTTCCGGCTGCACACACACGCCAGAGCGCGCTTTCAACGCCCGTGAGGCCGACGATGCTTCGATCGCAGGATATGGTGAAATCCGCGCCTATCGCTATTCCCCACGCAACGAAGGTCTTGCAAGGCATCGCGACTGGATGGTTAAGACCCAGTCCGATAGCAAAAATATCCTGATGATCTCGGGTGGTGGCGGCAGCGGCGCGTTCGGTGTCGGCGTACTTGCGGGGTGGACTGCCACGAACACGCGTCCGCATTTTGATATCGTAACCGGCGTCAGCACAGGCGCCTTGATTGCGCCATTCGCCTTCCTGGGTCCTGGTTACGACAAGACACTGGTGCATCTGTTTACCAGCGGCGTCGCCCAGGATCTTGTTGCGATCAACGGCCCTTTCGGGGTGTTTGGCTCTAGTCTGCTCAAACCCGGGCCGCTCAAAAGGCATGTCGAACGCTCCATCACGTTAAATGTCCTCAACCAGATTGCCGCCGAACATCGCAACGGTCGACGGCTGCTTGTTCTCACGACAAATCTGGATACCCAGCGCGGCATCATCTGGAACATGGGCGCCATCGCTGCGAGCGGGAACCCCGATGCCCTGAAGCTGTTTCGAGATGTTATCGTCGCTTCGGCAAGTGTCCCGGGTGTCTTTCCTCCTGTCATGATTCAGGCGACGTCGAACGGACGGAAGTTTCAGGAATTGCACTCCGACGGAGGATCAACTTCTCAAATCCTGACGCCACCTCTTCTCGTTGAAAAGGCGCTTCTTTCTGGGAGGCCCGTTCAGTCAAAGGTCAATCTGTACGTGATCGTCAACAACGCGCTCATCCCGGAGTTCGATGTCACGCCGAACAGGACCGTGTCCTCCCTGGGACGAGCATATTCGACATTCCTGAAGTCTCAGGCGCAGAGCGATCTGACTGCGCTTTACAACCACGCGCGCCGCACGGGAGCAAACTTTCGTGTGGCATCGATCGAGGTCCAAATTCCCTATTCGATGCTAAATCCGCTCGACAGGAATTACATGAATGCCGTGTACAGACTTGGCTACGAGCAAACGACGTCCGGGGCATTGTGGAAAGATGCGCCTATCTTTCCATTGAAACTAGCAGAGCCCGTTGCGCAGTGATTTCTTTAGAGGCGCCGTTGGTCCGCCCGAACAGCGGGATGAATTTCCGAATAGGGTGCGTTATACACATTTCTAGTTGACATGAGGGGATCTTCGCTAAATATGTGTATAATACACATGAAGGAAGACCTGAGATGTCCGGTGAAGTTCGAAAGTTGCGGTCGGAGGAAGCGAATAAAAACGCGCTCCTACCGATCTTCGCGATTGTCATCATCGACACCGCCGGCGCAGGTCTCATCCTGCCTCTTCTACCGTTTTACGCACGCGATTTCGGTGCCACGCCGCTGACGATAGGCTTTCTGTTCGCGAGCTTTGCCATTTGCGAATGTTTTGCTGGGCCGATCCTGGGGAATGCCTCCGACAGGGTGGGGCGCAAGCGGTTGCTTTTGGTCAGTCAGACGGGCACCTGCGCAAGTTTCCTTCTGCTCGCCGTGGCGCCCAACCTCGTCGTTGTTTTCGTGGCCCGCATCCTCGGTGGCCTGTCCGCAGCTAACGTTGCCATAGCGATCGCTTACGTCGCAGATAGAAGCGAAGCCAGGACTCGTAGGCAGGCGGTCGGGTTCGTGAGCGCGGCAATGGGTTTGGGCACCATGGTCGGGCCAGCCCTTGGTGGTGCACTGGCCCCAATTGGCCTGGCCATGCCATTCCTGGTTGCTGCGGTATTCTCCCTCACCAGCATCATAGCGACCTCGGCGCTCCTTCTGAAGGATGATCGGGTGTGGCTTGCAACACGGTCCTGCAGCCGTGTCTTCAGGAAGAGGCAACGGCCGAGCGATCGCTCAAACGGTGATGAACGAGCCGTGGACGACAGCGCAACCGCATCTCTTTCATTGAAGAGATTTCTTCGTGAGATGGCCGATCTCATCGCCCTACCGAGCGTCAAGGCGGTTTTGACGGTACTTGCCATATTGTACCTGGCGTTCAGTCTGTTCGCTTCACAGCTCGCGCTCGTGGTTCATGCGCGATACCAGTGGGGTGGCGAGCCATTTGGTCCCACCGAGATAGGTCTCCTGTTCACTGCGGCTGGTGCGACAAACATATTGATTCAGGTTGTGATAGTGCGCGCCATCAAGACGACGTTCCAAGAGCGAACGCTTGCCGCAGCTTCGTTCGCGTTGCTCGCAGCCGGTTTCGCCCTCATCGGTTTCGGAGATACGATCCCTGGCCTGGCGGTTGGCGTCCTTATGGTCGCTTCGGGCCTGGCTTTGGCGAGGCCGACCCTCGTCGCCGCATTGACTCTCATCGTGCCCGCCGGCTCCCAAGGTGTCGCGATGGGGATGGCTCAATCGCTTGCTTCTCTCATCAACATCATCGGGCCGATCGCCGGCGGACTTTTGATTCAGCAGCAAAACTTTATCGGATGGGCAGCAATTCTAAGCGTGCTCGCGTTGACGGGTTTCGCTGCGGTCGCGCTGCTCTCCATTTTTCCTAAAATATCCGACGCAGACGAAAGATAAGGTGCACGAGCGGCTCAAAGTGGTCGCGCTGATCCGTGCGCTTTGCAGACGAGCCGCATCGGCTTCCCCCACCCACAGGAGAACAGGATGTCATATTCCCGCTTTGGCGTGGCAGCTATCCGCCCATGGTATCGACCGACTGCATCTGCTCTCCTGTCGTTGTCGCTTCTCACAATTCTTGGAGGATGTGCCGCTGTGCCGCTTGAAATTGCGAATTCCTTGAAATCCTACGATGGTTTGACATCAAACCATGGACGATCCACCAAGGCAGATTTCAAGGTCTCTTCGGACGATCTCGGCGCCATTGCAACAATCTACATCGAACCAACGATGGTTTCAGGCGCAGCAGCACAGTCCATCGAGAAATCTTCCGATCGAGCTCTGGTGGCGAATGTGATCAGCCGTGCCATCTGCGTCGGTGTCAGCGATCGTTTCGAGGTTGTAAGCCGGAAGGAGGATGCCGATCTCATTGTTCACGCAACGATTACCCAAATCGTGCCGACCAACGCCACAATGGCCGGTCTGTCTACAGCGACGTCGCTCGGAGCCAGTGTTTTCTCCCCTGTACCCGTTCCAAGGTTGCCCCTTGGTCTTGGAGGCCTTTCCGTGGAGGCCGAAGCCACGACGAGAGAAGGCAAGCAGGTCGGAGCGATGGTGTGGGCTAAAGGAGCGAACTTCGTAACCACCGGTGGGCGAGTGTCGCAGATAGGTGACGCTTATTCACTTGCGGCGAGCTTCGGAGGTGATTTTTCCAAGATGCTCGTCAGCGGAAAGACACCGTTCAAGGGGATGCCCAAAATACCGTCCGGGCAGAGGATTAAGTCAGGTCTTGGCGGGAAAGCGAGGTTTCCGGCCTGTGAGAATTTCGGGCGGTCGCCCGGTCTGATAGGCCTCGCAGCCTCACAGGTCGGGATGCCTCCATCCTGGACTGATAAACAGCGTCTGGCAGCGGACCAATAGAAAGTAACGATGAGCATCGCACGGCGCTCCGGCTTGAGATCATGTCTGAAGGTTGCGTGGCGGGTTCCGAGGCAACGAGCAGGGACGAGGCCGGGAGGAAGTTAAGGTGAAGCGCGACAGGATCGCCCAAAGCGGTCCCAGCGATGCTCGTCGGCGACAGCGTCCTGAATGACACGCAAGCCACTGCGAAGTCTGATGCACCGAGAGCCGATGGCTGAAGCAGTTGTAGTTCACGCCATCGTCACTTCCAAGGCAGAGGTGCGCTCGTTCCGCTTCGCTCACGATGGTCGAATTCATCCCGCGACGCTTCTATGTCCTGCCAAGTATCCCTGATCCAGTTCGTGAACGCGGCCAAGGGCTGAAGCATGGATTTGCCTCGCGTCGTCAGCTCGTATTCTACCCGCGGCGGCACTTCGGGATAGTAGTGGCGTGACACGAGACCGTCGCGTTCGAGGCTACGAAGAGTGAGGGTCAGCATCCTTTGCGAAATGTCTGGAATGCCGCGTCGGATCGCGCCGAAACGCTTGGGCGCATGAGGCGTCAGGGCGAGCATGGACACTACCAAAATAGTCCATTTGTCGCCGAGACGGGCCAGCACGCTGCCAGGTGCGCATGGCGTCAGGACCGGTCCATGCGGGGTTTCAATAACCGGACGACCATTGATTTCATGCTGCACGATGTACTCCTTCAATGGTTATCATGATGTAACCGACGATCAAGAATGTGCCGTCTTGCGAAGACTTGCAATTGGTTCCAGTTGGTAACCGCCAATAATTACGAAAGGTAACCGATATGGATCAGAGTGAACAATTCCTCGTGTTCGGCGCGACCGGACAACAAGGAGGGGCTGTTGCGCGCGCACTGAAAGCGAAGGGGAGAAAGGTACGAGCTTTTGTTCGCGATCCGGAAAGCGGCAAGGCAAAGGCTTTGGCTGCTGAAGGTATCTCGTTGGCGATTGGCGACCTATTTGATCCCGCTTCGATCGACAGAGCGATGGCCGGCATCGCCGGCGTTTTCAGTGTACAGACCAGTTCACCGGCAGGTGAAATCACGGACGAACAGGAAGTCTGGCAAGGCAAAGCGATAGCGGACAGTGCGCTTCAGCAGGGCGTTCGACATCTCGTCTATTCTTCCGGTGGGGCTGCGGGGAAGGGGCCGACGGGAATGGGACATTTCGATAGCAAGTCTCAGATCGAAGCCTATGTGCGAAGCCTTTCGATTATGAGTACGATCACCCGTCCCGCAAGCTTCATGGAAATGATGCTTCTGCCCGGTATGGGCCTGCCGCTGGGCGAATTTACTTTCTTCATGCGGCCAGAGCAGTCCATGCAGATGATCACAGTATATGACCTTGGCCGGATCAACGCCGAAATCCTAGTCGCCCCGGATCAATACGCGGGGAAGACCATCGAGTTGGCCAGTGCGTCTGTGACGGGCAAGGACCTGCAGCGGGCATTTACCGCAGCTGCTGGCCGAGCGATCGCCTATAGGCGTTTTTCCGACGATCTTCTCGTCCAAAACCCATTCCTCAGTCGTCTGACAGAACTTCTAGATACTGGTTTGCTGGCAGGAGCGGCTGATATCCCGGCACTCAAGCGGGAATTTGGCCATTTGACGTCACTCGAAGAGTGGTTGGGCGGGCACGGCAAGCTGCTTTTCGAAGCGGCCCTTGTTGACAATAAGGCTGAGGTGGCGCTCCGTTAGGTGGATGAACGACACACTGCGGTCGCGGGCGCATCAATCCGTGCCCGCGACCATCAAGGAAGGGTAGCGGCCGCAAGCCGCGCCGAGATTCTAAGGTGGGGCCGGCAGGTTGGACGACGATTCGCATGATGGGAGGTGTTCTGCTCGCAGCAAGTGGCATGTGCTCAACCTATCTGCAAGTCAGGAGCTTCCTCATCACACAACTCCCGCCGTCAAATCATGGGAACCGGCGGTTCCACGCGCTCCTCCCGCATCCTCAACGCATCTTGTTTGGGTGAGCAGTTGAACCTTCGCGCGTATTCACGACTAAATTGGGAGACACTTTCGTAACCAACCGCTTGCGCCGCTCGCGTCACATCATTCCCCTTAAAAAGCAACTGTCGCGCTGCCTGCAGGCGCAAGGCTTTTTGATATTGAAGAGGGCTGGTGGCGGTGGCGGCTTTGAAGTGCCGATTGAAGGACGGGACGCTCATAGCGGCCATCTCGGCAAGCGCCCCAATGGGGACGGATTGATCAAAGTGGCCCCGCATCCAGGTAACGGCTTTTCGTATCTGCGCCAAACCGCCTTCCTCCCAGACAAACTGCCGCAGGACGCCGCCGTGCCCACTCTGCAACAAGCGGTACAGTAGTTCTCGCTCCCGCGGTCTTGCCAGTGCGGCGATATCATCGGGGGCATCCACGAGCGCCAGATGCTGGCTCCAGGCCTGAAGAAGCTCTGGCGTTCCGTCCGCCATGCTGAAGCTCGACGGTTCGGAGTGCGGCGACGACGGAGGCAAATCAGCGAGCAGTTCGCCGAGCAAGACGGCATCGACAGTAAGACCGACCGCCACATACGGCTCTCGGCTCGCTGTCTCGAATAGACACCGCGTGGCGGGTAGTTCGACGAGCGAGGCGAAAGATCGCCCGGCATCTTGCTGCAGTGCTTGGTTGCCGATTACCAGTTGCTTGGTTCCCTGAAGCACCAAACAGATGCCTGGTCCGCACATTGTGTTCTCTGGGTCGCCGACCCCGCGTGATATTGCGACGCTTACGCGCGGAATAGGCGTCGCCATCTGCGACCCCGCGAAATGACTCAGTACGCGATCGCGCATTCTTTCGAGCAAGTTTTGCATGAACAGCACCTAATCTAAAGCGTGCACGGGAACAAGGCGATGATCCGATTGAGCAAAAATTGGATCGGATCCAGCGTTGTCTAAGAGCAGGGAAGCGTCGACATTGTGGAGCGGAGAGGCTGAGCCGCCAAGGCCAAGACGTGCTGCCACCGGCGAGCCAACCGGGCCTAATCCACACACCATGGAGTAGAGATGATGACGCGCAACGTTTTCCAAAATGTCACCGATGACCAACGAGCGGTAAGCGAGGGTCGCGGAGACCGCCGACGCGGTATTGTGTCTACCGAACGGCGCGCGAACATGCTGGAGCACCCAGATGTGGAGAACGCCCTTACGACCTCACACAGTGAGTTGCGGTATCTCTTCAGCATCGAGCCCGCTGTTATCGGAGGCGGCCCCGCCCCAGGTGCTCGTCCCCCAGGCGCACCTGCTTCGTTAGCTTAGCTGAAAAACCACTCCGCGTGCAGTCTACGTCACCCCTTCGTTTCAAGCCCCAACCAACCAATCTCAAGGAAAAACAAAATGAGAGCCATGATTCTTGACGCGCCCGGCGGCCTCGATCGAATTCGCCTTGCGGACATCGAAGATGCGCGCGCACCGGCCGCCAACGAGTTGCGCGTCCGCATGAAGGCCAGTTGCGTAAACTATCACGATTACGGAGTCGCCAGCGGCAGGGCGCCAACGGAAGACGGTCGCATCTTGCTTGCAGACGGCGCGGGCATCGTTGAAGCAGTTGGGAGCGGAGTAACGGAGTTCTTCCCCGGTGACGCTGTGCTGACCTGCATCTTTCCGCAATGGCGTTCGGGGCCGCCGCAGGTTTCCGACTTTTCGCAGACGCCAGGAGATGGCGTGCACGGGGTCGCGTGCGAAACGTTCACTGCGTCGGCGGGCCTGTTTACCAGGGTGCCGCGCGGCTACAGCATGACGGAGGCAGCGACCGTGACGACCGCCGGCGTCACTGCATGGCGGGCATTATTGGTGAACGGCCCACTCAAGGCGGGTGAAACGGTGTTGGTGCAAGGTTCGGGCGGAGTATCACTCTACGCGCTACAGATTGCTAACGCGCTTGGCGCTAAAGTCATTGCGACATCCTCCTCCCCGGACAAGCTTGCTCGGCTCCGTGCGCTCGGCGCGGATCACGTCATCAACTATCGTGAAAATCCGGAATGGGGTCGACTTGCATATGAGTGGACCGGCGGCAAGGGCGTCGATCACATAATTGACGTTGGCGGGCCGGCTACCCTGGCGCAGTCGATTGAAGCCGTGAAGATCGGCGGCCATATCGCGATGATCGGCCTCCTCGGAGGCATGGAGGCCACGATTCCGATGATCCCGATGTTCGCCAAACAGATCCGGCTCCAGGGCTGTCTCAACGGCAGCTGGCAGGACCAGGCCGACCTGGTTGGATTTCTGGCCACTCACGGTATCAAGCCGGTTCTAGATCGTAGTTTCAGGCTTGAGGAGCTGGCTGATGCGTTCCGGTACGAGGAGTCCGGATTGCACTTCGGTAAGATTGTCATCGAGATCTGAGGCAAAATAGGCCTGCGGGCGAGGATGCGTCGTCGCCCGCATTTTCATGTCCGTTCCGAATTGACATGCGTGGTAGATCCGCTACTGGATACAATCATGATATCGGATACCAACAAGACCCAAGCAGAGACGATCGTCGCAAAGATCAGGACGTTGATCTTGAACGGTATTCTCCGGCCCGGCCAGCCGCTGCGACAGGAAGCACTTTCCGAGCAGCTGAGCGTAAGCCGCACACCGCTGCGGCATGCCCTGCAAGCGCTTAGCGAAGAGGGGCTGGTCGAAACCATCGGCTATAAGGGGGCGCGGGTCGCAGAGTTGGACCGGGGAATGGTCGATGACCTGTTCGAGATGCGGCTTGTGTTGGAACCGCTGGCACTCCGGTCCAGCCTTCCGAAGATCACGAAGCTTGATCTTGCCAGAGCCGAGATGGCACTCGACGCCGCGGACGCAGAAGAGGAGCCTTCGAGGCTTTCGGCACTAAACTGGGATTTTCACCACGCTCTCTATGGTCCTTCGAACCGGCAGACGCTGTTGCGGACCATCGAGCAACTCAACAAGGCATCGGCTCTCGCCGAGGTGATTGCGAGCTCCATCGTCGCCCGCCCCAAAAAGTCGGCTGCCGAGCACCGAAAGTTACTTCAGGTCTGTCGGGATGGCGACGCGACCGGCGCCATTGCAGCGCTGCGCGAGCATCTGCAGCTTGCTCACGACGATATACGAACAGGGAAAGAGTGAAGATGCCGGTCAAAAACAGGATCGCAGAATTCCACGACGAAATGACCCGGTGGCGGCGACATCTTCACGCCAACCCCGAGCTTTCCTACCAAGAATATGAAACTGCCAGCTTCGTAGCAGAACATCTACGCTCCTACGGAATCGAAGTGACCGCGGGCGTGGGTGGCACAGGTGTTGTCGGCGTGCTTCATGGTAGCCGTGAAAGTGAGCGTTCCATCGGACTCAGGGCCGACATGGATGCGCTCGCGATCGAGGAGCGCAATGACTTCGCGCATCGCTCGACGAACAGGGGCGTCATGCACGCCTGCGGTCATGACGGCCACACGACGATGCTTCTCGGCGCCGCCCGCTATTTGGCCGGGACCCGGGATTTCTCAGGCCGTGTCGTGTTCATCTTCCAGCCGGCCGAGGAGATGGGCGGGAAAGATGGCGGTGCCGCGCGCATGATCCGTGAAGGGCTTTTCGAAAACTTTCGCTGCGACGAGATTTACGGATTACACAACTGGCCGGGAATGGAGGTGGGCACCCTTGCCGTCAAGGCGGGGCCGATGATGGCATCCGGCGATGCGTTCGAGATCGAGGTGTCGTCCACGGGAATGCATGCGGCACAGCCGCACAAAGGAGCCGATGTTGTCCTGACGGCTGGACACATCCTCGTCGCGCTTCAGCAGATTACGGCACGAAACATCGACCCCCTCGACGCGGTCGTCGTCAGCGCCACGCAAGTTCACGGCGGCGATGCCTACAATGTTTTACCGAACATGATGACAATCCGGGGCACCGTAAGAGCGTTCTCTCCCTTAGCGCGCACGGCAGCGGAAACGGCGGTTCGGCGTGTCGTCGAAGGCATCTGCATGTCGACTGGCGCTGAATGCAAGATCACATACGTGCAGCAATATCCAACCCTGATCAATTCGACGAGTGCCACCCTGTCCGCGGAAGCGGCCGGATTGGCGGTGTTCAACGGGGTTGAGACGAATCCACCGCGGACGATGATTGTCGAAGACTTCGCCTTCATGCTCGAGGACCGACCCGGCTGCTATGGGTGGATCGGCAACGGCTCTGATATGAACGGTCGCATCCTTCACAGCGCCTGGTTCGATTTCAATGACGAGGCGCTTCCGTTTGGGGCCTCTTACTTTGCCTCACTTGTTGAGGCGAGGAGGCAATAGGTTTTATGATCTGAACCGGAAAACTCTACCGTGTGCTGGTCCATCGTTTGGAGGGTAAGAACGACAGGGCTCTTGTCGCCGCTGGATGAAAATTCAGTGGTGATTAGCTCGATATGGACGTCGTGACTTCATGAGGCTTCTCCGATTGAGGCTCGCAGTGGGTCAGTTTTCCGCGCCCCGTGGTCCCGCCCCAGGCTTTCAATCCACACTTAGGTGCTGGAAATTTGGATATGCGGTGTCTCGGGCGTCTTCAGTGCTTAATAAGCGATCGGCAATGTAACGCGATGGTGTGGTGCCGAGCACCTTCTTGAACATGACGATGAAGGCCGTCGTGGATTCATATCCTAACTCGCCTGCTACCCCTTGGACTGTCGCACCGCCGGCAAGTTCCCGCAGCGCGATGACCAGATGTAGCTGACGCCGCCAACGGCCGAAGCTCAATCCTGCCTCTTGGACCATGAGCCTTGTCACGATCGCTCACTGACGGCGACATGCTCAGCCCATTGGCGGAGGGTTCGACGGTCGCTTGGGTCCGCCAGAAGCGCCGCGGCGATTGCGGCGATCTTTGGATTGTCTGATACGGGTAGCTCCAGCCTCTCCCGCGGCATCAGCGCAAGCTCATCGAGCATGACCCGCACGAGGCGATCTATGTGAGCGTCTCGTGCATTCCTTTCTGATAGTCCGCCACGCGGTGTATCATCTCCCGAAGCATTGGTGATACCGAAAGCGTAAATGAATCGACAGATCCTGAAGTGGCACCGCGCCAACGAACTCAGCCGTAAGCTTGAAGGAATTCTAGGTGTCGGTCCTTTGGTGGCGACAGCACTGGCTGCCAGCATCCCCGACCCCAGCGTCTTCCCGTCAGGGGAAACGGTAACAAGCGGACTGGAGATCCTGTGCTCGGAACTCCGGACGGCTGCAGAGGTCCCGCTATGACCACTTAGGCTGTCGCTCTTGGCAGAAGCCTGAGGTCAGCAGCCAGCCGATCAACGTGTACCGTCCACGCCGCCAAGAGCATTGCGATCAAAAAAAGCCCCGCACTGGGAAGAGCGGGGCGTGAAGGTAGGGGTTTGCCCGGCTTTCGATCGGACGCCGCTCTTATTGCACGACAGGTGATGGGAGGCGAGGGCGGTTCAGGGCGATCCGGTACTGCCGATCACATTCCCTTTATCCAGGATGATATGCAACTCGCGGATCATTCCCGCGGCTGTCAGCAAAGCGTCCCGAACCCCTTCTGGTGTTTCGGCCGCAGTGCCGATTCGGGCGACCTGCAACTGCAGACCAACTATCTGGTCGGCGTTGCTTTGTGCTGAGGGGATAGCAATCGACTGTCGCATGTTGCGGACCATGACGACCGTACGCAAGAAGAGCCCCTTCCGCTCGACGTCCGATAGGTGCTCAGCCTTATTCGCTGCCCGCACGAGTTCCGAAACCAGATCGTTCACGGCAGTCAATGCGTCGTTCCTTCACGTCTGGCTAGGTAGTGTTTATTCAGGATTTCCACTGCGTCTCTTGCTTCCCCAATAGGCAGCATGGTCAAAGGCTCGTCGTTGAGTGTGGCGACCTCACCGTTGAGGATCTCGTAGACCTCCCACGTTCCCAGGCCATCCTCACGCATGCCGTAGGGGAAGTGAAATCTCGGCTTCATGCCAAGTCCATCCGACCTTGGATGCTATCGCAACGCTTCATCTCGCCCTCGCTGATCCCATTCCGACGCCAGTCTTTCCAAATCATCTGATCCGGCCAATCTCGCGGCACTTCTCCTCAGCAGCTTTGTTCGCTTCGCCGATGCTGAAATATTTCCCTGGAAGTTCGTAGAAGTGGCCGAGGAACACAAACGAAGCTGTGTGATTGAGCTGGTTCAGCGATACCGCCGGCCGCTCTTTCGCCGCTTCAGGTTCAGTCATCATTTTAACTCCGGTGTCTCGTCTGCTGAAACAGCACCACGGGCGGGCGATACTCCCCAAGCCCAGGATCGGCCTCACGTCTCCATGTGACGACGCAGGCGTGGTGGTACGGCCGGGGAGCGTAGAGAACATGATCAGTCTGTTATCGGCATCGGGACACCTCGGCCGATCGACTGCAGGTATCTTGCGATCTGTGGACGAAGATGATCTCGATCCGCGTACTCGCGTTCTATCCGCTCTAGCTCTGGCTTCGCGGCCCGACGGGCCTTTGGCGGGAGGTTGATATCGCCTATGACATAATGGGCGTGCCCGATGCGCAAATATCGCATCCTGCTGCCATTAGCTCGCTGACAAATCCGGGATCTGCTCCTCTCTCCAATCGGTAGAATTCCACCAGGATCTCCGGATGCGGAACAGATGCAGCTACCCTGCATCCATCCCACACCCGCGGTAAGCGAAAAACTAGCTATGCTGTTGCTTCCATCGCCTGACGAAGATGTTCGTCGATCTTGTCGAGAAATCCGGTGGTGGTCAGCCACTGCTGGCCGGGGCCGATCAGCAGGGCAAGGTCCTTCGTCATGTAACCTGCCTCCACCGTGTCGATGCAGACCTTCTCCAGGGTGCTGGCGAAGCGGGCGAGCTCGGAGTTGTCGTCGAGCTTGGCGCGGTGCGCGAGCCCGCGGGTCCAGGCGAAGATGGACGCGATGGAGTTGGTCGAGGTGGCTTCGCCCTTCTGGTGCTGCCGGTAATGACGGGTCACGGTGCCGTGGGCGGCTTCTGCCTCAACGGTGCGACCGTCGGGGGTCATGAGCACCGAGGTCATCAGGCCGAGGGAGCCGAAGCCCTGGGCAACGATATCCGACTGCACGTCGCCGTCGTAGTTCTTGCAGGCCCAGACGTAGCCGCCGGACCACTTGAGGGCGGCTGCCACCATGTCGTCGATCAGGCGGTGCTCATACCAGATCTTGGCATCCCTGAAGCGCTCGGCGAACTCCTCCTCGTAGACCGTCTGGAAGATGTCCTTGAACCGCCCGTCATAGACCTTGAGGATCGTGTTCTTGGTGGAGAGATAGACCGGAACCTTGCGCATCAGGCCGTAGTTCAGCGAAGCG